>JBCBWF010000254.1:0-7470 GCA_039817245.1 Pseudomonadota bacterium | reverse complement strand
CTTGGTGGAGAGCTGAACCGCGATCATCGGGTTCTGCGGGGAGCCGAGAGGGAAGGCGCAGAGCGCCTCGTGCCTCGCTCCGCCCGCCTCCAGCACCAGACGGTCGGGCTGTTCGGGGTCGTAGTTGCGCTCGGGCCGACGCGCGGGCACGGCTGTGACGGCGATCCGCTCCGCCAGCCCGCGGATCCGCGGCGTGCGCCAGAACCCCGCGGCGCTGTCGGCCAGCGTGAGGTCTCCCTCCGCCAGGATCTGTGCGACGCAGGCCGGGATCGAGAAGAGCGCCTCGCTGGCGGTCTCCGGCCGGTCGAAGGGCAGGATCGCGCGGTGAAAATCGGGCAGCACCGCTTCGGCCGAGGAGAGCGCGCCCGCCGGCGCGAGGGCGCCGCGGAGCTCCAGCGCCGCGGTCATCAACCGGTGGGTGTAGCCGCAGGAGGGCCAGGGCTTCAGGATGATACTGAACTCCGCCACCGCCCAGGGCGCGCCGAGCCGCGCGGTGGCGGCCGCGATCCGGCCCGTGTCGCGCGTGCCGAGAAGCCCGGCCATGCCGCGCGGATCGCAGATCACATCGAGCCGCGCGGTGCAGCCCGCGCGCGCCAGCAGGGCCGCCTCGATCCCGGCGCGTGCGGCGGCGCCGGCCTGCAGCGGCTTGGCGTGCGAGCCGAACTGCAGCGTGTAGCCCTGCGCCTGGCTCGCGGCGAGCCCGATGGCATGCGCCGCCCTGGCCGCATCGAGCCCCAGCGCGCGCGCCGCCGCCGCCGCCGCGCCGAGAGCCCCCAGCGTGGCGGTGGTGTGAAAGCCGCGCGCGTAATGCGCGAGCCCGAGCGCCTGGCCGAGCCGCGCGATCACCTCGAAGCCCACGGCATAGGCCGCGAGGAAGCGCTGCCCGGAGACCGGCGCCAGATGGGCCGCGGCGAAGATCGCCGGAAAGAGCACAACGGTGGGATGCGTGTTGCCGGGCTCCTCCCAGTCGTCGAAATCGTGGGCGTGCCCGGCGACGGCCATGCGCAGGGCCGCGAGCCCCGGTGGCGCCCGATCCGCGGTGCCGAGCACCGGCACCGCGCCGCCCGAGCCGAGCGCTGCGCGCACGCGCCCGGCCACCTCGCTCCGCGCGCCGCCGAGGATGCAGCCGATCCCGTCCGCCACCGCCGCAGCGATGGGCCGAGCCAGCGCCCCCGGCGGCTCGGCCGCGGCCGCGAAGGCCCCGAAGGCGCGCGCGAGGCTCATCCGGCATGCATCCGCTTCTTGCGCGCCCGTGTCGCCTGCGTGGCCGCCTCGCTGCCGTCGTGGAACGAGCCGAAGACCGCGTCCCAGGGCATCTCCGAAGTGCCGTAGTTGCACTCGAAATAACGGTGGTGGAGCTGGTGGAAGAAATCGCCCGCATCGACGCGTTTCTTGTCCCCTGCCACGATGCCCTCGAACCCGGAATGCGAGAAGGCCGGGTTCAGCGCCTGGAGGTAGAAGTGGAAGAGCACATGCACCGGGCTCGACGGCACCAGAAAGTGGATCCAGGTGGAGGAGAAGTAGAGCAGATGCTCCACGGGATGCATCGAGATGCCGGTCCAGGGCCCGATATTGACGTTGCGGTGGTGCAGCGCATGGGCGAGCCGGTAGAGCGGCGGCCAGTGCAGTGCGCGGTGGATCCAGTAGAAGTGGAAGGACGACCAGATCGGGATCAGCACGAACCAGAGCGCGAACCAGACCGGGTTTTCCGCGAAGCTCAGCCCCGGCGCGTAGCCGTTCGCGGCGGCCCAGAAGTAGAGCCCTTCGAAGAGCGTCCACACCGTCACGCCGCTGGCCAGGGTCCAGAACATGTTGTCCAGCACCTGGTTGCGGAAGGTGTAGTTGCCGTTGTCGCGCGCGAGATCGCGCGCATCGAATTTCAGCGTCTTGCCCTGTGCGGTGAAGCTGTAGAACCAGAGGTGCAGCCCGCCCGCCACGAGGCACATCAGCACCATGTTGCGCAGCCAAAGCTGGGCGATCCAGCTGACGGCGAGGGTCTGCATGCTCTCGAGCGGGGGCTGCAGCAGCGCGAAGACCGCCCAGGCCATCGCGAATTCCATGGTCACGGCACCGATGGCGAGCCAGTAACTGCCGATCCAGCGTAGCCAGGCGAGCGGGCGCGGCGGCCAGGCGAGGATCGGCGAGACGGGGATGGGTGTGGCCGGCTGGTGGTGCCAGATGCGGTTCATCGGCTGGTCGTCGGGCATCGGCGTCACTCCTCGGTGAGCGGTTGGGTCAGGGGCTGGCATCAGCCTGCGCGATGGCGCGGAGGTGCGCCTCCCCCGATGCGGGTTCGGCGCGCCCGGCCCGCGGATCTTCCGGCGCGGGGGCGGGACGGCCGAGGATCATGTCCGCCGCCTTCTCCGCCAGCATGAGCACCGGTGCGCCGGGATTGCCGCCGATCTGGTCGGCGAAGGCGGAGGCGTCGACGACGCGCAGCCGGTCGATCCCGCGCACGCGGAGCGCTTCGTCGAGCACCGCGCCGGGGTCGTGCGCGGCGCCCATCCGGCAGGTGGCGACCGGGTGGTGGCCCGTGCTCGCATGGGCGCGGACGGCGGCCTCGAGGGCCGCGTCGGTCTCGGCAGTGGCGGCGGGCTGGGTCTCCCCGGCGACGATCCCGGCGAGCGCAGGCTGGGCGGCGACGCGGCGCATATGGCGGATGCCCGCGATCATGTCGTCCATATCGGCAGGGTCGGAGAACCAGGCGGGGTCGATCGCCGGCGGGGTCTCCGGCGACGGCCCTGCCAGCCGCACCGTGCCCGCCGAGCGGGGGCGGAGGAGGCAGATGTCGAACTGCAGCCCCGGCAGCGCCGCCTTGCCGCGCGCGAGGATCAGCGTGCCGATATTGAGGAGCGCCGCTGGCGAGAGCCGCGGCGCGGCGGCCTCCTCGGTCACGCACATGGGCGTGAGATAGACCTGCAGCTCCGGGTTCTCGGCATCGCGCAGCGCGTGGAAGAGGGCCGAGGACCAGAAGGGCGCCGCGCCCGGCCCGGTGCCTGCCAGCAGATAGCGCAGCCCCAGCGCCACCGCCCGGCCCGCGCGCTGGTGGCGCGCGAGCGAGAGCGCCGGGTCCCGCAGCGCGCGCTTCATCGGGTATTGCGGATGGTCGAGCAGCGTGCTGCCCACGCCCGGCAGGTCGTGCACGACCGCGATGCCCATATCGGCCAGATGCGCGGCCGGGCCGATCCCGGAGCGCATGAGCACCTGCGGCGAGCCGAAGGCGCCGAGGCAGAGGATCACCTCGCGCCGTGCGCGCAGCTCCGCGCCGGCCAGCGCGAGCCCCACCGCGCGCCGGCCGTCCAGGAGCACGCGGTGCACGGGCGTCCCGGTGCGGATCGTGAGCCCCGCGGGCGGGCGGGCGAGATAGGCCTCGGCCGCCGACTGGCGCCGGCCCCGCCACACCTTGGTGTCGATCCGCCCTGCGCCCGCCTGCGACGCGCCGTTGAAGTCGGCGTTGCGGGCCGCGCCGGCCTCGATGCAGGCCTGGACGAAGCGTGCATTGACGGCGTCGAAGTTCCCGGCGGGGGTGAGGCGCAGGGGTCCTCGGCCGTGATAGGGGTCGCCCGCGCGATGGGCCGCCCCTGCCGAACGCCGGAAATAGGGCAGGACCTCGGCGTAGGACCAGCCGGCGAGGCCCTTGCGGCGCCAGCGGTCGTAGTCTCCGGCCGTGCCGCGCATGTAGATCATGCCGTTCATGAGCGACGAGCCGCCCACGCCCTTGCCGCGCGGGTAGAAGACCGATCGCCCGGCGAGGCCCGGCTGGGGCACCGAGCGCAAGCCCCAGTCATGCCGCGGGTTGCCGAAGAGAAAGCCGTTGCCCGCCGGCATCCGGCTCCAGAGGCTGCGGCCCGGGCCGCCGGCCTCGACGAGGCAGACGGTGTGGCGGCCGTCCTCCGCGAGGCGCGCTGCGAGCGCGCATCCGGCCGAGCCTGCGCCCGCAATCACGAAGTCGAACACCTCCGTCACGCCGGCACCGCGGCCATTTCCGCCAGCACCGCTTCGGTGAGCGCGGCCGAGCCGGCCGAGCCGCCGAGATCCGGGGTGCGGATGCCGGCGGCGATGACGCGCTCCACCGCGCGCTCGATGCGCAGGGCGAGATCCGCGCGGTCGAGCGAGTGGCGGAACATCAGCGCCACCGAGAGGATCGTGCCGACGGGATTGGCGATGCCGCGCCCCGCGATATCCGGGGCCGAGCCGGAGGTGCTTTCATACATCCCGAAGACCGGCCCGTTGCCCGGCACCGCCGCGAGGCAGGCCGAGGGCAGCATCCCCAGCGAGCCGGCATAGGCCCCGGTCAGGTCGCTGAAGAGATCGCCGAGCTGATTGCAGCAGAGCACCACGTCGAAATCGCGCGGCCGCATCATGAGCTGATAGGCGCAGTGATCTGCAAAGAGGTTCTCGAAGGCGATGTCCGGATAGTCCCGCGCCACCGCGCTCACCACCTCGCGCCAGAGCGCGTAGCTCTCCAAGACATTGGATTTGTCGCAGCTCACCAGCCGCCCGCGGCGCTGGCGTGCGAGCGCGAAGCCGCCGCGGGCGAAGCGGGCGATCTCGGCCTCGTCATAGGCGGTGAGGTCGTAGCCCTGCCGCCGCCCCGCCACGACGCGCCGCCCGCGCTCGCGCGCGAACATCGCACCGCCGCACATCTCGCGCAGGATCAGCACATTCGCACCGCGCACCACCTCCGGCCGGAAGGGCGTGCGCGCCAGCAGCGGCTCCCAGGCCCGCGCCGGGCGCAGGCCGAGATAGGTCTGCAGGTGGTGGCGCAGATACATGAGCCCGTCCTGGCATTCCGGTCCGCCGGGCTGGCGGATCCCGTCCCAGGCCGGCCCGCCCACGGCGCCGACGAGCACCGCATCCGCCGCGCGCGCCTTCGCCAGCACCGCCTCCGAGCAGAAGGTGCCGCGCGCCTCCCAGGAGGCGCCGTGCAGGAGCTCGTGCTCCACGCCGAGCGCGATGCCGCCCGCCCGCGCCGCCGCCTGCGCGACCCGCAGGCCCGCCTCGAGGATCTCCGGCCCGATCCCGTCGCCGCCCAGCGCGAGGATACTGACGCTCTGCATCGCCTTTCGCTCCGCCAATCCGCAGCCTCAGGCTAGCCGTTTGACAGGCCCGGAAAACCGTGAACTGGTGAATGCAGATCATTCGCTGAGGGAATGATATGTCGCCACCGTTGCCCCTGGCCCAGCTCGCCGCCTTCGAGGCCGCCGCGCGGCGTTTGAGCTTCACGGACGCGGCCCGGGAGCTCAATGTCCAGCAGCCCGCCATCAGCCGCCAGGTCGCGGCGCTCGAGGCGCTGCTCGACGCGCGGCTCTTCAAGCGCACCAAGCCGCGGCTGACCCTCACCGCCGAGGGCGAGGCGCTCTTTCGCACCGTCTCCGACGGCTTCGACGCGATGCGCGCCGAGATGCGCCGGATCGAGGCCGGGCGCCGCGATGCGCCCGTGGTGGTCAACGCCCCGATAGGCTTCACCAGCCTCTATCTCATGCCGCGGCTGGCCGAGTTTCAGGCGATGGCGCCCGAGCATCCGATCCAGATCGTGACCCGCGACCAGAACAGGGGCTTCGATGCGAGTGATGCGGATGTGGTGGTGAGCTTCGGCACCGCCGGGCTGCCGGGTGCGCAGAGCGCGCCGATCTTCCGCGAGGAGCTCGTGCCCGTCGCCGCGCCCGGGCTCCTGCCCGGCGACCGGCCGCTGCCGCTGGAGCGGCTGCTCGACCGCAAGCTCCTGCACATGTCGAGCCTCGACCATGCCGAAGACTGGAGCCGCTATCTGGAGGGCACGGGCCTGCGCGCGCCGCGCCCGGCGCCAACGGAGCGGATTATGAGCTACATGGTCTATCTGCTCAGCATCCAGAACGGGCAGGGCATCGGGCTCGGCTGGCGCGGGCTGGTGGAGCGGCTGCTGGCGGAGGGGCGCCTGGTGATCGGCGTCGAGCGGACGGTGGCGACCGGGCGCGCCTACTGGGCCGATCTGACGCCCCGCGCGCGCAACAGCCCCGGCGCGCGCGCCTTCTGGCGCTGGCTCACCACCGGCGCGTCCGGCCGCTGAGCCGATCCCTCCTGAGCGTTCGCATTCGCCACGGTCACTGGAGTTTCATCGCCCGTTCACACGCCCCCGGCGGTTCGCATGCCTTCTCGGGCGAGCAGAACGTCCGCGGGCCGGCCCGGGCGGCAAGGGCGCCGAGGGGTGTCGAGATGGCGGTCAACTGGAGCGCGTTCGAGGACCCCGCGGTGATCCTGCGGCTCATCCTGCAGGTCCTGCTCTTCGCCGCCTCAGCGCTCTTCTCCATGTCGGAGACCGCACTCTTCTCGCTTCGCGAGACCGATATCCAGCGCATCGAGCACAAGAACCCCGGGCAGGCCAATGCGATCCGCGACCTGCTGAGCGAGCCCCGCCGGCTCATCATCTCCATCCTCTGCGGCAACGAGCTGGTGAACATCGCGGCGACGGTGAACCTGACCGGCATTCTGCTGATCCTGCTCGGCACCCCGCAGGCGGCCGCCATCGCCAATGCCTTCGTGATGATCGTGCTGTTGCTTCTGCTCTGCGAGATCACGCCGAAGACCGTGGCCGTGACGGCCCCGGTTGCGGCCAGCACGCGGCTGATCGAGCCCTGCCTGACCCCCTGGGTGCGGATCGTGGCGCCGCTCAGGGCGCTGATCCGCCTCGCCTCCGACCGCGCCACGGCGCTCGTCATCGGGCGCGAGGAGCGGCGCGAGAACATCCTGAGCGCCGACGACTTCGCCTTCTATCTGCGCGATGTGGAGCGCGAAGGCATCGTGAGCCGCGGCGAGCGCCGCCTGATCCTCAACCTGATCGAGGCGAGCAGCACGCCGGTCTCCACCATCATGGTCCCCCGCCCGCAGGTGCATTTCATCGATGCGGACCTGCCGGTCGACGCCATACTCGAGCAGTTCCGCACGCTGCGTCACCGCCGCGTGCCGCTCTACCGCCAGCAGCGCGACAACGTGATCGGCGTGCTGCGTGAGGAGCGGGTGCTCGCCGCGGTCCTGCGCCGCCAGCGCGGGGAGGGGGAGATCGCGCTGGAGGACCTGGTCTCGCCGGCGATGATCGTGCCCTCCACGCAGACCGTCTCGGAACTCGCCGAGCTCTTCAAGGACGGCGACCACCATGCCGCGCTGGTGATGAACGAGTTCGGCGGCATCGAGGGGCTGGCCAGCGCCGACGATGTCTTCGGCTATCTCACCCGCGGCCAGCGGATCTTCCTCGACGCGCATGATCGCGTCGAAGCGCTGGAGGATGGCAGCGTCCGCTGCGCCGGGCTCACGCCGCTGCGCTCGCTGCAGCAGGCCACCGGTCTCGCTCCGGCGCGCGAGGGCGACATCATGACCGTGGGCGGGCTCATCATGGCGCTCCTCGGCCGGCTCCCGCGGCCCGGCGATCAGGTGGAGGAGGCCGGCACCGTGCTGCGTGTTCTCGCCATGGAGGGCCTCCTGGTCGGCGCCGTT
>JBCBWF010000430.1:0-4251 GCA_039817245.1 Pseudomonadota bacterium | reverse complement strand
GAACATGCGCTTGACCTTGGGCGCATAGCCCGGATCGTCCGTTGGCAGGTGCAGCGTCTCGTCCACCACCTTTTCAACTCCTCGAACTACCGCAACGAGGAGATCGAAACGCTGGTGGACGAGACGCTGCACCTGCCAACGGACGATCCGGGCTATGCGCCCAAGGTCAAGCGCATGTTCGAGATCGCCTTCGAGGACCTGCCGCGCATCCCGCTCTGGCAGCCCGCGCTCAACGTCGCCACCAACGGGGCGGAGGGCTACGAGTACTGGTTCCACCGCCAGCTCGACGCGCGCGGTCTGAGCAAGGCCTGATCGCCATGGCCGGCCGGGTCCGCGCGGTGCTGGGCCGCCTCCTGCAGGCGGTCCCGGTGGTGATCGGCGTGGTGGTGGTGAGCTTCCTGCTCACCCGCGCGCTGCCCGGCGACCCGGCCGTCTATTTCGCCGGTCCGGCGGCGGATGCGGCCTCCATCGAGGAGGTCCGCGTCGCCCTCGGGCTGGACAGGCCGCTGGTGGTGCAGTTCTTTCTCTATGTGGGCGATCTCGTGCAGGGCGACCTCGGCCGCTCCATCTCCACCGGCCAGCCCGTCGCCTACGATCTCGCAAACCGGCTGCCGGCCTCGCTGGAGCTCACGCTCGCGGCCCTCGCGCTTTCCTGCAGCGTGGCCATTCCGCTCGGGGTGCTGGCGGCCACGCGGCCGGGCAGCTGGATCGACCATCTCTGCCGCGTGCTCGTCACCGCCGGCGTCTCGATGCCCACCTTCTTCACCGGCATCGTGCTCATCTACGTTTTCTACTACCTTGCCGGCATCGCGCCCGCGCCGCTTGGCCGGCTCGACTTCCTCTATCTCGAGCCGCCGCATGTGACCGGCTTCTACCTGATCGACGCGGCGCTGGCGGGGGACTGGGAGACCTGGCGCGGCGCGCTCGCCCAGCTCGTCCTGCCGGCCACCACCCTCGCGCTCTTCACCATGGCCCCCATCGCGCGGATGACCCGCGCAGCCATGCTCTCCGCCCTCTCCGCCGATTTCGTGCGCACTGCCCGCGCCGCGGGGCTCGGGCCGCGCAAGGTGCTCTACGGCTATGCCCTCCGCAACGCGCTCCTGCCGGTCGTCACCACCCTCGGCATGGTGTTCTCCTTTACCCTCGGCGCCAATGTGCTGGTGGAGAAGGTCTTCGCCTGGCCCGGCATCGGCTCCTATGCGGTCGAGGCGCTGATCGTGTCGGACTACGCGGCGGTGCAGGGCTTCGTGCTCGCCATGGCGCTCCTGTTCGTGGCGCTCAACCTCGCGATCGACCTCGCCTACACCGCCATCGATCCGCGCATCGGGTTCGGCGCGCGATGACCGCCACCGATCCCAGCGCACCCGATCCCAGCGCACCCGGTCCCCGCGCCCCGGACCCCAGCGCCCCCTCCGGCCAGTCCACCGCCGCGCATATCGCCCATGTGCTGCGCGAGAACCCGGTCACGCTCATCGCCTTCGCGATGTTCGCGCTCCTCGTCCTCGCCGCCCTCTTCGGCCCGGCGCTGGCGCCGCACGACCCGCTCGCATCCGATGCCGCGCGCGCCCTCCAGCCCCCCTCCTGGCAGAACTGGTTCGGCACCGACAATCTCGGCCGCGACGTCTTCAGCCGCGTCCTCGTCGCCACCCGGCTCGACCTCGCCATCTCCGTCGCCGCCGTCGCGCTCTCCTTCGCGGTCGGCTCCGTGCTCGGCGCCGCGGCGGGCTACTGGGGCGGCTGGCTCGACGCGGTCCTCAGCCGCTTTCTCGACACCATCATGGCCTTCCCGCTCTTCGTGCTCGCCATGGGCATCGTCGCAGCGCTCGGCAACACCATCGAGAACATCGTCTACGCCACCGCCATCATCAATCTGCCCTTCTACGCCCGCCTCGTCCGCGCCGAGGTCAACATCCGCCGCGATGCAGGCTTCGCCCAGGCCGCCAAGCTCGCCGGCAATTCCGATCTGCGCGTGCTCGCGTTCCATATCTTCCCCAACGCGCTGCCGCCCATGATGGTGCAGGTCTCGCTCAATCTCGGCTGGGCCATCCTCAACGCCGCCGGCCTCAGTTTCATCGGCCTCGGCGTGCGCCCGCCCACGGCGGAATGGGGGATCATGGTGGCCGAGGGCGCCAATTTCATCGTCTCCGGCGAATGGTGGCTGGCGGTCTTCCCCGGGGCCGCGCTCATGCTCGCGGTCTTCACCTTCAACCTGCTCGGCGACGGTCTGCGCGACATCGTCGATCCGCGGAAGAGAACCTGAGCATGCTGCGCATCGAGGACCTCGCCGTCGCCTTCCGCACCCGCCGCGGCCTCGTCGAGGCCGTGCGCGGCGTCAGCCTCACGCTGGCGGAGGGCGAGACCCTCGGCATCGTCGGCGAGTCGGGCTCGGGCCAATCCGTCACCTCCTATGCGCTCCTGCGCCTGCTCGATCAGGGCGGCAGCATCCGCGCGGGCTCGGTCGAATATGGCGGCATCGACCTGCGCGCCGCCTCCGAGCGCGACATGGCGGATCTGCGCGGCCGCGAGATCTCCATGATCTTCCAGAACCCCCGCGCGGCCCTCAACCCGATCCGCAAGGTGGGCCACCAGATCGAGGACGTGCTGCGCACCCATGCCCGCGCCACCGCGGGCGATGCGCGCCGCAAGGCGATCGCGGCCATGGAGGCGGTGAAGATCCGCGACGCCGCCGCGCGCTACCACGCCTATCCCTTCGAGCTCTCCGGCGGCATGTGCCAGCGCATCGTCGTCGCGATCGCGCTCGCCTGCGACCCGCGCCTGCTGATCGCCGACGAGCCGACCACCGGCCTCGACATCACCACCCAGAAGGCCGTGATGGACCTCATTGTCGAGCTCATCCGCGCGCGCGGCATGGGTGCCATCCTGATCACCCACGATCTCGGCCTCGCCGCGCAGTACTGCGACCGGATCGCGGTCATGAAGGACGGCCGGATCGTGGAGACCGGCCCCTCGGCCGCGGTCTTCTCCGCCCCGCGCGACCCCTACACTCGCCGGCTGGTGGACGCGACGCCGCGCGAGGGCGCCTCCATCCGCAGCCTCCTGCCGGCCGAGGCGCGCACGCCCCCGCCGCCGCATGCACCCGGCACCGCGCCGCTCTTGGAGGTGCGCGACCTCGTGAAGACCTTCCCCGGCAAGGCGGGCCCGGTCCATGCCGTCAAATCCGTCTCCTTCACCGTGCATGAGGGCCAGACCGTCGGGCTTGTCGGCGAGTCGGGCTCCGGCAAGTCGACCACCTCCGCCATGATCGTGCGCCTGCTCGATCCCACCAGCGGCGAGATCCGCTTCGCCGGCGAGGACCTCGCGGCCGTGCCCGCCAGGCGCTTCGCCCGCGATCCGCGCCGCGCGGCGATCCAGATGGTGTTCCAGGACGCGACGGACAGCCTCAACCCGCGCATGACCGCGCGCCGCGCCATCGAGGAGCCGCTGCGCCGCCTCGCCGCCCTGCGCGCCCGCCAGCGCCGCGCGCGTGTCGAGGAGCTCGCCGATCTCGTCGGCCTGCCGGGCCATCTGCTCGAGCGCTTTCCCCACCAGCTCTCCGGCGGGCAGAAGGCGCGCGTCGGCATCGCCCGCGCCATCGCGCTCGAGCCGCGCTTTCTGGTGCTCGACGAGCCCACCGCCGCGCTCGACGTCTCCATCCAGGCGGTGGTGCTCAACCTCCTCGCCGATCTTCGCGCGCGGCTCGGCATGAGCTATCTGTTCGTCAGCCACGACCTGCAGGTCGTGCGCCTCCTCTGCGACCACGTCGTGGTGATGCGAGACGGGGCGATCATCGAGCAGGGCCCGGCTGCGGAGGTCATGAACGCGCCGGCCCACGACTACACGCGGGCGATGATCGCCGCCGCACCGCGTCCGCCGGTACGGGAGGCTGCGGCATGAGAGACGCGATGACCGGCGAGACCCCGTCGCTGCAGGATCTGCCCTTCACCTTCGCCGCGCTCCGCGCCGCCTATGCCGCGGGGCTGCGCCCGGCCGAGGTGGTGGCGGAGGTGGAGCGGCGCATCGCCGCCGTGGCCGATCCCGGCATCTTCCTCCACCGCGTCCCGCTCGCGGCGCTCACGGCCGAGGCCGAGGCGCTCGGCCCCTTCGATCCCGCGCGCCCGCTCTGGGGCCTGCCCTTCGCGATCAAGGACAATATCGACCTCGCCGGCGCGCCCACCACCGCCGCCTGCCCGGATTTCGCCTACACGCCCGAGCGCGACGCCGTCGCCGTGGCGCGCCTGCGCGCGGCCGGCG
>JBCBWF010000601.1:0-2301 GCA_039817245.1 Pseudomonadota bacterium | reverse complement strand
CTCGATGCGTATTCGGATGTCCTCCTAATGTTGCTGTTGACCACTCGGATGTCGGTGCCCGAGATGCCGCCAGCAACCGAACTGTCCTGAACGAGCAGATCCGTCGCCGTCACACCGCGGAAGAAGCGTCCGAACGCTTCAATAGTGCTCGACTGTACTACAACACTCTTGCCAAGGATCCCATCCGAACTGCGCGCAGCGCTTGTGATTTCGCATTCGGAGGCAAGAACTTCGGCACCAAGGATGCCAGACCCGTTGTCGTCAATGATGCCGTTGCGAAATTCGACGTTGCTACCCGAGGTTCCGAAAGTGAGTTCTATGGCGCCCGCGTTTCCGTTGCCGATGACGTTGGAGAAGTGGAGAAAGAGGTCCTCACGGTTGTTGATGCCGTTGCTGCTGTAGCCGGCCCCGGTGACCGTCAGGTTCAGGAGTTCGACGCGCGCATCGCGATCGGCGTCGTCATCGTCGACGCGGAAGACCTCGAAGTCGCGGCCTTGCGCGTCGATCGTGATGCGCGGGGCTGGAATACCGGTGGCGTCGGCATCGATGGTCACGTCGTCCGCGATCAGCAGCGCGCCGGTCGTGAGCACGAGGGTGCCGCCTTCGAGCGCCGGATCGAACTCGATCCGGTCTGCACCGGGCGTCGCGTTGGCAGTGGCAAGCGCGTCGCGCAGGGAGCCCGCGCCGGAATCGTCGAGGTTCGTCACCGTGAGCGTGGCCATGGCTTCCCCCAGTTGCATCGACAGGTCTTGAACTGAGGCGCAATAGACGGTGGTGGCGGGCGAGTCGCTTTGATGAGGGTCGAGGCTGTGGGGACGGTGCCTCGGCGCCGTGGCGGAGGTGGAGCGGGGCGGTCTGGCGGGGGCGGTCTCGGGCGGGTAGTCCAGATGCTGCGTGGTTCGGCAAGTGTTGCGAACGGCTTGAAGTCGGATTGTCACGAAATTGTTGTAGTAAAAGCTGCATAGTCGGTTGAAGAATCCAAGATCCGAGAGCGTTGTCGATCTGCGGGCCGCTGCTGTTTTGGTGGTGGGTGCTGTGGGTCGCGCGCGCCGGTGATGGGCGCATGGGCGAGTTCAGCAGCGAGTCTGCTTGGGCAATAATACTGGTGTTGTTCGCCAGTATAGGGAAGGGAAGCGGAGAGCATGGCAACGGTCGATATTCGCCAGGTGCGCAAGTCCTATGGCAATCTCGAAGTCGTCCACGGGATCAGCGCCACCTTTCTGGATGGGGAATTCGTGGTGATTGTCGGCCCTTCCGGCTGCGGCAAGTCTACGCTGTTGCGCATGATCGCCGGGCTGGAGGCAATCACCGCCGGCGAGATCTCCATCGGCGGGCGCGTGGTGAACAGTTTGGCGCCGAAGGAACGCGATGTGGCGATGGTGTTCCAGAACTACGCGCTCTATCCGCATATGAGCGTGTTCGACAACATGGCCTATGCCTTGAAGCTCGCGGGGATGTCGCGCAAGGACATCCGCGCCCGGGTCGAGAAGACTGCCGGCATTCTCGGTCTGGCCGAGTTTCTCAAGCGCCGCCCGAGCCAGCTTTCCGGCGGCCAGCGCCAGCGGGTCGCCATGGGGCGGGCCATCGTGCGCGAGCCGGCGGTGTTCCTCTTCGACGAGCCGCTCTCGAACCTCGATGCCAAGCTGAGGGTTCAGATGCGCGTCGAGATCAAGCAGCTTCACCGCGATCTGGAGGCGACCAGTGTCTTTGTCACCCATGACCAGACCGAGGCGATGACCATGGCCGACCGGCTGGTGGTGATGAACGAAGGCCGGATCGAGCAGATCGGCACGCCGGCGGATGTCTATCACAACCCGGCCTCGACCTATGTTGCCGGCTTCATCGGCTCGCCGCCGATGAACCTCGTGGACGGGACGCTGGAGGGCGGCAGCGTGCGGCTCGACAGCGAGCATGCGCTGCCGGTCGGCGCGACGCTGGCGCCCGGCCATGCCGGCCCGGTGACGGTGGGGATGCGGCCGGAGCATCTGCGCCCGGCCGCCGCGGAGGATCATGCGCCCGTGGAGGGCCGCGTGCTGCTGGTGGAGGAGCTGGGAGCGAGCCGGCTGGTCCATCTGGAAACGCCGCTCGGCCGCCTGATCGCCAATGTGTCCGCCGAGGCGGGGGAGCTCGACCTCAGCGACGATCGCGGGCGGTTCGCGATCGCGCCGGCGCATGTGCACCTCTTCAGCGTCGATACGGGGGCGAACCTCGCGGTGTAGCGGCGGGCGTCGGCCGCAGGGTTTTTCTTCGGGCGTTGTTCGTTTCGATGACGCGGATTGGCGGGCTGCAGAGAAACGCATT
>JBCBWF010000661.1:0-1729 GCA_039817245.1 Pseudomonadota bacterium | reverse complement strand
CGTCCCGGGCTCCGACCCGGGACCTCCTTGAGCGACCAAGGAGGCCCCGGCTCAAGGCCGGGGCGCACCGTCGCGCCTAGGGGGCCTCTGGATCGCGCAGACCGAACGGGGCCCGGCAGGCGGGCCGCACGGCGCATGGCAGAAGGAGCGAGACGATGACGGGCCAGGTTTGGGCGATGCTGCTGGCGCTCTCCGTCCTTTGGGGCGGCTCCTTCTTCTTCGTCGAGATCGCGGTCGCCGCCATGCCGGTGCTGGTGCTGGTCTGGCTCCGCGTGGCGCTCGCCGCAGCCGCGCTCCTCGTCTTCCTGCGGCTCACCGGGCGTGCCTTCCCGCGCGACCCAGCGATCCTGCTCGCCTTCCTCGGCATGGGGATGCTGAACAACGTCATCCCGTTCAGCCTGATCGCCTGGGGGCAGACGGAGATCAGCTCCGGCCTCGCCTCGATCATCAACGCCATGATGCCGGTCTCCACCGTGCTCCTCGCGCATGTCCTCACCGAGGACGAGAAGCTCACGCCCGCAAAGGCGCTCGGCGTCGCCCTCGGCTTTCTCGGCGTGGCCGTACTGATCGGGTGGGATGCGCTGGGGGGGATCGGCGCTGCCGTTCTCGGACAGCTGGCCGTGCTTGTGGCCACGGTCTCCTACGGTTGCGCCGGGATCTTCGGGCGCCGCTTCCGGCAGATGGGGGTCGATCCGGTCACCACCGCGGCCGGCCAGGTCATGGCCTCCACGCTGCTGCTAGCCCTGCCGATGCTGGTGATCGGCCAGCCCTGGGCGATGGCGATGCCCGGAGGCGGCGTGTGGCTCAGCACCGTGGCGCTCGCGCTCTTCTCCACCGCCTTCGCTTATGTGCTCTTCTTCCGCATTCTCGCGGCCGGGGGCGCGGGCATTGTCTCGCTCGTCACGCTGCTGGTGCCGGTCTCCGCGGTGATCCTCGGCGCGGTCTTCCTCGGCGAGCGACTGGAGACGCGCCATCTGGCGGGCATGGCGTTGATCGGCACGGGCCTTCTCTGCCTCGACGGCCGGCTCGTCCGCCACATCGTGCGCCTGCGCGCTCGTCACGGGGCCTGAACCTGATCACGGCCCGGATCCGGTCCGGGGCCCGATCACGCCGCCGTGAACTTTCGTCAGCCCCCGATCTGAACCCAATCGCGCCTGGGCGGCACATAGAGGGTGTACCGGCCATCGCGGGCGGGCGCGCCGAGCACAGCCAGGCTCACGCAGCGCCCTTCGCAGGGCCGGGGGTCGTCGGTGTCTGGGTGGGGCGCCGGCGGCACGAGCGGCCGCGACCGGTTCTGTCCCTCACCAGTCGCGGCCGCGCCTTTCCCGGCGGGCGCCGCCGGCCCGCCCCAACCCCTCGGCGTCGTTGCCCTTTGCCCACGCCGCGGCTATCCATCCCCCGCCGGCCCCGTAGCTCAACTGGATAGAGCACCGGACTTCTAATCCGACGGCTGCAGGTTCGAGTCCTGCCGGGGTCGCCACCCGATTTCGCCGGATGTGCGCACCGGCCGCTCAGAGCCCGCAGCCCTTGCTCGGCGCAGGAGGCGTGCGTCCGCGGCGACGCTGTGGCATCGTCAGGTGACCCGAGGCAGACCGGCGGTGAGGGTCATGGACAGCGACAGCGCGGCGCAGTTCCCGGAGAGGGCGGGCGAGCTCGACCGCGCCACGCTCATGCCGGGCTTCGCAAACGACTTCGAGACCGAAGCGCTCCCGGGCGCGCTTCCCGTCGG
>JBCBWF010000492.1:0-3590 GCA_039817245.1 Pseudomonadota bacterium | reverse complement strand
TGCGCAAACGAGGAGGCCCGCCCCCGGGGGCGGGCGTGGTCTCAGTGGCCGAGGATCTGGCTGAGGAAGAGCTGCGTGCGCTCCGAGCGGGGGTTGTTGAAGAACTCCTCCGGTTCGTTCTGCTCCACGATCTGGCCGGCATCCATGAAGATCACCCGATTCGCCACCTGTCGGGCGAAACCCATCTCGTGGGTCACGCAGAGCATCGTCATGCCCTCCTCGGCCAGGCTGATCATGGTGTCGAGCACCTCCTTGATCATCTCCGGATCGAGCGCCGAGGTCGGCTCGTCGAACAGCATGATCCGCGGCTTCATGCAAAGCGCCCGCGCGATCGCCACGCGCTGCTGCTGCCCGCCGGAGAGCTGACCCGGATACTTGTTCGCCTGCTCCGGGATCTTGACCTTGGAGAGGAAGTGCATCGCCGTCTCCTCGGCCTCCTTCTTGGGCGTCTTGCGCACCCAGATCGGGGCCAGCGTGCAGTTCTCCAGGATTGTCAGATGCGGGAAGAGGTTGAAGTGCTGGAACACCATGCCGACCTCGGCCCGGATCTTGTCGATATTCTTCAGATCCGAATTGAGCTCGATCCCGTCGACGATGATGTCGCCCTTCTGGTGCTCCTCCAGGCGGTTGATGCAGCGGATGAGCGTGGATTTGCCCGAGCCCGACGGTCCGCAGATCACGATCCGCTCGCCGCGGTTCACGGTGAGGTTGATCTCGCGTAGCACGTGGAAGTCCCCGTACCACTTGTTCATGTTGCTGATCTGGATCGCCACCTCGTCCGACACCTGCATCTTGGCGCGGTCGGGCACGTGATCCTCCGGCATATGGTCTTCGAATTCTGCCGTGTTGGTCATGGGGTGCCCTCCTCAGCGGCGGTCGGTGGCGAGCTTGCGCTCGAGATACAGCGAGTAGCGCGACATCGCGAAGCAGGCGATGAAGAAGAAGAGCCCGACGAAGACGTAGAACTCCCAGATAATCCCGTTCCAGTTGCTGTCGGCGCGGGTGGTGTTGATCAGCCCGATCGGATCCAGAAGGCCGATCACGACCACCAGCGTCGTGTCCTTGAAGAGACCGATAAAGGTCGAGACGATGTTCGGGATCGAGATCTTCAGCGCCTGGGGCAGGATGATCAGGCGCATGGACTGCCAGTAGTTGAGCCCCATCGCATCCGCCGCCTCGTACTGGCCCGAGGGCAGCGCTGCGAGCCCGCCGCGAATTACCTCCGCCATATAGGCCGAGGCGAAGGCGGTCACCATGATCACCACGCGCAGGATCAGGTCGAGGTTCGAGCCCGGCGGGAAGAAATAGGCCAGCACCGAGTTCGCCACGAAGAGCAGCGTGATGAGCGGCACCCCGCGGATGAACTCGATGAATGTGATGCAGATCACCTGGATGAAGATCAGCCCCGAGCGCCGCCCCAGCGCCAGCAGGATCCCGATCGGCAGCGAGAGCACGATGCCCGCCACCCCGATGATCGTGGCCAGCAGGAACCCGCCCAGCTGGTCCGAGGACACCGGCTCGAGCCCGAGCCCGCCCCAGATCAGGAAGTAGGCGATAATCGGAAAGACCGCCGCGAAGACCAGCCCGTAGCTCCGCGCCGGCATCCACTCGAAGAGCGCATAGGCGAAGGCGATCAGCATCAGCCCGAAGGCGAGATTGGGCCGCCAGCGCAGCTCCGGCGGGTAGAAGCCGTAGATGAACTGGTCGAACCGCTCCACGATCACCGCCCAGCAGGCGCCGTGGCGGTTGATCTCGCGGCATTCCGCCAGGCTCGAGGCGAACCAGACGCTGTCGATGAACGCCCAGGAGATGATCCCCGGCAGATACCAGAGCAGCATCGCGATCAGGATCACCGTGACCGCGCTGTTCACCGGCCCGGCGAACAGGTTCTCGCGCACCCAGCCGACCGGCCCGCTCGAGGTGGCCGGCGGGGGCGAGGGCGGGATCGGCCCGGAGGCGACGAAGGCGTGGCTTGTATCGCTCATGGCTCAGGCGCTCCGCACACGGTGGAAGAAGGTGATGTTCGGCCGCGCCCCGAAGAGCGTGTAGCCGAAGATCGCGAGGCGGATGGCGGCACCGCCGACCAGCAGTGTCATCACCTCCATCTGGTCGGTGAGCTGGGCGAACGGGAAGCCCAGCACCAGCGCCAGCAGGAACACGATGAATTCGAGCGCCACGAAGTCGATGAACCGAGCGTTCTTGAAGAGACAGGTCGCCAGCGCCGCGAAGGACATCATGATCATGGCCAGCGCCGAGAGCTGCACCATCGTCGTCCATTCGAAATAGCTCGGCCGGATATCGCTGATCCGTTCGATGAACACGTAGTTCAGGAGGAGCGCCAGCCACACGCCGTAGAACAGCACGAAGAGGTTGAGGATGCCTCGAATCCCGTAGTTCGGGTGCATCAGCGCGTCGCCCTTCTTGAGCTGCTCATACTTCGCCCCGTCGCCGAGGAAGCTCAGCACCGAGAAGCCCATGCCCGTTGCGGATGTGCGCTCCACCAGCTTCGCGTTCTCGTTGTAGAGGTTCATGATGCCGGCGATGCTGAGCGAGACCGCGAGATAGAAGGCCATCAGCAGGAAGAGGCATTCGAACTCGCGACCGGTCTGGTTCAGCGTGATGCCGCCCAGCGTGCCGGTCGCGTCCATGTAGCCCACCAGAAGCGCCAGCGAGCTGTTCTTCGTGAGGTTCAGATACTGCGAGATCATCGGCGGGATGATCACGCGCAGCGCCTGCGGCAGCACCACGAGGCTCATGGTCCGGTTCGGCCGGAGCCCCAGCGCGAAGGAGGCCTCCGTCTGCCCCTTCGAGACCGAGAGGATGCCGGCGCGCACATTCTCTGCGATGAAGGCGCCCGTATAGATCGCCAGCGCCAGCGTGAGCGAGACGAGGCTCTCGCGCATATACACGCCGCCCTGGAAGTTGAAGCCCTTCAGCGCGGGGTATTCCAGCCCGATCGGCAGCCCCGAGAACAGGAAGGCCAGGAAGGGCGTGAAGAAGATGATCGCGATCTTGATCGGCAGCACCGGCAGCAGCTCGCCGGTCGCCTGCTGGCGCGCCGTTGCCCAGCGGCCGAACACCACCGCGGCCACGACGCCGAGAATAAAGGCAGCGACGACGAACCAGGAGCCCTCGTGCCAGACCGGCGCGGGGATGTAGAAGCCGCGATTGGTGGCCGCGACGCTGTCGAAGAACAGCATCGTCGCCTCCGGGGTCTCGCCCCGGAAATCGCGGGGCGCCGGCATCGTCTCCGTGATGATTGCCGAGAACAGCAGGATCTGGATCAGCACCGGGACATTGCGCACGCCCTCAATGTAGACGGTCATCAGCGCGCGCAGCATCCAGTTCTTCGAGAGCCGCGCCACACCGGCCAGCACGCCGATGACCGTGGCGAGGATACAGCCGATCACCGCCACCAGCAGCGTGTTGAGCAGCCCCAGCACCGCCGCGCGCGAATGGCTGTCGCGCGATGAGTAGTCGATCGGCTGCTGGTTGATGTCGTAGGAGGCAGGGTCCGTCATGAAGTCGAACCCAAATTCCTTGCCCAGCGCGGCAAGGTTGGCCTGCACATTGCCGATCAGCAGCAGCAG
>JBCBWF010000486.1:0-3674 GCA_039817245.1 Pseudomonadota bacterium | reverse complement strand
GAGGTATTTCTGGGTGGTGTCGGAGGCGATGACGCAGCAGTCGAGCTCCTTGGCGATGCGCGACATCAGCATACGCCCGTTACCCACCACCTGGCCCTTCTGCGAGCTCGGACAGGCATGATCGGCGGCCGCGCAGGCAGAGATGCGCACCAGCCCCATCGATTTCATCTGCTTGGCCAGCGGCGCCAGCTGCTGCAGCTTCGCCAGGAAGAGGCCACTGGCGAGCTCGATGCCGAACCCGCCGGCCTGGCGCGACATGTTCGCGCAAGTGACCTGATGCTCGATGCCATGGGCGAAGATGGCGAGCGCCTCGAACTTGCCGCCGAGCTTGTCCATGCGTGCCGCCGCGCGGCGCACCGCCTGCACGAGCTGCTCGGTGCCATCGGTCTTGACCACATTGCTCTCGGATTCCGCATGCGACTTGGCCAGTTTGTGCGCAATGCGCAGAGCGAGAATATTGAATGTCTTCATTCGTGCATTTTCCCCTCGGTGTCCTGCCGGAACGCCTGCCTGTGACAGACCTCACGACCCTGACGACACTGTGAGGAGACAACTGTGCCGAACGTTGCGGCGCGGAAACCGACGCTCAGGGCGCCCAGGCGCGGTGGTAGAAGTAGAGGCCGAGCCCGGCGGTGAACATGATCTGCCCGGCCAGCGCATGCAGCAGGCAGGCGAGCAGGAAGGAGCGCCCGCGCATCAGATAGGCCCAGCCGATCACCGCGCCGGCCAGCGTCGTGAGCCCGATCGCCACCGCGTTCATGTAGAAGAGATGCCCGAAGCCGAAGACCGCGCCATTCGCCGCCACCGCCGCGGCCGGGGAGGGGAAAAGCGTGCCGTAGCGGCGGAAGAAGAGCGTGCGGAAGATCAGCTCCTGCGGCGCGGCGGAGAAGACCGGGTAGAGCAGCATGATCGCCACCCAGAGCTCCGGGCGGTGCAGCGGCATCGAGAAAAGCCGCCCCGGATGGAGCGCCAGCACCAGCGCGATGCAGCCCGCAGCCGAAAGCACCGCGAAAATCAGCACCAGCCGCCATTCGCCGAGCACGGGCCCCGCCAGAAGCTCGGCAAAGCGAAAGCCCGAGGTCAGGATCAGAAGCGCCATCGCCACCCCCGCCAGCAGGGCGAGCACGGGAAAGAGCGGGTAGCTCCCGGCATAAGCCACCAGCAGCAGCGGCACGCCCACGAATAGCGTCGCGAACTCCGCCCAAAGGCGCAGCCGCCGCGGCGCGGAGGCCGGTTCGGAGAGGTCTGACATCTGCATAGAGCGCGATATGCCCGCCGCGCCCGGCGCATCAAGGGGCGCGCACGAAACCGGCATCGCGCCCCGGTTTCCCCCCGGCGGGGCGGAGAGCACGATCCGCCGGGGGGAACGCCGGGTCCGGGGGAACGAAACCCGACGCAGTGCGCGGCCCAGATGGGGGGAGCGCTCGGGCCGGTCGTCTCATGGCCAGCTGGCCACATGCTCGAAACGTACGGGCTAAGGCTTTGTTCCCGCGCCGTGCTTCGGCCGCGCGATGCGTTTCAGGACAGGATCTCGAAGATCGGCTCCCACTGGGCGCGCAGCGGCGCGAGTGCGGCCCGGGTCACATCGAACAGCCCGAGCCCCGAGGCGGCCAGATCGCCATAGACCGCGCGCTCGCTGATGCGCGCCAGCGGCGGGTGACCGAGCTCGGCGGCGGCACGCTCTAGCCCCTCCGCCGCCTTGGTGCCCGGCTTCACCCGGTTCGCGACCAGATGCAGCGCCACCTTGCCCTTGCGCACCCGCTTCAGGTCCTCGATGTCGTCGAGAAAGCGGCGCGTGGCCGCGAGATCGAACATCCCCGGCTGCACCGGCATCAGCACCGCGCGCGCCTCCGCGATCAGCGCCTCCGCCCGGCTGCCCTTGAGCGCGCCGGGCGCGTCGATCACCAGCCAGTCGAGCTTCTTGGGATGTTCCCCGATCTGGCCGGCCTTCTCCCAGGAGATGCCGCGGATCGCCGTGGCGCTTGCGGGGCGCTGGCCGAGCCAGGCCAGTGCGCTCTGCTGCCCGTCCGCATCGGCAATCGCCACGCGCCCGCCGCGCGCAGCCAGCGCGCTCGCCACGGTCACGGAGACCATCGTCTTGCCCACGCCGCCCTTGCGGTTGGCGACGAGTATCGTCTGCATGGCATCCCCCGAGGCAGCCAAAGCGAATCGTAAACTGTCACACTTACGTCATATTAACCCGTCAGCGTCGTGCGCGAACAATCCCTACCACAAGATTTTCGCGACACGCGCCGAATACTGCACTATGTGACGCTCATGAGGGTGATCACGACAACACAGGAGCTGCACGCGCTCTGCGCCGACTTTGCGCGCGCACCTTACGTCACGGTGGATACCGAGTTCCTGCGCGAGCGGACCTACTGGTCGCAGCTGTGCCTGGTGCAACTTGCGCGTCCCGCTTATCCGGGCGAACAGGAAGGCGCTGCGGCCATTGTGGATCCGCTTGCCGAGGGCATTGATCTCGCTTCGCTATTCGCACTCATGGCGGCGCCGGCGACCGTCAAGGTGTTCCATGCGGCGCGACAGGACATCGAGATCTTTCACCATCTTGGCCGAATTGTGCCGCAGCCGCTGTTCGATACGCAGGTGGCGGCCATGGTGCTCGGATTCGGCGAACAGGTCGGCTACGAGACGCTGGTGCGCAAGGTGGTGAAGGCCGATCTCGACAAGTCCTCGCGCTTCACGGACTGGTCGCGCCGGCCGCTGAGCGACCGTCAGCTCGCCTATGCGCTCGGCGATGTCACGCATCTGCGCCGGATCTACGAGGTGCTCTCCGCGCGGCTGGCGGAGACGGGGCGCTCGGAATGGGTGGCCGAGGAGATGGCGACGCTCTCCGACCCCGCGACCTACGAGATCGATCCGGACGAAGCCTGGCGCCGGGTGAAGGCGCGCTCGCAGAGCCCGGACACGCTGGCGGTGGTGCGCGAGCTGGCGCGCTGGCGCGAGCTCTCGGCGCGCGAGCGCGACGTGCCCCGCTCGCGGCTCCTGAAGGACGACGCGCTGGCGGAGATCGCGGCGGTGAAGCCGCGCGACACGGAAGCGCTCGGCAAGCTCCGCCTCCTGCAGCGCGAGAGCCGCCGGCCGGAAACGGCGGAAGGGATCCTCGCCGCGGTCGCCCGGGGCGTGGCCTGCCCGCCTCATGAGCGCCCGGTGCTCGCGCCGACGCCAAGGCGGCGGGAGGGTTCGGCCGCCATCGCGGATCTGCTGCGCGTGTTTCTGAAGGCGCGCTCGGACGAGCTCGGGATCGCCTCCAAGATCCTCGCCTCCTCCTCGGATCTCGAGGCGCTGGCGGGCGAGGACGACCCGCAGATCCCGGCGCTGCAGGGCTGGCGCTACAAGGTCTTCGGCGCCGATGCGCTGCGGATCAAGCATGGCGAGCTTGCGCTCTGCGCGAGCCGGCGCGGCGTCACCGTCATCGACGCGCCCCAGGACCCCGGCCGTGCGGGCAGCGAGGGCAGACGCCGCGGCGGCTCGGTCGGCTGACCCGGCATCGCGGCCTGCACCGCCTTCCCGGAGCCGGGTGCGCCGGTGCGGCCGGGCCCACCGCTTGACGAACCCCGCAGGGGTGAGGAGAGCGCGAAATCCATCGGCGCGCGAAGCGCGGCGATTCCGCCAGATCGCGCCTGTCTCGAGATCCCGTCCGGCCGGCGCTG
>JBCBWF010000290.1:0-6611 GCA_039817245.1 Pseudomonadota bacterium | reverse complement strand
ACCGCAAGGGTCTGCGCGCCCGGCCTGCACCGCACCGTCTGTTTCAGGCGCGTTCTTTCTTGAGGATGCCCTCGAGGTCCCGCAGCCGGTAGTGAGCGGCCCTTGATGTTGAGGACGTTCGAGCGATGCAACAGCCGGTCCAGGATGGCGGCCGCCAGGACCTCGTCGCCGGCAAGCAGCTCGGTCCAGTCGCGCACGCTCTTACTGGTGGTGATCAGGATCGCGCCGCGATCGTAGCGGTAGGTGATCAGGCGGAAGAAGAGCGAGGCTTCCTCCCGGCTCATCACCTCGAAGCCGAGCTCATCGATAATCAGCAGCGCCGTGGACATGTACTTCCGTCGCCTCAGCGGGGCCGGGGGCATATCGGCGTCCCCTCCGCAGGGCCAGCCGTCACGTAGTCGGACCAGGCTTCCATCAGCGTCCGACGTCGATCGAGCAGGTCCGATCGTGCGTAGGCCTGCTCGACCGCCGAGCCGATCCTGTGGGAGAGGCTCAACTCGGCAACTTCGCGCGGCGCCTGTGCGACCTCCGCACACCAGTCGCGAAACGTCGAGCGGAACCCGTGCACTGTCACCTCCCCCTGCTCCATGCGACGCAGCAGCATGAGCATCGCCATGTTCGAGAGGGGCTCGTGCCGGCGTTGGCCTTCGAACACATAGGCGGATTGCAGTTTCTGCAGCGGCTCGATGATCTCCAGCATCGCCGTTGTCAGAGGCACCCGGTGCTCGATGCCGCCCTTCATCCGCTCTCCGGGACAGCTCCAGACCATGGCATCGAGATCCAACTCCTCCCAGCGCATGCCGAGCACTTCGCTCGTGCGTGACGCCGTCAGACACGTGAACATCAGCGCCTTGGCCGACATCGCCGTGCGTGCGGAAAGCGTCGCATAGAAGGCCGGCACGGCGCGCCAGTCCATCGCCGGATGATGCGTCGCGCTCGTGGTCACTTTCGGCAGCACGCCGGCCGACTTGATCGCGGTGACCGGATTCTCGCCATCGCAAAACCCCTTCGATCGCGCCACATCGAGAACGACCCGGATGCGCTGCATCAGCCGCCGTGCGGTCTCGGGCTTGGCCGTCCAGACCGGCGAGAGGCAGGCGAGCACCTCGGGCTGGCCGATCTCGCAGACCGGCATCCGGCCGATATGCGCGAAGGCATAGTCTCGCAGCGTGTTGATCCACTGCCGGGCATGCTTGGAGTTCTTCCATGTGGGCAGGCGCTCGATATGCACTTGCCGCGCGATCTCCTCGAAGGTCGGGATCGCCCGGGACGCGTTGAAGCGTGGGTTCAGGCCCTGCCTTGCCATGCGCCGATACTCGAGAGCCCGGGCGCGCGCCTCCTGCAGCGTCACGACATCGGCCCCGCCCAGACCGAAATCGGTCCGCATCGGCTTGCCTTGCCGGTTCTTCTGCCCCTTCACGGTCACACGGGCAATCCAGCGCCGGGCACCGGACGGGTCGACGACAAGATAGAGGCCGTTGCCGTCTCCGTGCCGCCCGGGCCCGAGTGTCGCCACCGATCGCTTTGTCAGTCTTCCCGAGATCACCCTTTCCTCCATACCACGCTTTGTACCACAAAACGAAGCGCAGTGGGAGGCAGTCAGCGAGCACGAGGGCGATCCGCTCTCACCGGCAAACCCGACAAGCGGCTCAAAATCCAAGTGAATTCGCGCCCGACACAATCGACGCTGATCGGGGGCTGGCGGAGGGAGCGGGATTCGAACCCGCGATAGAGTTGCCCCTATACACGCTTTCCAGGCGTGCGCCTTCGACCACTCGGCCACCCCTCCGGCGGCGCGGACACTATGGCCTCCGGCGCGGGCTGGCAAGGCGGAGGGTTTGATTTCGTGGCCCCGAGCGCGTAGCCAACCTTCGGGGGCGCGCAGCGGGTGCGCCGGCGATCGGTGGGAACGGCATGCTGCGGATCCTCTGCATTCTCTTCGGCGTCATCGGCCTCGGGCTCCTGGCCTATGACCTCGTGGCCTCGGCCATCGCGGGAAGCCTCAGCCTGAGCGCGCTCGGCGCCTGGTGGGCGGCGATCCATCGCGACAGCCTGCTGCTTCTGCAGCCCGCGGTGGAGCGCTATCTCACCCCGGCGCTCTGGGACCCGGGCATCCAGAGCGTGCTGGAGGCACCGGCCTTCCTGTCAGCCTTCGGTCTCGCGCTCCTCTTCGGGTTGCTGGCGGTGATGTTCCGCGGCCGCCGGCGCAAGACATTGCTGGACTGAGGCGCGCGCCAGGTCAGGTCCCAGATCGGGCCCCAGCTCGGGCCCTCGCTCAGGCCGCGCGCCGGCGCCGCCCGGCGCTGCGCTCGCGCAGCCGCGGATCCGCCTCGAAGAGTGCGGCGAGCTGCTCGGTGATCGCCCCGGCGAGCTGCTCCACATCGGTGATCGTGACGGCGCGGCCGTAATACCGCGTGACGTCGTGGCCGATGCCGATGGCCAGGAGCTCCACCGCGCGGCGCTTCTCGATCATCGCGATCACGTCGCGCAGATGGCGCTCGAGATAGGTGGAGAGGTTCACCGAGAGGGTCGAATCGTCCACCGGCGCGCCGTCGGAGATCACCACGAGGATGCGCCGCGCCTCCGGCCGCGCCAGGAGCCGCCGATGCGCCCATTCCAGCGCCTCGCCGTCGATATTCTCCTTCAGCAGCCCCTCGCGCATCATCAGCCCGAGATTGCGCCGCGCGCGCCGCCAGGGCGCGTCCGCCGCCTTGTAGATGATGTGGCGCAGATCGTTCAGCCGGCCGGGATTGGGCGGGCGGCCCTCCGAGAGCCAGCGCTCCCGGCTCTCGCCCCCCTTCCAGGCGCGGGTTGTGAAGCCCAGGATCTCCACCTTCACCGCGCAGCGTTCCAGGGTGCGCGCGAGCACATCGGCCGTGATCGCGGCGATGGAGATCGGCCGGCCCCGCATCGAGCCCGAATTGTCGATCAGGAGCGAGACGACGGTGTCGCGGAACTCCGTGTCCTTCTCCACCTTGAAGCTGAGCGGCGTCGTGGGGCTCGCCACCACGCGCGCGAGGCGCCCGGCATCCAGGAGCCCCTCCTCCCGGTCGAACTCCCAGGAGCGGTTCTGCTGGGCCTGCAGCCGGCGCTGCAGCCGGTTGGCGAGCCGCGAGACGGCGCCCTTCAGGGGTTCGAGCTGCTTGTCGAGGTAACCGCGCAGCCGGTCGAGCTCGTTCGTGTCCGCCAGCTCCTCCGCGGTCACCGTCTCGTCGAAGGCTGTGGAGAAAACGCGATAGGCGGGATCGGCCTCCGAGGCGGGGCGGGGCTGGCGCTCTTCCGGCGGGGGCAGGCCGTCCTCGGCTTCGAGCGCGTCCTGCTCGTCCATATCCGCGTCGGTGTCTTCGAGATCCATCTCCATGCGGCGGCTTTCCTGCTGCTCGCCGCGCTGGTCCTCGGTCTGGCTCGTGTCGTCCTCCGGCTGCTCGTCGCCCGCCTCATCGCCCTGCTCGTTCTCCTCGGGCTCGGTCTCGGGGCTGGCATCGTCCTCCATGTCATCGGGATCGCCCGCATCCGGGTCCTCGCCGAGCTGGTCGCCATAGCCGAGATCCTTGATGATCTGCCAGGCGGAGCGGGCGAAGGCCGGCTGGTCCTCCAGATTGCGCGCGATCTCGGCGAGGCCATCGGCGCCGAGCTGGGCCTCGAAATGGTCGCGCCAGAGCCCGAGCATGCTGTCCGCATCCTCCGGCAGGTTGCGCCCGGTCAGCGCCTCGCGGAGCATCAGGCCGGCCGCATCGGGCATCGGCGCCTCGCTCGACTTGCGCATCGCCCCGTAGCCGCGGCTGGCCGCGGTGTGGGCGAGGCGGGCGTCGAGATTGTCGGCCACCCCGTCCATCGCATTGGCGCCGATCGCCTCGCAGCGCGCATCCTCCAGCGCATCGAAGATCGCCCGGGCGACATCGCCCTGGGGGGCGTAGCGCGCATGGCAGCTCGCCGAGTGGAAGCGCTCGCGCAGCGCCATCGCATCGGCGGTGCCGCGCGCCAGCATCACCTCCTGCCGGGTCATCCGGCGCGAGACCTGGGGCAGGCGCATGCCGGTATTGGTGCGCCCCGGCGGATCCGCCGAATAGGTGACCTCGATCTCGCGCTCGCCGGAGAGCGCACGCGTCGCCTCGGCCAGCGCTTTCTTGAACGGCTCGGCGGGATTGTCTGGCGTCTTGGTCATGTCTGCTGCGCGGCCCCCTTGCGCCGCAGGATCTCCGCGTCGGAGACGGTGTCGATGTAGGTGGCGAGCCACCACTTGTTGCCACCCGGATCGCGGACCATGCAGGCGCGGTCGCCATGGTCCTGCGGCGCGGGGGGCATGATGCTCTCGGCGCCGGCGGCGAGGGCGCGGGCATGCGCCGCGTCGCAGTCCTCCACATAGAGATGGAGAAAGGCGCTCTCCTCGCCCATGCCCTCCGGCGGGGCCGCGAGCAGCAGCACGCTGTCGCCGATCTTCAGCGCCACATGCACGAGGCGTTCGGGCGTGCGCAGCGCCGGATGCACCTCTTCCGCACCGAAAGCGGTCTCGGCGAAGCGCTTGATGGCCTCCGCCTCGTGGCTGACGAGATACGCGCTCAGCGTATGATACCCTGGTCGCATGGCGCTCATCTCCCTCGCGCTCGCTCCAGCCGGCCGCGGGCCAGACGGTAGCCCTGCATGCGCAGCACCCGCTCCATCACGCGCGCCTCGCGCCGGTCGCTCCGCTTCGTAAGCGCCCCGAGCGCCGCTGCCAAGCCGAGCATCACGAAGGCGGTGCCGGCCAGCAGATTGGCCGGGTTCGTGTCGATCCCCAGCGCGCGCAGCCCGATGCGCAGCAGCACGATCACCGCAACCGCCGTCGCCAGCAGCCATGGATCGAGCCGCATCCACCAGATGCGCAGCCGGATCCGCGCCAGCCGCAAGGCATTGAGTTTCGGGGCGAAGGGGATTCGCGGGTCGAGCAGCCAGATCATGCCCCAAAGTATGAAGGAGCGCGGGCGCATTGCCATGCGCGACTTCGCGCGCCCCTGTCCTGAGGCGCGGTCGCACGCCACCGGCAGCGCGGTCGTCAAGACAACCGCTGCTTAGCCGAGCGAGACGGAGGCGGCACTCTCCGGCAGCTCCTCGCCGAAGCACTTCTGGTAGATCTCCGCCACCAGCTGGCGCTCGAGCTCGTCGCACTTGTTGAGGAACGTCACCCGGAAGGCGAAGCCAATGCTGCCCGCGAAGATCTCCGCGTTCTGCGCCCAGGCGATCACGGTGCGCGGGCTCATCACGGTGGAGAGATCGCCGTTCATGAAGGCCGAGCGGGTGAGATCCGCCACCGTCACCATGCGCGCGATCGTCTTCTCCCGCCCGCCACGATACTCCGGGCACTTGGCGAGCACGATCTCCGTCTCCGCGTCATGCGGCAGATAGTTGAGCGTGGTGACGATCGACCAGCGGTCCATCTGGCCCTGGTTGATTTGCTGGGTGCCGTGGTAGAGGCCCGTCGTGTCGCCGAGGCCCACCGTGTTCGCGGTTGCGAACAGCCGGAAGGCCGGGTGCGGGTGGATCACCTCGTTCTGGTCGAGCAGCGTCAGCTTCCCGTCCACCTCCAGCACGCGCTGGATCACGAACATCACATCCGGCCGGCCCGCATCGTATTCGTCGAAGACGATCGCGGTCGGCGTGCGCAGCGCCCAGGGCAGGATGCCCTCCTGGAACTCGGTCACCTGCACGCCGTCGCGCAGCTTGATCGCATCCTTGCCGATCAGGTCGATGCGGCTGATATGACTGTCGAGGTTGACGCGCACGCACTGCCAGTTGAGGCGCGCTGCGACCTGCTCGATATGCGTGGACTTTCCGGTGCCGTGATAGCCCTGGATCATCACACGGCGGTTGTGCTTGAAGCCGGCGAGAATGGCGAGCGTGGTGTCGTGGTCGAACCGGTACGTCTCGTCAATGGCAGGCACGCGCTCGCCCGCTTCGGCGAAACCCTGCACGGTCATATCCGTGTCGATGCCGAATTTCTCACGCACGGAAATGTCGACGGTGGGGCTGCCTGCCGAGCTCAATTTGCCGCCATCTGCCATTATGCTCGCTCTCCTGAAGGCCTGCCGAACCGTGTGGAGCATAGGCTTGTGCGATGCAAGAGCAAGCCGCTCATTCGCCGCCCGGCCCTGCCTTGGCGTCCGCAGGCAGGCCGAGCCGGATGGGCCCGCGCGCCGTCTCGATCTCGACGGGCCGTCCGCGCTGCAGAACCGCGATCCGCCCGGCCGCGGCCATCGCGCCCGCCGCGCGGCGCACCAGCGGCATCAGCGCGCGCCAGCCCTCGGGATCGAGCGCGCGCGCGGCCTCGGAGGGGCAGATCGTCGCCCCCTGCCGCCGCGCGGCCAGCAGCGCCAGGATCGCGTCCTGCGCCGCGGCCTGCCGCGCTGTCTCGCTCAATCGGTGAAGTTGCGGCTGCGGCGCAGCACCCGCCAGGCTTTCAGCACACGGCCGAGCCGGTCGGGCTCGGGGTTGTGCCCGCCATTCATGTCCGGATGGAGCTCCTTCACGAGCTCTGTGTAGCGCGTGCGCAGCTCCTTGCGGCTCTCGACCTGGTGCGGCAGGCCGAGCGTGTCCATCGCGCGCTGCTCCTCGCGCGTCAGCCGCCGGCGGGGCTT
>JBCBWF010000453.1:0-4080 GCA_039817245.1 Pseudomonadota bacterium | reverse complement strand
CTGTTGTTCGCGTTCCTGTTCGGGCGGCCGCTGATCAACTGGCTGCGCCGGATGGGCGGCGAGCAGCCGATCTACGAGGATGCACCGGAACGCCATCAGACGAAGGCGGGCACGCCGACCATGGGGGGCGTGCTGATCCTGGGCGGCCTCCTGGTCTCGACGCTGCTCTGGGCGCGGCTGGACAACGGCTTTGTCTGGATGATCCTGCTGGTGACCGCCGGCTTCGGGCTGATCGGCTTCGTGGACGATTACGCCAAGGTCTCGAAATACACGGTGAAGGGCGTGAGCGGGAAGGTGCGGCTCGGGATCGGGCTGGCCATCGCCGGCGCCGCCGCCGTCTGGGCCACGGCGCTGCAGCCGGCGGAGCTGCAGAACCAGGTGGCGCTGCCCTTCCTGAAGGATGTGCTGCTGGGGGTGGGGCTGCTCTACATCCCCTTCGCGATGCTGGTGATCACCGGCAGCGCGAATGCGGTGAACCTGACGGACGGGCTCGACGGGCTGGCGATCATGCCGGTGATGATCGCGGCCGGCTCGCTCGGCATCATCGCCTATGTGGTGGGGCGGACCGATTTCACCGATTACCTGCAGATCCACTATGTGCCCGGCACCGGCGAGACGACGATCTTCTGTGCGGCGCTGATCGGGGCGGGGCTCGGCTTTCTCTGGTACAACGCGCCGCCGGCGATGGTGTTCATGGGCGACACGGGCAGCCTGGCGCTCGGCGGCGCGCTGGGCGCGATCGCGGTGGCCACCAAGCACGAGATCGTGCTGGCGATCATCGGCGGGCTCTTCGTGATGGAGGCCGTGAGCGTCATCGTACAGGTGGCGAGCTTCAAGCTGACCGGCAAGCGGGTGTTCCGGATGGCGCCCATTCACCACCATTTCGAGCAGAAGGGCTGGCAGGAGCCGACGATCGTGATCCGGTTCTGGATCATCGCGATCATCCTGGCGCTGATCGGCCTTTCGACCCTGAAGCTGCGGTGAGGGCGCGCGCGGGCATGGCCGGGGGGCGGGCATGATCCCGGTGTGGGTCTTCGCGGGCCGGCGCGTGGGCGTGCTGGGGCTCGGCCGCTCGGGCCTGGCCGCGGCGCGCGCTCTGCGCGCGGGCGAGGCGACGCCGGTGTGCTGGGACGACGGCGAGGCGGCGCGCGCCAAGGCCGGGGCCGAGGGGTTCGAGGTGGCGGAGCTGGCGCGCGGGCGCGAGATGGGGGCGCTGGCGGCGCTGATCGTCTCGCCCGGCATTCCGCATCTCTTCCCCGAGGCGCATGCCGCGATCCGGGCGGCCTGGGCCGCCGGCGTGCCGGTGGACAACGATGTGGGGCTCTTCTTCCAGGCGCTGGGCGTGGTGGGTGCGGAGGCGAGCGTCGTGGCGGTCACGGGCTCCAACGGCAAATCCACCACCACCGCGCTGATCGCGCATATCCTGGAGGCGGCGGGGCGCGCGGTGCAGATGGGCGGCAATATCGGGCGGGGCGTGCTCGATCTCGACCCGCCGCAGGATGGCAGCGTCGTGGTGCTGGAGCTGTCGTCCTACCAGATCGAGCTGGCGCGGGCGCTGGCGCCGGATATCGCGGTGTTTCTGAACCTTTCGGCCGATCATCTGGATCGTCACGGCGGCATGGGCGGGTACTTCGCGGCCAAGCGCCGGCTCTTTGAGGCGGGCGCGCCGGAGCGGGTGGTGATCGGGGTGGACGACGATTACGGCCGGTTCCTCGCCAATGCCGCGCTGGAGCCGGGCGAGGAGGTCGGCGCACGGGTGATCGAGATCGCCAACACCGCAAAGCTGCGCGGCGAGGGCTGGTCTGTCTTCATGAACCGCCGCTTCCTGACCGAGTGGCGCCGCGGCAAGCAGGTGGCGGGCGTGGACATGGCGAAGGCGCCCGCCCTGCAGGGGACGCACAACCATCAGAACGCCTGTGCCGCCTGGGCGGTGGCGCGCGCGCTGGGGCTGGGGCCGCGGCTGATCGAGCCGGCGCTGGCGAGCTTTGCGGGCCTGCCCCACCGCATGGAGCGCGTGGGCACGGTGCGCGGCGTGCTCTGCGTGAACGACAGCAAGGCCACCAATGCGGATGCGGCCGAGAAGGCGCTGGCGACCTATGAGCGCGTGCGCTGGATCGCCGGCGGGCGCGCCAAGGCCGGCGGGATCGCCGCGCTCGCGCCGCTGATGGAGCGGGTGGTGAAGACCTATCTGATCGGCGAGGCCGAAGAGGCGTTCGCAGCGCAGCTCGGGCCCGCCGCGCATGCGCGCTGCGCGACGCTGGAGGCGGCCGTGACGCAGGCGCTCGCCGAGGCCGAGCCGGGCGAGGTGCTGCTCCTCAGCCCCGCCGCCGCCAGCTTCGACCAGTTCGCCAGCTTCGAGGCGCGGGGCGATGCCTTCCGCGCGCTGATCGAGACCGCCGCCGCCGAGGAGAGCGCATGACCGAGCTGACCTATCGCCGCCCCCGTCTCGGGGCCCGCCTCGGAACCGCCGGCTGGGGCGCATCGCGCATGGAGCCCGAGAGCACCAAGGCGATGATCGCGGACTGGTGGCACACGATCGACCGCTGGACGCTGGGTGCCGTGCTGGTGCTGCTGGCGATCGGGATCGTGCTGGGGCTGGCCGCCTCGCCGCCGCTGGCGGAGAAGAACGGGCTGGCGACCTATCACTACGTGATCCGCCAGGTGGTGTTCGCGGTCGCGGGGTTCGGCGGGATCGTGGCGATCTCGGCGCTGCCGCTGAAATTTATCCGCCGGGGCGGGATCCTGATGTTCCTGGCCGTGCTGGCGGCGACAGCGGTGCTGCCCTGGTTCGGGACCGATTTCGGCAAGGGCGCGGTGCGGTGGTTCTCGCTCGGCTTCATGAGCCTGCAGCCCTCCGAATTTCTGAAGCCCGCCTTCGTGGTGGCCGCGGCCTGGGTGATGGCGGGCAGTTTCGAGAAGGGCGGGCCGCCGGGGCGCGTGGTCTCCGGCGTGGTGGCGGCCGGGATCGGGGCGCTCCTGGCGCTGCAGCCGGATTTCGGGCAGGCGATGCTGGTGCTGGCGGTCTGGGCCTCGATGCTCTTCGTCTCCGGCGCGCCGATGGTGCTGCTGATCGGGCTCGGCGCGGCCGTGGGGCTGGCCGGCGCGGTCGCCTATGTGAACTCCGAGCATCTGGCGCGGCGGATCGACGGGTATCTGGCCGCCGAGGTGGACCCGAACACGCAGCTCGCCTACGCCGAATCGGCGATCCGCGAGGGGGCGCTGCTGGGCGTGGGCCCCGCGGCGGGATCGGTGAAATGGACGCTGCCGGATGCGCATACGGATTTCATCATCGCGGTGGCGGCGGAGGAGTTCGGGCTGGTGCTCGTGCTCTGCATCATGGCGCTCTACCTCTTCATCACCCTGCGCGCGCTGGGGCGGCTCATCGAGGAGCGCTGCATGTTCACGCGGCTGGCGGCGACAGGGCTGGCGGTGACCTTCGGGCTGCAGGCCTTCATCAACCTGGCGGTGGCCACGCGGATGCTGCCGGCGAAGGGGATGACCCTGCCTTTCGTGTCCTATGGCGGCTCGTCGATGATGGCGGCGGCGCTGGCGATGGGCGCGCTCCTGGCGCTGACGCGCGCGCGGCCGCAGGACCCCGCTGCGATGCTGCGCCAGCGGCTCTGAGGGCGGGCCCGTGGTCGAGGAAGCGGCGGACGCGGCGGACGCGGCGGGGCGCGCGCCCCTGCTGGTGATCGGCGCCGGGGGCACGGGCGGGCATATGTATCCCGCCCAGGCGCTGGCCGAGGAGATGCTGGGGCGCGACTGGCGCGTGGTGCTGAGCACCGATGCGCGCGGAATGCGCTATGCCGGCGGTTTTCCCGAGGCGGTGGAGCGGGTGGAGATGCAGTCCGCCAGCCCCTCGCGCGGGGGGGTGATGGCGAAGCTGGCCGCGCCCTTCGCGATCTATCGCGGCATCCGCGCGGCGCGGGCGCGCTTTGCAGCGGACCGGCCGGCCTGTGTGGCGGGCTTCGGCGGGTATCCGGCGCTGCCGGCGCTGGCGGCGGCGCTGACCATGCGGATCCCGCGGATCATCCACGAGCAGAACGGGGTGCTCGGCCGGGTGAACCGGCTCTTTGCGCG
>JBCBWF010000202.1:0-8809 GCA_039817245.1 Pseudomonadota bacterium | reverse complement strand
CGGCCCCCGGGGCGGCGGCGGCGCCTGAAGTGCAGGGCGCGCTCGGCACGCGCCCGGTGGCGGCGGCGCCGCAGACGGTGCCCGGGGCCGATCCGCTCGCCGATCCGGAGGGGCCGCGCGGGGCGATCCGCGCGCCGGCCGCCGCGGTCGGGACGGGCGCGCCGCTGGAGAATGCCGCGATCGCGGCCGCGCCGGCGCCCAGGGGCGGGGCGGCGGTGAGCGCACCGGCCCGAGCCCCGGTCGCGGGCAAGGGGGCGGAGCGAGTGGCGCTGGCCGACCCGGCTGCCAATGTCGCCGGAGCACCACCGGCGCCGGGGGCGGCGGCGGTTCCGGAGGCCGCGGCGCCGAGCCTTCCCGCCGCAGCGGAGGCGGGGCCGGAGGCAGAGACCGAGCCCCACGATCCCGAACAGCCCGTCTTCGACATCGTGCGCGTCTCGCCGGACGGCTCGGCGGTGATCGCGGGGCGCGCGTTGCCGGACAGCCTGGTGGAGGTGCTGCTCGACGGGCGCGTGGTGGCGAGTGCGCAGACCAATCGCGAGGGCGGGTTCGCGGCGATCGCCGATCTCGGCGTGATCGCTGAGCCGAAGGCGCTGCAGCTGCGCGTCGAACGGCTGGAGAGCGAGACCTCGCCGGCGCTCCCGGAGAAGGCGCTGGAGACGGCGGCACTCGATGCGCGCGCGCTGGCCGAGGGAGCGCCGCGGCCAGCCGCACCCGCGCCGGGCGGGGCGGCGGATCCCGCGCGCGTGCCGGCGCCGGTGCCCGAGCCCGGGCACGGGGCTGCGCCCGCGGCGCGCGCGCTGGGCTCCGGCGCGCCGGGGGCGGCCGCAACCGTGGCCGAGCGCGGCGTGCCGCAGCTCGCCGCGGTCGTGGCCCTCGCCGAACCGAGCCCCGCGGGCCGGCCGGCGGAGACGGGGCGGCCCGAGATCGCCACGGCGCTGCCGGCGCGCGACGCGCTGGCGGGCAATCCGCGCCGCTATGCGCTCAGCCGCGCGGTGGTGCTGCTGCCGCCGAAGAACGCGGACCGCGCGCTGCAGGTGGTGGAGCCAGGCCCCGAGCGCGTGGCCCTGCTGACGCCCCAGCCCGCGAAGATCGACAAGCTGGTGCTGGAGACGCTGAGCTACGACACGGCGGGCGACGCGACCGCCAGCGGGCGCGCGCCGGCGGAGTCGCGCGTGCGCCTCTATGTGAACGGGCGGTTCCTGCGCGAGGTGGCGCCCACCAGCACCGGGGCCTGGCGCGTGAGCCTCGCACGCGCCGAGGCGGAGGGCGCGGCGCTGCTGCGCTTCGACGAGATCGGGCCCGAGGGGCGCGTGAAGAGCCGGCTGGAGAGCGGTTTCGACTACGATCCCGGCCGCGGCGCGCTGGAAGTGCGCGAGCAGACCGTGATCGTGGAGCGCGGCGACAATCTCTGGCGACTTTCCGAGCAGCTCTATGGCGACGGATGGCGTTACAGCGTTATCTTCACCGCCAACACGGCGCTGATCCGCGATCCGGACCTGATCTATCCCGATCAGGAATTCGTGGTGCCCATCCTCCGCCGGGCCGAATGACGCGTCCGGGCCGCGCCTGAGCGGCCGCGGAGCGCGCCCGGCGCGTGGGTGGGGCGCGCCCTGGCAGCGGCGAGGGACGACCGAGATGGAGACGGCGGCAGGCGGCGGCGAGAAGGATCTGCGGATCCTCTCACGGGTGATCCCCGATCTCTGGCCCGACGGGCGGCGGGATCTGAAGCTGCGCGTGGTCGCGGCAATGGCGCTCCTGCTGGCGGCGAAGGTGGCCGCGCTCTCCACGCCCTTCTTCTACGGTGCCGCGGTGGACGGGCTGGCGCCGACGCCGGAGGCGGCGCTCGTCTGGGCGCCGGTGATGCTGGTGCTGGCCTATGCGGTGGTGCGCCTCTTCGGCGTGGCCTTCCAGCAGCTGCGCGACATGGTGTTCGCGCGGGTGGCCCAGCACGCGCTGCGCAACCTCGCGCTGCGCATCTTCGCGCATGTGCACCGGCTCTCGCTCGGCTATCACCTGTCGCGGCGCACGGGCGAGCTCAGCCGGGTGACCGAGCGCGGGGTGAAGGCGATCGAGTTCCTTCTGCGCTATCTGGTGTTCTCGATCGGGCCGCTGCTGATCGAGCTCGCCATCGTGGCCGCGATCTTCTGGAGCCAGTTCGGCTTTGCCTATTTCGCCGCGCTGGTGCTGACGGTGGCGGCCTATGTGGTCTTCACCTTCCGGGTCACCGAGTGGCGGCTGAAGATCCGCATGGAGATGAACCGCCAGGATCAGGAGGCGCATCAGAAGGCCATCGACAGCCTCCTGAACTACGAGACGGTGAAGTATTTCGACGCCGAGGCGCGGGAGATCGCGCGCTACGACCAGGCGATGCGGGCCTATCAGGCGGCGGCGGTGAAGACGGCGGTGTCGCTCGGCTGGCTGAATATCGGGCAGGCGGCGATCATCGCGGCGGGCCTCTTCTCGGTGATGGCGCTGGCCGCGAGCGAGGTGCAGGCGGGCACGCTGACGCTGGGCGCCTTCGTGGCGGTGAACGCGTTTCTCATCCAGATCACGGTGCCGCTGAACTTCCTCGGCACGGTCTATCGCGAGATCCGCCAGGCCCTGATCGATATGCGCGAGATGTATGCGCTGCTCGACACCGAGCCGGGGATGACGGACCGGCCGGGCGCGCGGGCGCTGAAGATCGGCGAGGGCCGGGTGCGGTTTCGCGATGTGCGCTTCGGCTACGGGCCGGACCGGGTGGTGCTGGACGGGGTGGATTTCGACCTGCCGGGCGGGGGCAAGCTCGCGGTGGTGGGCCCGTCGGGGGCGGGGAAGTCGACGATCGCGCGGCTGCTCTTCCGGTTCTACGATGTGAGCGCCGGGGCGGTGGAGATCGACGGGCAGGATCTGCGCGATCTCGATCAGGCGAGCCTGCGCCGCGCGATCGGGGTGGTGCCGCAGGACACGGTGCTCTTCAACGACACCATCGCCTACAACATCGCCTACGGCACCGGGACCGACGATATGGCGGCGGTGGTAGAGGCGGCGAAGGCGGCGCGGATCCACGATTTCGTCTCGAGCCTGCCGGATGGCTACGACACCATGGTGGGCGAGCGGGGGCTGAAGCTCTCGGGCGGTGAGAAGCAGCGCGTGGCGATGGCGCGGACGGTGCTGAAGAACCCGCCGATCCTGATCCTGGACGAGGCTACCTCGGCGCTGGATACCGGGACCGAGCGGGAGATCCAGGCGGAGCTGCGCCGGCTGGGGCAGGGGCGCACGGTGCTGACGATCGCGCACCGGCTCTCGACGGTGGTGGACAGCGACGAGATCGTGGTGCTGGAGGCGGGGCGCGTGGTGGAGCGCGGCCGGCACGAGGCGCTGCTGGCCGCGGGCGGGCGCTATGCGCGGATGTGGGAGCAGCAGGAGGCCGAGGAGACGGCCTGACCCTGTTCCTGCCGGTCGCCGCCGGGCCGCGCCGGAGGATGGGCGAGAGGTCTGCCCCTCGCTGGTCCCGGGCTTGACCCGGGACCTCCTTGAGACGGCGAACTCCCGGGCTTGACCCGGGACCTCCCTGAGCCGCCTTCGACCGGACGCGAGGCAGGCGGAATCGGGCCGCGGCGCGGCCCCGTGCATTACCCGCGCACCACACCCCAGCGGGGTTCCTCGCGCGGGGGGCCCGGCCGCGCCGGAGCGCCCGGTCCTTGGCGGTTCTCCCGGCCGCGCCGCCGGGATGCGGATCAGTTGACCTTGAGCGTGCCGCCGGTGCCGAGGCCGCCGCGGACGTTCTGGGCGCGGTAGTTGCGCAGCGCCCGGACCATGCCGTTATAGGAGTCGACGAAGGCCGCCACGGTCGCCTTGCCCTCGGGCGTGCGCGAGTAGCCGCCAAGCGTGCCGCCAGCGCCGCCGCCGAAGCCCGCGATGGCCGCACCGTAGTTCGTCGCCGTCGAGCTGCCCTCGGAGGCCGCGATCTGCACCTGGCTGCGGATGTCGAAGAGCGAGAGCGTCACCACCGAGTTCTTGGTCTGGAGCGAGCCCGCGACCGCGCCGAGCGCGCCGCCGATCAGCGCGCCGGCCCCCGCGGCCAGGCCGCCCGTCGCGTCGTTGTTGATGATGATGTTGGGTTCGAGGAAGTAGTCCGCCGCGACGCGCTGGCCCTTCTGCTGGTTGGAGCCGGCGCGGAACTCGCCCGAGTTGCGCTGCTGCAGCGTGATATTCGTCATCCGGCTGTCGAGCCGGGTGTTGCCGATCGAGGTGACCACGAAGCAGTTGGACTGCTGGGCGGCGAGGCGGAGCAGGGGCTCGATCGAGGTCACGCCGGTGGCGGAGCTGAAGCGGCCCCACCAGGCGTATTGCCGGCCGTCATCGACCGCGAGGGTGCCGAGCGTCTCGGGGCAGCGCTCGAGATTGGAGGAGGCGTTCACCGACGTCGCGCCGCCGGTCGAGCCCGATATCGCGGTGCCGCCCGTGCCCTGCGAGACCGAACCGCCCATGCAGCCCGCGAGCAGCCCCGACAGCACAAGCGCTCCAATGAATTTGACGTGATGACCCATCTTACCCTCCGGGTTAGGCTAGTTTCGACGCGTCCGAATCGAACCGACCGGTCACGCGCAACAATGACACCGGGGAAACCGTATTTGAGGGTTGGTGGACAGACCATGTTGAAAAAGTGCCTGCTTTGGGGAGTGTGGCCGTTTTTCGCGATTGTGATGGCAGGGTGCCAGGCCAGCACCACCGGAGGGCCCGCGGAGGGGCTGATGACGGTGTGCGAGGGGACGGTCTGCCGCGACGTGCCGATCGGGACCACGACTTTCGATCCGGCGACAGCGGTGCCGGACGAGGATCCGGAGGGGCGGCTGCCGCTCCTGATCGCCGAGGCGGAGGCGGATCCGCGCGCGGCTTACGACCTCGGCATGCGCTACATGCGCGGCGACGGGATCCGGCGGAACCCCTACCAGGCGATCCAGTGGATGCGCGATGCGGGGGAGCGCGGGGACCGGCGCGCGCAGGCCGCGCTGGGGCGGATCTATCTGACCGGGCTGGAGGAGCAGGGGCCGGATTATCAGGAAGCGGTGCAGTGGCTGGAGCTCGCCTCCGCGGCGGGAGACCGGGAGAGCACGCGGCTTCTGAACGATGCGCGCGAGCTTCGGGCAAATGAGGACCGGTTCCAGACCGCGCTGGCGCGCTGGCGCCAGGCCTACACCTATGGCTACTGGTACCGCTCGCGGTACTACGGCTACTGGCGGACGGGGTATGCCGGGTACTACTACTACTGAGCGGCGCGCGCCATCGCTCCTGCCCTCCCGCGACAGGATTGCCCGCATTTTCTGAATGTTGGGTGAGCGCCCGGGCACGACTTCGTAAGGTCCGCGCCCGTGTTTGTTCACCAAAAGTTCTCATCCTTTTGCCCATCATGACGTGGGCGGGCGCGGGCGCTTGTCGGGGCTCCGGGCTTGACCCGGAGCCTCCTTGACCGTGACCGTCGCCGAGGTCCCGGGTCGAGCGCGGGACCGCCGGTGGGCGTTTGCGCTCTCCTCCCGCGACGCGAGCGGCTATTCGGCGGCGCGCAGCGCGGGCCAGGGGCGCGGGCTCTCCCAGATGATCTCGGTACCCGTCTCCTTCTGGCGATTGACCAGCGCGCGGCGGAGGCGGCGGTCGCGCAGGAACGGGTGCTCGCGATGCGCGCGCACGAAGAGCGCGTAGAGGCTGTGCCAGGCGAGGCGGAGCGAGAGCACGCCGCCCTCCAGCGCCCAGACCCGGGCGGCCAGCGCCGCGGGCGTCACCACGAGCGTGAGCAGCGTTGCGAAGCCGAGGCCCCAGACCACGGCGGTGGCGAGCTGCACCCACATCTGGGCCGAGGGGGCGCCGAAGGACACGCGCCCTGCGCCGAAGTCGAGCGATGCCGCGAACATCATCGGCGCAAGGCCCGCCATGGTTGTGATGGTGGTGAGCAGCACCGGGCGCAGCCGGTCCTCGGCCGTGCGGATGATCGCTTCGAGCACCGGCAGCCGGCGCGAGAAGTCCTGGAAGCTGTCGATCAGCACGATGTTGTTGTTCACCACGATGCCCGCGAGCGCGACGATGCCGATCCCGGTCATGATGATGGAGAACTGCTGGCCCATCACCACCATGCCGATCAGCACCCCCGCCACGGACATCACAACCGCCGAGAGCACGAGGACCGCGTTGTAGACTGAGTTGAACTGGGCGAGCAGGATCACGAACATCAGCCCCAGCGCGCCGGCGAAGGCCTTGGCGAGGAAGTTCATGCTCTCCGCCTGCTCCTCGCGGTCGCCGGTGAAGCGCGCGGAGATGCCGGCCGGGAACGGGGCCTCCTCGGCGATCCAGGCCTCTATCTCTTCGATGCGGGCGATGTCGGAGGTTGCGGCGTCCACATCCGCGCGCACCAGGAAGAAGCGCTCGCCGTCGCGGCGCTGGATCTCGCCGAGCTTGGGACGCGCCGCGCGGGTGATGAAGTTGTCGAGCGGCACGCTGCCGCGATCGGTGGCGATCTTCAGGCTGTCGAGCGTGTCGAGCGTGCGCGCGGCCTCGGGGAAGCGGACGCGGATATCGATCTCCTCGTCGAGATCGTCGGGCCGGATCTCGTCGAGCATCGCACCGCGTGTGACGAACTGCACGAAGGGGCCCACGGTGCCGATATCGGCGCCGTAGCGCCCCGCGACGGCGCGGTCGACCGCGATCTGCCATTCGATACCAGGCAGCGGCCGGGTGTCGTCGATATCGACGAGGCCCTCTGTCGCCTCGAAGCGCGCGCGGGCGATCTCGGCGGCCTGGTTGAGTGCGGCCCAGTCGCGCCCGCGGAGCTCGAGCTGCAGCGGCTTGCCCTGGGTCGGGCCCTCCTCCTGCTCGGCGACCTCCGCATAGATGCCCGGCAGGTCGGCCACCGCGGCGCGCACTGCCGCGAGCGCATCGTGCTCGGGATCGCGCAGGCGCCAGGGTTCGAGCTCGATCTGCACCTGGCCGATGGCGTCGGGCGGGCCCTCCGCGCCCAGGCCGCCGCCGGAGGTGCCGGTGAAGGCGAAGACCGAGGCGAGCCCGTCCACCGCCAGGATCCGCGCCTCGACGAGGCTGACGAGGCGGTCGCGCTCTTCGACGCTGAGATTGCCGCGCGCGCGCACATGGACGATGGCGCGCTCGGCGCTCACATCGGTGAAGAACTGCACGCCCTTGGCGTTCTCGCCATACCAGCCGAAGACCGCGACGATGGCGCCGATGGCGAGGGCGATGGCGACGAAGGGGCCGACCGGGTTGAGCACGATCTGCTCCATGGCGCGGCCGAAGAGGCTGCGCCGATAGGGGGCGGGCGGGCCCGCGGGCGCGCCCCTCTGCCGGATCGCGAGGCGGCCGAAGAAGCGCGTGACGCGCCCAGATACGCCGCCGAGGACGGGCAGGTAGAGGAGTGCCACGATCAGTGAGGCGGTGAGCACGAAGATGATGGTGACCGGCAGCTGGCCCATGAACTCGCCCGCCATGCCCGGCCAGAACAGCATGGGCAGGAAGGCGCAGAGCGTCGTCGCCGTGGAGGCGACGATGGGCCAGAACATGCGCTTGGCGGCCTCGGTATAGGCGCTCATGGGGCCCGAGCCCGCGGCGATGCGCTTGTCTGCGTACTCCACCACCACGATCGCTCCGTCCACCAGCATGCCGACGGCGAGGATGAGGCCGAACATCGTCATGTTGTTCACGCTCATGCCGAGCACCTGCATGAGCGCGAAGGTCAGCAGGAACGAGGAGGGGATCGCGACCCCGACCAGCAGCGCCGAGCGGACGCCGAGCGAGGCGAGCACGACGAGCATCACGAGCACCACCGCGGTCAGCACGGAGCTCTCGAGCTGGCTCACCATGTCGTTGACCCAGACGCTCTCATCCATCGAGAAATCCACCTGCACGGCCTGGCGGAGCGGGTCGGGCCAGGTGGCGGTCTCGGCCTCGACGGCGGCGCGGATCGCGGCGGTGGTGGAGATGATGTTCTCGCCGATGCGCTTGGAGACGCGCAGCGAGATGGCGCGCGCGCCATTCAGGCGCGCGGCCCCCTCGGCGTCCTCGAAGGTGCGGCGGATCTCGGCGATATCGCCGAGGCGCACCACCCGGTCGCCGGAGACCTTCACCGGCAGGTCGTTCACGTCGCTCGCCTCGCGGAAGGCGCCGGGCACGCTGACGGAGAAGGCGCCCGTGGCGCTCTCCACCTGGCCCGCGGCGACGAGCAGGTTGTTCTGGTCCACCACGTCGAAGAGGTCGCGCAGCGTGACGTCGTAGCTCTCCATGCGCAGCGGATCGATCAGCACCTCGACCATCTCGTCGCGATGGCCGGTGAGCTTGGCCTCCAGCACGGACGGGTTGGCCTCGATCCCGCGCTGCAGGTCCTTGGCGAGGCGGAGAAGCGTGCGCTCCGGCACGGCGCCGGAGAGCGAGACCACGATGATCGGGAACTCGCTGAGATTGACCTCGTCGATGCGCGGCTCCTCGGCATCGTCCGGGAACTCGGCCTCCGCACGGTTCACCCGGTCGCGCACCTCGGCGAGGATGGCGGGCTGGTCCCAGCCGAAGTCGAATTCGAGGAGGACGCTGGCATGGCCCTCCGTGCCGATGCCGCTCATCTCCTTCAGGCCCTCGACGCCGCGCAGCTCGGTCTCCAGCGGCTTGACGATGAGGCGCTCGGCATCGGAGGCGGAGATGCCCGGCAGGGCGACGGAGATGTAAAGCGTCGGGATGTCGATATCCGGCGCGCCCTCCTTGGGGAGCGAGACATAGGCGACGAAGCCGGCGGCGACGGAGATGAGGACGAAGACCAGCACCATCCGCGCGCGGT
>JBCBWF010000528.1:0-3022 GCA_039817245.1 Pseudomonadota bacterium | reverse complement strand
GGCGCCGACCGCGCTGCCGAGGCTGTTGCCGACGCGGCCCCAATGCTCGGCGAGGATGCGCACGCGGCCGTGGAGCTCGCGCGCACTTTCGGCCACCTCGCGGATGCCGGCGCCGAGCTTCTCCTGCTGCCACGCATAGGCGATGGATTTGAGGATCGCGAGGAGCGTTGTGGGCGTGGCGATCAGCACCCGCGCGCGCATGGCCCAGTCGAAGAGCTCGGCATCCTCCTCCAGCGCGGCGGAGTAGAAGGCCTCGCCGGGGATGAACATGACCACGAAGTCCGGCGCGTCCGGCAGGCCCTCCCAATAGGCCTTGCTCGCGAGGGCGCGGACATGGGTGCGGACCTGGCGGACATGGGTGGCGAGCGCTTCGCGGCGCGCGGCGGGGTCGTCCTCCTCGGCCGATTGCAGATAGGCGTCGAGCGGGGTCTTGGCGTCGATCACCACCTGCTTGGCGCCGGGCAGATGCACCACCGCATCCGGGCGCAGGCGGCCCTCCGGCGTGGCGGCGAGGCTGCGCTCGAGCTCGAAATCCACATGCTCGGTCAGGCCGGCGATCTCCAGCACCCGGGCGAGCTGGAGCTCGCCCCAGCGCCCGCGGGTCTTGGGCGCGCGCAGGGCCGAGCGCAGCCGCTCCGCCTCGCGTCCGAGGCGGTCATGGCTCTCGGCCAGATCCTCCACCTGCGTGCGCAGCGCGCTGTAGGCGCCGAGGCGGGCCTCCTCGATGCTCTCCACATGGCTCTCGAAGCGCGAGAGCGCCTCGCCGAAGGGGCGCAGGGAATGGGCGATCTCCGCATGGCGCCGGGCGAGGGCCGCGTCGGAATTGGCCCGGTCGCGCTCCATCCGCTCGGTGACGAGGTTGAGGAACCGGTCCGCATTGGCGTAGAGCGCGTGGCTGGCCATGCCGGAGAAGCGCTGCTCCATCTCCTCGTGCAGCCGCTCGAGCGCCTCGGTCTTCTCGATCTGCAGGCGCCGCTCACCCTCCAGCGCGGTCTCGGTCGCGGCGAGCATGCGGTCGAGGCGCCGCGCGTTCTCCTGCCACTCCTCCACCTCGTCGCGCCGGCGCATCAGGGCGCGCCGGAGCGGCCAGACCCGCAGGTAATGCGCGAGCAGCCAGCCGAGCAGGACCGCCGAGACCGCGACGATTTCGACTCCGTACCCGGCGACCGCCTGCTCCAACCGGGGCCAGAGAATGCCGATCTCGTCGGCCAAAGGATCTGCCACGCCGTTTCCTCGTGCTTTGCCGGGCCGGGCCGGCAGGTCCCGCCAAGGCCGGACGGCGCCGCATGGCTGCGGCGGCGCATCCTCGCCATATCCCTGCGCGACACTGCAAAATCCGGGCGCAAAGCACGCGACCAACAGGGTTTATATACCGTAAACGGAAGAGTAGCGGAAGCGTCCGGGTGCGGTGCGGCATTGCGGCCCGGCCGGGGCCGGCGGCCGGGCGCGGGCGGGCTTGATGCGCCGGGCGCACCGAGCACCCTTCCGCCGCCCCCGCCTCTCTCCTATAAGGGCGCGGCTCTGCTGGGGGAGATTGCATGGCGAATGTGGTGGTTGTCGGCGCCCAGTGGGGCGATGAGGGCAAGGGCAAGATCGTCGACTGGCTCTCCGAGCGTGCGGATGTGATCTGCCGCTTCCAGGGCGGGCACAATGCCGGGCATACGCTCGTGATCGGCAACACCACCTACAAGCTCTCGCTGCTGCCCTCCGGGATCGTGCGCGAGGGCAAGATGTCGGTGATCGGGAACGGGGTGGTGCTCGATCCCTGGTCGCTGCTCGACGAGATCGAGCGGCTCGCGGGGCAGGGCGTGCATGTGGGCCCCGAGCGGCTGATCATCGCGGAGAACGTGCCGCTGATCCTGCCGGTGCATCAGGATCTGGACCGGATCCGCGAGGAGGCCGCCGGCAAGGCCAAGATCGGCACCACCGGGCGCGGGATCGGGCCGGCCTATGAGGACAAGGTCGGCCGGCGCGCGATTCGGCTCGCGGATCTGGCGGATGCGCCGACGCTGGAGGGGCGGCTCGACCGGCTGATGGCGCATCACGAGGCGCTGCGGCGCGGGCTCGGGGCGGAGGCGCCGGACCGCGAGGGCCTGGCGGCGGCGCTGCGCGAGGTGGCGCCGCGGATCCTGCCCTATGCGGGGCCGGTCTGGCGCCGGCTGGCAGAGGCGCGGCGGGCCGGGCGGCGGATCCTGTTCGAGGGAGCGCAGGGGGCGCTCCTGGATATCGATTACGGGACCTATCCCTATGTGACCTCGTCGAACACGACCGCGGGCATGGCGGCGACCGGGTCGGGCATGGGGCCCGATGCGATCGACTTCGTGCTCGGCATCGTGAAGGCCTACACCACGCGGGTGGGCGAGGGGCCGTTTCCGACGGAGCTGATGGACGAGACCGGGCGCCATCTCGGCGAGCGCGGCCACGAGTTCGGGACCGTGACGGGGCGGCAGCGGCGCTGCGGGTGGTTCGACGCGGCGCTGGTGCGCCAGACCTGCCTGACGGGCGGCATCTCGGGCATCGCGCTCACCAAGCTCGACGTGCTGGACGGGATGGAGGAGCTGAAGGTCTGCACTGGCTATCGGCTGGACGGGGGGGAGATCGACCATCTGCCGACCGCGGCCGATGCGCAGGCTAGGGTCGAGCCTGTCTACGAGACGCTGCCGGGATGGCGCGAGTCGACGGCCGGGGCGCGGCGCTGGCTCGACCTCCCGGCCGAGGCGATCAAATACGTCAAGCGCGTGGAGGAGCTGATCGAGTGCCCGGTGGCGCTGCTCTCGACCAGCCCGGAGCGCGACGACACGATCGTGGTGACGGACCCCTATCGGAGCTGAAGGCGCGGGTCGATCAGGGGCCTCCCTGGCGGAATCGCCGCGCTGCGCGCGCCGATGCGTGTCTGGCTCTCGTCACCCTCCGGGTTCCTCGAGCGGTGGGCCAAGCCGCACCGTCGCACCCTGGCTGGAGGCGGCGGGGCCAACGAGATGCGTTGGCGCCGTTTTGCTGAGAGAACCGGCAGGGCCGGTTC
>JBCBWF010000348.1:0-5298 GCA_039817245.1 Pseudomonadota bacterium | reverse complement strand
CGGGCGCGGCATATCCGCCACCGCGCGGATATCGACGCATTCCCAGCGCGGGTCGTCGGTCGTGGTGTCGGGGTGGATTTCGGCTGAGACCTCGACGATGCCGACGATGCGCTTCTCGTTGACGGAGTGGTAGAAGAAGCCGCGCTCGCCGAGCTTCATGGCGCGCATGTTGTTGCGCGCCTGGTAGTTGCGCACGCCGTCCCACTGCTCGCCTTCGGCGCCCTTTGCCTTCTGCTGCTCCCATCCCCAGGTGTTGGGCTCGGATTTGAACAACCAGTAGGCCATGGACAGTCCTTTGCGGCTTGGGGGTCAGGCGGTGGCGATGAGCGCTTCGGCTTCGGCGGCAAGCATAGCGGTCGGGCGCGCCGCGTCGAGCGTCACCCAATCCCCGAGCGGGCCGATCTCGAAGCTGAACTGGCGCGAGACGACGCCCGCATCGGCGTCCGAGGCGTCGTTGGTGCGCGCGGCGACCCGGGCGGCGAGGAGGCCGCGGGGGGCTTCGAGCCAGAGGCCGAGGAAGGTCGCACCGTGCATGGCGGCAAGCGTGGCGGCATCGCTCCGCTCGCTCTCGCGCAGATGTGCGGCGTCGAGGATGACCGGGAGGCCCGCGGCGAGCGCCTGGCCCGCGCGGGCGCGCATGGTGGCATAGACCCGTTCGGAGGTGCCGGGGCCGTAGGCTTCGGGAGGGAGCTTGTCGGTCTCGGCCACGCCGGCCTGGCCCTTGCGCACCGCGTCCGAGCGCAAGAGGACCGCCCCCTTCGTCCCGGCAATCGCGCGGGCGAGCGTGGACTTGCCGGTGCCGGAGCGGCCGCCGATGGCGACGAGCCAGGGCTGAGGGGCCGGGGCGAGATAGGCCTTGGCGAGGTCGAGATAGGCATGCGCCTCGGCACGCAGCGCCTCGGCCGCCGCCCCCTCGGCATTCGCGATCGCATAGGCGTCGATCTTGGCGCGGATCTCGGCGCGGAAGGCCTTGTAGAGCGGCAGGAGCTGGAGGCCGCCATAGGCGGTCTCGGCCTGGCTCGCAGGCTCCGCCGCCATCGCCTCGGCCCAGGCGTTCAGCACCGCGTTGGCGAGGGGTGCGAGGCCACGGTGCTCGAGATCCATCAGCAGGAAGGCGAGGTCGTAGAGCGGGTCGATATGCGAGAGATCCTCGCTGAACTCGATGCAGTCGAACGGCGCCGGTGCGCCCTGCCAGAGCACGATGTTGCGCAGATGCAGGTCGCCGTGGCAGCGGCGGACGGGGCGGGCGAGCGCGTCGCCCATGGCGTCGGTGCGCGCGCGGAGCGCCTCGGCCACGGGCATCACGCGGTCGCGTCCGAGGACACCCCAGAGGCCGGAGAGGTCCTCCCACTCCTGCGTGGCGAGGGCGGGCAGGCGCAGGCGCACCCCCTCGTCCGGCGCGCGGCGATGCATGGCGGCGACGACATGGGCGGTGCGGCGCAGAAGCGGCGCGTCGAGCCGGCCGGCCTGGGCCATGCGGTCGAAGAGCGCGTCATCGGGAAAGCGCCGCATGACGACGAGCGGTTCGCTGTCATCCGTCGCCTCGCCGGGCGGCTCGAGGCGGTGCGCGCCAGGCCCGCCGGCGATGGCGCCGATCCCGATATAGAGCCCGGGCGCCGTGGGCGCGTTCCACGCCACCTCCCGCTCGGCGCAGACGCGGCGGCGTGCGCGGGTGGCATAGTCGAGCCAGCCGAAATCGACCGGGCGGCGGAGTTTCCAGGCGCGCTCGCCCGATAGCGCGATGACGGCCGTGTGGGTGTCGATGACCTCGACCGGGTGGCCGCCATGGGTTGCGGGATCGGCGAGAAAACGCGCACAGGCCTCCCAGTCCGCAGCGCTATCGGTCATCGCGGGCCCTTTCGGCGCAGCTTCTTTGCACGGTCAGTACGCCTGTGCGCCGCGCAGCACCAGCCCCGAAGGCGGCCCTATCCGTGCGCGCTCTCAGGCCTTCGCGCCCTTGCGGCCGGAGCCGAGCAGCGGGGGGGCTGCGGCGTCGAGGGGCCAGCGCGGGCGGGGCAGCACGGGCGCGGGCGCCTCGCCGGCGATGAGCCGCTCGGCCCCGGCCCAGGCGATCATGGCCGCATTGTCCGTGCAGAGCGCGAGCGGCGGGGCGATGGCGCGAAACCCCGCGCGCGCGGCCGCCGCGTCGAGCCCGGCACGCAGCGCACGGTTGGCCGCGACCCCGCCCGCGACAGCGACCACCGGCTCGCCGAGCCCCGGATGCGACGCGCGAAAGGCGGCCATGGCCCGCGCGGTCTTGGCCGAGAGCACGTCGCGCACGGCCGCCTGAAAGGCCGCGCAGAGATCGGCGATGTCGCGCCTGTGGAGCCCGCCCTGGCACTCCACCAGCCGGTCGCGCGCGCGCAGCACCGCGGTCTTGAGGCCGGAGAAGCTCATCTCCGCGCCGGGCCGATCCAGGAGCGGGCGGGGGAAGTCGAAGGCGGCGGGGTCGCCCGCCTCGGCGCGCCGCTCCACCTCCGGCCCGCCGGGAAAGCCGAGGCCGAGCATCTTGGCGACCTTGTCGAAGGCCTCGCCCGGCGCGTCGTCGATGGTGCCGCCGAGCCGGCGATAGGCGCCGAGCCCCTCCACCGCGAGAAGCTGGCAATGCCCGCCGGAGGCCAGCAGCAGCAGATAGGGATAGGCCACGCCATCGGTGAGCCGGGGGGTAAGCGCATGACCCTCGAGATGGTTGACGCCGATGAGCGGGAGGCCCGCGCCGAGGGCGATGCCGCGCGCCGTCATCACGCCAGCGAGCACGCCGCCGATCAGGCCCGGCCCGGCGGTGACCGCGACGGCATCGACGGCGTCGAGCGCCAGGCCCGCCTCGTCGAGCGCGCGCGCCACCACCCGGTCCGCCCGCTCCGCATGGGCGCGCGCCGCGATCTCCGGCACCACCCCGCCATAGGCACCGTGCAGATCCGCCTGGCCGAAGACCGTATTGGACAGGATTTCGGCGCTCTGCGCATGACTGGCGACGCGCAGGACCGCGGCCGCCGTTTCGTCGCAGCTCGATTCGAGACCGAGGACTGTGATCCCCGCGGACATGGTGGTTCCTTCCGTCTGCCGGGCGTTGCACCGCCCGCGGCCCGCCTCTACTAAGAACCCCTGCATACAGCAATGATCCCACCTGAAGGGACGACACGAGATGACAGAGAGCCTGCCCAGCCCCGACGCGCCGCTTCGCATCGGCACCCGGGGCTCGCCGCTCGCTTTGGCGCAGGCGGAGGAGACGCGCGCGCGGCTGATGAGCGCGCATGGCCTGCCCGAAGCGGCCTTCACGATCACGGTGATCCGCACCACGGGCGACGCGGTGCAGGACCGCCCGCTCTCCGAGGTCGGCGGCAAGGGTCTCTTCACCAAGGAGATCGAGGAGGCGCTGCTGTCGGGCGGCATCGACATCGCGGTGCACTCGATGAAGGACATGCCGACTGTGCTGCCGGAGGGGCTGGAGATCACCTCGCTCCTGCCGCGCGAGGATGTGCGCGATGCGTTTGTGAGCCTGCGCCACGGCTCGCTGGCGGAGCTGCCCGAGGGCTCGACGGTGGGCACCTCGTCGCTGCGCCGGCGCGCGCAGCTTCTGAACCGCCGGCCCGATCTGCGCGTGGTGGAGTTCCGCGGGAATGTGCAGACGCGGATGCGCAAGCTGGCGGACGGGGTGGCGGAGGCGACCTTCCTGGCCTGCGCGGGGCTGCACCGGCTCGGGCTTGCGCATGAGGTGCGCGCCGCGATCGAGCCGGAGCATATGCTGCCCGCGGTCGCACAGGGCGCGATCGGGATCGAGAGCCGGGCCGCCGACGACGCGACGCGTGCGCTGCTGGCCGCGATCAACGACACGCCGACGACCCAGCGGCTCGCGGCGGAGCGGGCGTTTCTCGCAGGGCTCGACGGCTCCTGCCGCACCCCGATCGGGGGGCTCGCGCTGCTGGAGGGCGACATGCTGTGGCTTCGCGGCGAGATCATCCGGCCCGATGGCTCGGTCCGCCACGCCACGGAGCGGCGCGGCCCGATCGGCGATGGCGCCGCGATGGGGGCGGATGCGGCGGCGGAGCTGCGCCAGCGCGGCGGGCCCGACTTCTTCGATCTCTGAGCCGGGGATGGCGGGCGCCCCCCGGCTCGCGCTCGTCACCCGCCCCGAGCCGCAGGCCAGCGAGAGCGTCACGGCGCTGGCGGGGCTCGGCGTGGCCGCGCTCGCCTGTCCGCTGACCGAGATCGTGCCGGCCTCGCCCCAGCCGGCGCTGCCGGAGGGCACCGAGGCGCTGGCCTTCACATCGGCCAATGCGGTGCGCGCCGTCGCCGCGGCGCCGTGGTTCGCGGGAGCGCTGGGGCTCCGGGCCTACTGCGTTGGCTCGCGGACGGCGGCGGTGGCGCGCGCGGCGGGCTTCGAGCGGGTCGATTCGGCCGCCGGCGATGCAGCGGCGCTGGCCACGGCCCTGCGACATGCACCGGAGCGGCATATCTTCCACCCCCATGGCCGCGAGGTGACGGGCGATCTCGCGGCAGCGCTCGCCGGCAGCGGGCGCCTGCTCACCGGCGCCGTGGCCTATGCGGCGGAGGCGCGGCGCAGGCTGCCCGACCCGGCGCTGGAAGCGCTCGAGGCGAGGCGGATCGGCGTTCTTGGCCTCTGGTCGCGGCGCAATGCGGTGCTCTTCGCGGGCTTCGCGGCGCGGAACAGGGGCTGGGAGCTCGGGCGCATCCGCGCCGTCGCCATCTCGCCGGCGGCGGCCGAGCCGCTCGGGCCGCTCGGCCTCGGCACGATTGCCGTCGCATCCGCGCCGGACGGGGCCGCCATGCATGCCACGATCGCCCGCCTATCGGCAGAATCCGACGCAATCTAATTGCCGCGGGACCGCGAGGTTTTTACTGTGGCGCTCGCCGAGGGACGGAGAGCGGCGGCGCCCGGGGGTCGTCCTCTGGCTTGCATGGGCGACGGAAGCTCCAGAGGGCGAGAAAAGAGAGCACAGACCGATGAACCAGCCGAACGAACCAACCGGCGCCGCGGACAGTCCGGCCGCCGGTGCGGAAGGCTCGGGCCCTCAGCCCGGAAAGCCCTATGCGGAACTGACCGGGCTGAATGCTGCGGCAGCGGCACGCGAGAGCGGCGCGGCTGCCCCCGCGGCGCCGGAGCCCACGCCCGCGGCGGCCCGCGGCCGGGCTGCGGCCGCGCAGATGCCCCTGCCCGCGGCAGCGCCTGCGCCTGCGCCGGCCCCTGCGCGCAGCGGCAGCACCGCGGGCTGGCTGCTCTCGGTCCTTGTCGCCGCGATCGCCGGCGCGGTCGGCGCCGTCTGGGGCGCGCCGCAT
>JBCBWF010000165.1:0-10321 GCA_039817245.1 Pseudomonadota bacterium | reverse complement strand
GCCCCGCACCGGCCCACTGTCCAGATGCACGAACTGGGCGCGGGAATACTTGCCGACGCCACCCGCACTGAGCGAGCGTCCGGCCCCGGAGATTTGTGCGACGCTCCGAGATTTCAGCGCAACATCCACCGCCATCCCCAGGCAGTGATAGGATTTTCTGGCGACGGCCCGGCTGCGGCTGCGCAGCATTGCATTCGTCTCTTTCGTCCGGAAGCCGGAGACGATTTCGAAGGGCTCGTTGACATCCAGCAGTTTCTGAGTGGCGGAAAGGATGTCCAGTATCCGAACATCCATCTCTGTCGGCTGATCTGCACGCCAATCCCGGAGGATGTGGTTGATCGGCTCGAGCGCTTCGGGGATGTATTCGCCGTCGATCCAGTAAACAGTGGAAACCCGTTCCGCCGTGCGGTCGTTGAACAGGGACAAACTCCTGTACTCACCGAGGCCCCTGTTCACTGACGGGAGGGCAATCTGAGGAACGGTCACCATGCCTGCGAAGGCGGCCATGCCTCTGAGGAAGTTCCGACGCGCGTTCACGCATTTGTTGTTCTTTTGACTGCTAGACATCCGTCCCGCTCATTTTCGGTTTCTGTGACCATTGTCACTGACGGGTTCTCTTTGGGCAAAGAGATGCCACAATTATATGGCGACTCCAAGGCGCAAACTCGCAACGCCTCTGTTGCGGGGCAGCATCGCCCTTAACGTGTGCGCAAACCCGAGACTTCCCGCAGGAAGCGTGAGGCATATTTCCCACGAGAAGATGAAATGCTGGTTAATCCGAATTTCGTTACCGTCCGTTCGGTTTTCCGGCATGATAGTGAGGCTCAAAATTTCCGTCCGTTTGCTGGTGGTGGCATGACACTTCGCTCGTTCTGCAAGTCCTTCGTTCTCATCCCTCTTCTGTTCGGCCTTTCCGCCGGGGCAGAGAGCCGGGATGCGCCTGCAAGGGCCGCGCTGCCCGGGGAGGCCCCCGTTGCCGCGGCGCCGGCGTTCGGGCCGGAGCTTGCGGGACTGCGCGCTGCGCTGGGCGGGCGTGGTGAGACCGAGCAAGCCCTGCGCGAATTCTACGAGATGCGCGGGTACACCCCTCTCTGGGCCGAGGACGGGCGGCCCGGCGACCGCGCGCGCCTCTTCCTCGCCGCTGTGCAGCGGGCGGACGAGCACGCCCTGCCGCTCGCGCGCTACGAGCCCGAAGCGCTGGCCGCCGCGCTCGCCGCACCCTGGAGCGGTGCTTCGGAGGCGCTGTTCTCGCGGACCTATCTCCGGTTTGCGCGCGATATCGGCTCGGGCCTCCTCGAGCCGCGGCGCATCAGCCGCAACATCCGCGTAAAGCCGCCCCGGCCCGAAGTGCCGGCGCTGATGGAGGCGCTGGCGACGGCGCCCGATCCGGCGATGCAGTTTGCGTCGCTGGCGCCCGGCTCGGCGGATTACCGCCGTCTCGTCAGCCACTACGCCACGCTGCGCCGGGCCGCCGAGCGCGGCGAGCACTGGGGCGAGACCGTCTCGAAAGGGGCGACGCTTCGCGAGGGCGCACGCAGCCGCCGCGTCCCGGCGCTCCGCGCGCGTCTCGCAGCGCTGGGGGACTATCCGCCCGCGGCTGGCGAGGAGGCGTCGGCCGCGCGGGACGTGGTGGTCGCCGCGAATGACGTGACCACAGATCTGCCGCTGGACACCGACGCGCCGGATCCGCGGCGCTACGACGATGCGCTCGTCGCGGCCGTGCGCCAGTTCCAGGCGCGCCACGGGCTCAACACGGACGGTGTGGTCGGCCCGGCCACGCTGTCGACGCTCAATGCCTCGCTGGAGGACCGGATCCGGCAGGTTGCCGTGAACCTCGAGCGCGCGCGCTGGAACAGCGGGCGCATGCGGGGCGATCGCGTGGTCGCCAACCTGCCGGACTTCCGTGTCGAGGTCGTGCGCGACGGCTCGGTGGTGTTCGAGAGCCGCGTGGTGATCGGCAAGTACAAGCACCAGACCGTCGAGTTCTCCGACGAGATGGATCACATGGTGGTGAACCCCACCTGGCACGTGCCGATGTCGATTGCCCGCAACGAGATCCTTCCGCAGCTGCGGGAGAACCCGGGCTATCTCGAAGCCAAGAACATGACGCTGATCGGCGCCGATCCCTGGATGATCGACTGGGAGACGGTGACGCCACAGAGCTTCCCGGGCCGGGTACGCCAGGCGCCGGGGCCGGGCAACGCGCTCGGCCGCGTGAAGTTCATGTTCCCCAACGATTTCGCGATCTATCTGCACGACACGCCGTCGCGTCGGCTGTTCCGCCGCGACCGGCGCGCCTACAGCCATGGCTGCGTGCGCGTGGAGAAGCCGCTCGAGCTTGCCTATGCGCTCCTGGAGGGGCAGGAGGCGGATCCGGAGGCCGCCTTCTCGCGCTGGCTCCGTCGCGGGCGTGAGCGCTACGTGACGCTCGACAACAAGCTGCCGGTGCATCTCATCTACCGCACCGTATGGATCGATGGCTCGGGCGCGGCGCAGTACCGCAACGATGTCTACCGCCGCGACCGGCTGGTGGCGAAGGCGCTTGAGAAGGCCGGCGTCTCGATCCTCACCAACTGAAGCCTCGCTCGGGGCCGCGCTGTCGACTGCGCGCCCCCGATGCGGGACGAACGCGTGATCGGAGCGCCGAGGGCGCTTGCATCCGATCCGTGCCACCGATAACAGGGCGCGGCGCTCTGACCCGCCGGACGGCTCCTGATGACCCATTCGATCGCCGAAATTGCCGAGGCGACCGGCCTCCTTTCAGCCGGTAACGGTGCGCTGCGCGTGCGCCGCCCGGCCGAGCCGCAGCGCGCGGGCCCGGACGATCTCGCCCTCGCCATGGCGCCGAAATACGCCGATGCGCTCGGCTCCGGCAAAGCGCGCGCCGCGGTGCTTTGGGAGGGGGCGGACTGGCAGGCGCTGGGCCTCGACGCCGCACTCTTCGCACCGCGCGCCCGCGTCGCCCTCGCTGCCGTCACCGGTGTCTTCGCCCCTGCGCTCGATCTCGATCCCGGCATCCACGCCACGGCGCTCGTCGACCCGGCGGCAGAACTCGGCGAAGAGAGCTGGGTCGGCCCCTACACCACGATCCGTGCGGGCACGCGCATCGGCGCCGGCGCGCGCATCGCCGGCCATGTGAGCATCGGCGCGGATGTCGAGATCGGCCCGGGCGCGGTCATCCATCCCGGCGTGCGCATCTCCCGCGGCGTGGTGATCGGCGCGCGCGCGGTGATCCAGGCCAATGCCTGCATCGGCGGGGACGGCTTTTCCTATGTCACGCCGGAACGCGGCAGCGTCGAGGCCGCCAAGGCGGAGGGCCGGGTGGGCGAGGAGGCGCGCAACGCCGCCTTCATCCACATCGCCTCGCTCGGCCGCGTGGTGATCGGGGACGATGTGGAGATCGGCGCGGCGACCTGCATCGACCGCGGCACCATCGTCGACACCCGCATCGGCAGCGGCACCAAGATCGACAATCAGGTGATGCTCGGCCACAACGTGCAGGTGGGTGAGACCTGCCTGCTCTGCGGCCAGGTCGGCATCGCCGGCTCCACCGTGATCGGCGACCGGGTGGTGCTCGGCGGCCAGGTCGGCATCGGCGACCATCTCAAGATCGGGTCGGACTGCGTGCTCGCCGGCGGCACCCTGGTCGGCTCCGATATCAGGCCGGGCAGCGTCATGATGGGCGCGCCGGCGATGTCCAAGGAACAGGCCTATGCGCAGATCATGGCGCTGAGGCGTTTGCCCCGCGTGGTCGAGCAGCTGCGCGAGGTCCGTCGCAAGCTCGGTCTTTGACAGCCGTGAGCATGTGCTAGAGAGAGCGGAATGCCTCGCAGGAGGGACGAATGAGCGAAGAGGTGGGCACGAAGGTGGTCGAGATCATCGCCGAACAGGCGATGGTCGAGCCGTCCGAGATCAAGGACGAGACCACGCTGGATGAGCTCGGCCTCGACAGTCTCGCGCTCGTCGAGGTGGTGTTCGGCATCGAGGAGAGCTTCGACATCTCCGTCCCCTACAACGCCAACGATCCGCAGGCCTCGGATTTCGACATCGCGACCGTCGGCAAGATCGTCGAGGGCGTGAAGCGGCTGATCGCCGAGCGAGAGGCCGAGCAGGGGTAAGCAGGCATGCGTCGGGTAGTGGTTACCGGCCTCGGGGTCGTCTCGGCCCTGGGTGTCGGGCGCGAGGCGCATCTGGAGGGGCTGCGCGAGGGGCGGGGCGGCATCGGCGCCATCGAGCTGATCGACCCCACGCGTCTGCAGATCAAGATTGCGGCGGAGGCGAAGGGCTATCGCGGGGAGGACCGCTGGTCGCGCCAGCAGCTCCTGCTCTACGACCGCATCACCCAGATGGCGCTGACGGCGATGGAGGAGGCCAAGGCGCAGTCCGGGCTCGACTTCGAGGGCGCCCTCGGCGCGCGCACCGCCACGATCATCGCCACCGCCATGGGCGGGCTCCATACGCAGGACGAGAACTACCGCATCGTCTACGAGGAACAGAAAAACCGGGTCCACCCGTTCATCATCCCGCGGCTGATGGCCAATGCGCCCGTCAGCCAGGTCTCCATGGCGCATGGGCTGAAGGGGCCGGCCTGGTCGGTCGCCACCGCCTGCGCCTCCTCCAACCACGCGATCGGCCAGGCCTTCCAGCTTGTGCGCTCCGGCGTGGCGGATGCGGCGGTGACGGGCGGCACGGAGAGCGTGCTCTGCTTCGGCGGCATCAAGGCGTGGGAAGGGCTGCGCGTGATGTCGAAGGACGGCTGCCGCCCCTTCTCCAAGACCCGCAACGGCATGGTGCTGGGGGAGGGCTGCGCGCTCCTCATCCTCGAGGAGATGGAGGCCGCGAAGGCGCGCGGCGCCACGATCCTCGCGGAGATCGCCGGCGCCGGGGCCACGGCGGATGCCTCGGACATTGTCGCGCCGGCCGTGGAGGGAGCCTCCGGGGCTATCCGCATGGCGCTCAGCGACGCGGGCATGGCGCCGGAGGAGGTGGGCTACATCAACGCCCACGGGACGGCGACGGCGCTCAACGACCGCACCGAGGCCGCCGCGATCCGCGACGCCTTCGGCACGCATGCCGAGACGCTTATGGTCTCCTCCACAAAGTCGATGCATGGCCACGCGATCGGGGCGGCCGGCGCGCTTGAGGCCGCCGCCTGTATCCTCGCGCTGCATGAGGGCGTGATCGCCCCCACCATCGGCCATGAGGAGGAGGACCCGGAGATCGGCCTCGACGTGGTGCCCAACACCGCGCGCGAGGCCCGGGTCGAGGCCGCGCTCTCCAACGCCTTCGCCTTCGGCGGGCTCAACGCGGTGCTGGCTTTCCGGGCCTTCCGCGGCTGAGGCACGGGCGGCCCGCTTTCGGCTGCCCGCCAGTAGCCGCCGGTCCGTGGCTGCTTGTCAGTCGATCTGGCCGAAGGCCCGCGTGAAACCGCGCAGCGAGATGTTGATATCCACCGGCGTGGTCTGGGTACCGGACTGCGAGCCGCCCTGCACGATCAGGAAGGTGATCTTGGCGGTGTTGCCGTTCTTCAGTTCGTTGAGGAACGCGTCGTCGATCGGCTGGCTGACCACGCAGCCGTTGCGAAGGCACACCTCGTAGCCGCCGCGGCGCTGCTGCTTGCTGTCCACCTGCACCGTGAGCCCCGCGCCGATCGCCACGCCGAGCGGGGCGAGGAAGTTGATCGCTGCGGGCAGCGTCTCGCCGTTCTGCGCCGTCACGCCCTTCAGCGCGCGCACCGACATGCGCAGCGCGTCCTCGCCCTGCGCGGTCTTGCCGATCTGCGACATCAGGCAGTTATCGGTGCCGACCACGCATTCGATGTTCCAGTCCCCGGAGGTGTCGCGCACTTCGGTCTGGTTCTGCGCCATGGCGGCCTGGGGCAGGGCGCAGGCCAGCGTAGCCGCCATGCCTGCGCGCGCGATCCAAGCCTTGGGCGCGGGCCGCCCGCCCGGCTGCCGGACCGTGAAGGGGACGCCTGCCATCTCTTCGCTCCTCGATGCCTCTCAGCTTTCGCGGTGGTGCCAGCGCAGGGCAGTGAAATCAACCCGCTGCCGCCGTCTCTTTGCCGCTCTCTGAAACGCGTCAGGGGCACCCGAAGGCACCCCTGACAGTGGCATTTTCGCCACGTCTTGTTGTGATCTCTTTTCCCTGTCGAGCCGGCCGCGCCGTTGACGTTGACACCATGACCGTGTGCAAATGCTGCGTCAACAGGCAAATATGGGAGCGCGTCTCATAGCGCGGAGCGCCAAAAAAAAGGCCGCGCACGAGGCGCGGCCGAGTCGACAGGGAGGAGAAACGGGAACCGAACCACCAATCGGCCCCCGCACATCAACAGTCCCATAGAACTGTTAACAATGAATGGTTAGACCGCGAATGCGTGCATTTTTTGGCGTGAAAGCGCAGAAGTTGCAGCGAAGATGGATCTTCGCGTGACGGGGGCACGGCTGGCGCTGCCGCGTGACGCGCTCGAACACTATCTCGCGACGACTGTTCCGGGCTTTGCCGGCCCGCTCTCAATCCATCAGTTTTCGGGCGGTCAGTCCAATCCGACCTATCGGCTGGAGACGCCGGGGCGCTCCTATGTGCTGCGCCGCAAGCCGCCTGGCGTGCTGCTGCCATCGGCCCATGCGATCGATCGCGAGTACCGGGTGATGGCGGCGCTCGGCCCCACGGGTCTGCCCGTGCCGCCGATGCTGCATTACTGCGAGGACGAGGCGGTGATCGGCTCGGCCTTCTACGTGATGGGCTTCGTCGCGGGCCGGGTGGTTTTCGACACCACGCTGCCGGACCTGCCGCCCGCCGAGCGCCGCGCCACCTACGAAGCGCTGGTGGACACGCTCGCCGCGCTGCATCAGGTGGAGCCCGCCGCCGTCGGCCTCGCCGATTTCGGACGGCCGGGGGGCTATGTGGCGCGCCAGGTCGCGCGCTGGTCCAAGCAATACCGCGCGAGCGAGACCCCGGAGCAGAACGGTCCCATCCCCGAGATGGCCTATCTCATGGACTGGCTGCCGGGGGCGGTGGAGACGCTGGCGGACGAGACCTGCCTCGTCCATGGCGACTACCGGCTGGACAATGCGATCCTGGCGCCGGAGGGCCCGCGGGTGGTGGCGCTTCTGGACTGGGAGCTCTCCACCCTCGGCCACCCGCTCGCCGATCTGAGCTACTTCCTCATGACCTGGGCCTTTCCGGCGGGGCTGCGCTACGGGCTCGCCGAGGCGGATCTCGACGCCCTCGGCATCCCGCGCATGGAGGCGCTGGCAGCGCGCTACGCAGCGGCCACCGGGCGCGCCGAGATCCCCGATCTCGACCTCTGGATCGCCTATAACGTCTTCCGCATGGCCGCGATCATCCAGGGCGTCTACCGGCGCGGGCTCGATGGCAACGCGGCCGATGCGGCGGCGATCGGGATGGGGGGCGATGTCGCGCCGCTCGCGCGGATCGCCTGGCATCACGCGCGCCGGGCCGGCGCTGCCTAGCCTCCGGTTGCCGACCGCAGCCGCCCGTCCTAAGGAAGGAACCCGCGGGCTCTGGCGGCCCGGCGGAGACAGCGGCGGCCCGGCCCGTGGTCGCGACGAGGAGCCCAGGATGACCAGCGAACTCACCCATTTCATCGGCGGCAAGCATGTGAAGGGCGGCTCGGGCCGCTTTGCGGACGTCTTCAATCCGGCGACCGGCGAGGTGCAGGCGAAGGTCCCGCTGGCCTCGGCCGAGGAAGTCCGCGCTGCCGTCGAGAATGCCGCCGCCGCCCAGCCCGCATGGGCCGCCACCAACCCGCAGAAGCGCGCCCGGGTGCTGATGCAGTTCGTGCAGCTTCTGCACCGCGACATGGACAAGCTGGCCGAGGCGATTTCGCGCGAGCACGGCAAGACCCTTCCGGATGCCAAGGGCGATGTGGTGCGCGGGCTCGAGGTGGCGGAGTTCTGCATCGGCGCGCCGCATCTTCTGAAGGGCGAGTACACCGAGGGCGCGGGCCCGGGCATCGACATGTATTCCATGCGCCAGCCGGTCGGCATCGCGGCCGGGATCACGCCGTTCAACTTCCCCGCCATGATCCCGATGTGGAAGTTCTGCCCGGCGGTGGCGGCGGGCAATGCGTTTATTCTGAAGCCGTCCGAGCGCGACCCCTCCTGCCCGCTGATGCTGGCGGAGCTGATGATGGAGGCTGGCCTGCCGGCGGGCGTCCTCAACGTGGTGAACGGGGACAAGGTGGCCGTGGATGCGCTGCTCGACGATCCGGACATCGCGGCCGTGGGCTTCGTGGGCTCCACCCCGATCGCGCATTACGTCTATTCGCGCGGCACGGCGGCGGGTAAGCGCGTGCAGTGCTTCGGCGGCGCCAAGAACCACATGATCGTGATGCCGGATGCGGATCTCGGCCAGGCGGTGGACGCGCTGGTTGGTGCGGGCTACGGCGCGGCCGGCGAGCGTTGCATGGCCGTCTCAGTCGCCGTGCCGGTGGGCGAGGACACGGCGGACCGGCTGGTGAAGGCACTGGCCCCGCGGGTGGAGAGCCTGAAGATCGGCCCCTATACCGCGGGCGATGATGTGGATTTCGGCCCGCTGGTCACCCGCGAGGCCTATGGTCGCGTGAAGAGCCTCGTCGATCGCGGCGTGGAGGAGGGCGCCGAGCTCGTCGTCGATGGGCGCGACTTCCGCATGCAGGGCTACGAGAACGGCAACTTCCTCGGCGGGTGTCTGTTCGACCGGGTCACCAAGGACATGGACATCTACAAGACCGAGATCTTCGGCCCGGTGCTCTCGACCGTGCGCGCCTCGAGCTACGAGGAGGCGCTCGGCCTGGCGATGGACCACGAATACGGCAACGGCGCCGCGATCTTCACGCGCGATGGCGACACGGCGCGCGACTTTGCCAACCGGGTGAATATCGGGATGGTGGGCGTGAACGTGCCGATCCCGGTGCCGCTCGCCTATCACACCTTCGGGGGCTGGAAGAAGTCGGGCTTCGGCGATCTAAACCAGCACGGGCCGGATGCGTTCCGCTTCTACACCCGCACCAAGACCGTGACGGCGCGCTGGCCGAGCGGGGTGAAGGAAGGCGCGGATTTCTCGATCCCGGTGATGGGCTGAGGTTGCGCCTGGCGCCGGGTCCTAGCGCCCGGCGCCGTTCTCCAGCGCGTCGAGCTCCACGGTGACGGGGCCGAGGAAGAAGCCGCCGGGCAGGAGCCCGTCAGCCGAGGCCAGCGGCAGGCCGTCGATCTCGAAGGCGATCCGCCCCTCCGGTGCCGGCATCGCATCGCCCGGGGCGAGATTGGCGAGGATCCGTTCGGCGGCGGTGGAGAGCCGCTCTTCGCCTTCGACCGTGGCGAAGCTGAAGATCAGCCTGTCGGCCCCGAGGCGGAGGGTCACGTGGAGCCGGTCCTCCGCCGCCGCGGCCTCCGCATCTCCCAGGGGCAGGCTCTCGCGGAGCACCGTGGTGGGGTAGCCTGCAAGCTGGCCTGCGGTGCCCTCCGGATCGAGCAGGGCGGCCGTGCCGTCGCCCGGCGCCTCCGTGATCAGAATGCTCACGGCCACGCCTCCATCCGTGTAGTGCAGCGCGCCGGGCAGGTGGGAGATCTCGACGCCCGGGGGCAGCTGAAAGCTCAGAAAACTTGCGAGCGTAAGCGCGAACATCGACGAACCTCTCTGGAGGGACCCGGCGAGACCCTGCGGGCGGGGACCCGGCAGGTCAACTCCGCGCAGGGCGCCCGCGGATCGGCGCGGCGTTTTCGCTGGTCGGTGCGCCGCTCCCGCTCTTGTCCGTGCGCCGCTCCCGCTCTTGTCCGCGCGCCGCTCCCGCCCTGGCGATTTTGTCCGCCATCAGAGTGAATGTTCTGCTAATGTTCGCGCGCCGGAATCATTTTTCAGGGAGAACCCCATGAGCACCGACACCAAGAGCGTCGCCGAGGCCTTCACCGCGCTTCTGAAGGAAGGCAAGGACCGTGAGGCGGGCGAGCGTTTCTGGGCCGACGATGTCGTGAGCCTCGAGCCGATGGAGGGCGATATGGCCCGCCTCGAAGGTCCCGCCGCGATCCGCGGCAAGCACGACTGGTGGGAGGCCAACTTCACCGTGCATGGCGGCGACATCACCGGGCCGTACATCCATGGCGACCAGTTCGCGATCTTCTACAGCATCGAGGTGACGGGGCCGGACGGCAAGCGCGTCGCGATGCAGGAGGTCGCACTCTACAGCGTGAGGGGCGGAAAGGTGGTCGAGGAGCGCTTCTTCGGCGCGCCGGACATGCCCGGCGCCTGACCGGGCCCGCCAGGCGCCGGGCGCCGGGCGCCGGCGCGGGCTCACCCCCGCCCGCCCATGTTAATTCCG
>JBCBWF010000562.1:0-2676 GCA_039817245.1 Pseudomonadota bacterium | reverse complement strand
CGCTGGCCGAGGATCCGGAAGCGCCCATCACCTACCGCCATACCGGAGCGGTCTGGCCCGCGCATACCGAGGCGCGGATGGATCTCTACCGCCACCTCGCCGGCGTGTCCCGCGCCGCGGGCTTCGATCTGGCACTGGTCACGCCCGCCGAGATCGAGGCCATGCACCCCTACTGGCGCGCGGGCGAGAGCGTCATCGGCGGCATCCACGACCCCTATGAGGGCGATATCGACCCGAGCCAGCTCACTCAGGCGCTCGCCCGCCACGCCCGTGCGAAGGGGGCCGAGATCGCGCGCCACACCCGCGTCACCGGCCTCGCCCAGCGTGCCTCCGGGGACTGGGCGGTAGAGACCTCCCGCGGGACCGTGATCGCCGGCACGGTGGTCAATGCGGCAGGCTCCAGCGGGGCCGCCATCGCCGCCATGGCGGGCCTGCACCTGCCGCTCGCCACCCTCGAGCACCAGTACATGGTCACAGCGCCCCTGCCTGCGCTGGAGGCCGACCCCGCGCTCTTCCCGCTGATCCGCGATCCGGATATCCGCTTCTATCTCCGCCGCGAGCGCGCCTCCTTCCTCCTCGGCTCCTACGCCCATGAGGGCCGGGCGCGCTGGCGCGAGGGCGTGCCCGCCGATTTCGACCACCAGCTCTTCGAGGACGATGTGGAGAGCATCATGGCCGTGCTCGAGGCCACGATCGCCCATGTCCCCCTGCTCGCCGAGGCGGGGGCGCAGCGCTTCGTGAACGGCCCCATCCCCTATGCGCCGGATGCCCAGCCGCTGGTGGGCCCCGCCGCGGGGGTGCGCAACTTCTACCACGCCACCGGCGTCCAGATCGGCATCACCCACTCCGCGGCCATCGGCAAGGCCATCGCCGAATGGCTCACGGCGGGCGAGACCGAATGGGACCTCGCCGCCTGGGATCCGCGCCGCTTCGGCCCCTGGGCGAGCGCCGGTTACGCTGCCGCCCGCGCCGCGGAGCATTACGGCCTGCAATACGCCATCCCCTATCCCAACCGCATCCTGCAGGCCGGCCGGCCCGTACAGGCCACCCCGCTGCGCGAGCGCCTCTGCGCCCGCGGTGCGGTCATGGGCCAGATCGGCGGCTGGGAGCGCGCGATGTGGTTCGAGCGCGACGGCGCGCGCGAGGACGGCACCCTCAGCTTCGGCCCCGAGCCCTGGCAGCGCGCCGTCCGCGCCGAATGCGAGACGGTGCGCGATGCGGTCGGCATCATGGACCATGGCGGCTTCACCAAGGTCACGGTCGAAGGGCCGGGCGCGGCCGACTGGCTCGCCACCGTCTTCTGCAGCGCGATGCCCGCCCCCGGGCGCCTGCGCCTCTCCTACATGCTGACGCCCGAGGGCCGGATCTGGTCGGAGGCCACCATCGCCCGCCTCGCGCCGGAGCGGTTCCTGCTCTGCGGCCCCACCCTCGCGGTGGACCGGGATTTCGACTGGCTCATGGGCCACGCGCCCCCGCCGGGCCTGCGCGTCGCCCAGGGCCATCCGCACGACGCCGCCCTCATGGTCATGGGCCCCAGGGCGCGCGCCGTGCTCGCCCCCCTCACCGAGGCCGACCTCTCCGCAAACGCCGCTCCCTGGCTTTCGGCGGCCGAGATCACGCTGGCCGGCGCGCCGGTCACGGCCCTGCGCGTCAGCTATGTGGGCGAGCTCGGCTGGGAGCTGCACCTCGCCTCCTCCGATCTCGCCCGGGTCTACGAGGCGATCCGCGAGGCCGGCAGCGCCCACGGCCTCTGCGATTTCGGCTCCCGGGCCCTAAACGCCATGCGCATCGAGAAGGGCTATCACGCCTGGGGCGCCGATTTCGGCGCGGAATACACGCTCTTCGACGCCGGGCTCGGCCGCTTCGCCCGCCGCGCCAACGGCTATACGGGCGGCGCCGCAGTGGCTCGCCAGCGCGAAACCCCGCCGGACTGGGAGTTCGTCGGCCTCGAGATCGCCGATCCCGTCCCCGAAGCGCCCACCCCGGAAGCGCCCGCCCCAGGCCCCGAACCCCTGGCTTCGGACCCGATCGTCAAGGACGGCGCGGTGATCGGCTACGTCACCTCCGCGAGCCATGGCTACCGCACCGGCCGCCTCCTCGCCCTCGGCTATGTCCGCCGCGGCGCGCTGGCGATGGGCGAGCAATGCGCCGTCTCCGCCTTCGGCCGCGACCGCGCCGCCCGGCGCCACAACCCCCATGTCTACGACCCGGAGAACGCCCGCCTGAAGGCCTGAGCCCCCAATCCGGCCCTCAGATCCGTCCGGCCACCGCGTCGATATGGATCTCGGCGCAGTCCACGACCGCGAAGCCGCAGTCATGGCCCTCGAAGGCGACCGCGAGATCGGTCCCGCCGAGCAGCACCGCCTCCGCGCCCCCGGCCACCAGCGCCCGGCCGGCCTCGAAGAACACTGCCCGCGCCTCCGGCGTCGCCTTCCCGGTGGTCGCGGTGGCCACATAGGCGTCGTGCACCCGCCCGAGCGCGTCGCCCGCCGGGGCCATGACCGCGACGTCGCCGAGCTTGCCGTACATCCCCGTCGCCATCACCGTTGCGGTGCCGAGGACGCCGACCCGCGCCATGCCGCCTGCCGCCAGCGCGGCCTTCAGCGCCACCATCATGTCCACCACCGGCAGGGGCGAGACCGGCGCGAAGGCGTCGATGCAGAAATGTCCGGCGAT
>JBCBWF010000020.1:0-27969 GCA_039817245.1 Pseudomonadota bacterium | reverse complement strand
GGACAGCCTCGCAACCTGCCGGCACAAATGCGGGCGGATGCTGCGGAACAAGCGCAACACGCTCTGAGGGCTGCGCGATGGTCTGCGGGGGTCCCGGGCTCGACCCGGGACCTCCTTGAGCGGCTCGGAGCGGCTCTGGCCGGCTCAGCGCGGCAGGCGGTAGAAGATATGGCTGCCGATGCGGGCGGTGCGGGTGGTGCGCGCGGCCCAGTCCGGGCTGACGCTTGTGTTGTGGAAGAGCACGGCGCCGCCGGTCGGGTCGGGCTCGGAGCGATCGTTCAGGAGCCGCCGGGCGATCTTCCGCGCGCGGGCGTAGAGCGCGGTGCTGCGCACCTCGTCCGGCCGGCCGTCGCACCACCAGGAGAACTGGCAGGGCCGTGCCTCGCCGCCCTGCTTGATCACGGCGCAGAAGCTGTCGGGGAAGCGGGGCGAGCGGACGCGGTTCGCGACCACATGGGCCACGGCATGCATCGCCGCGTCCCCCTCGCCGCCGGCTTCCCAGTAGAGCGTGCGCGCGAGGCAGGTGACGGGATCGTCGATGGGCGCTCTGCCGTCGGGGTCGAAGGCGCGGGCGGCGGCGGCGTCGAGCGGCAGCGCGATGTCGGCGACGGTCAGATCCGCTGCGGGCCCGGCCGCAGGGGCCGCCTCGGCGGGCGCCTCCTGCGCAGCCGCGGCAGGCGCAGGCCCGGGCGGCGGATCGGCGGGCGCGCCGCTCGGCGCGCAGGCGGAGAGGCTGGCGAGGAGGCAGGCGGCGACAGCGGCGTCTCTCACGCGATCTGCCGTGCGATGATCAGCTTCTGGATGTCGTTCGTGCCCTCGTAGATCTGACAGACCTTCTGGTCGCGATACATCCGCTCGACCTCGTAATCGGCGAGATAGCCGTAGCCGCCGAGGACCTGGATCGCCTCGGAAGTGATGGTCTCGGCCGCCTCGGCGCAGAAGAGCTTGGCCATGCAGGCTTCCTTCAGGCAGGGCTCGCCGCGGTCCTTCATGGCCGCCGCGTTCAGGACCAGCCCGCGGGCGGCCTCGAGCCGGGTCGCCATTTCGGCGAGGCGGAACTGCACGGCCTGCAGATCGAAGATCGGCCCGCCGAAGGCCGTGCGCTCCTTGGCGTAGGCCAGCGCGCGTTCATAGGCCGCCTGGGCGAGCCCCGTGGCCTGGGCGGCGATGCCGATGCGGCCCGCCTCCAGCGAGGAGAGCGCGATGCGATAGCCCTCGCCCTCCGCGCCGACGAGCTGGTCCGCCGGCACCTCCATATCGGTGAAGGCGAGCGCGCAGCTGTCGGAGGCCTTCTGGCCGAGCTTGGCCTCGACGCGGACCACCTCGAAACCGGGCGTGTCGTTGGCGACGACGAAGCAGGAGATGCCCTTCTTGCCCTTCTCGGGATCGGTGACGGCGAAGAGCACGGTGGTGACGCCGATGCGCGCCGAGGAGATGAACTGCTTGGTGCCGTTCACGCGCCAGCCGGCATTGGTGCGCAGCGCGCGGCTCTTGAGATTGGCGGCGTCGGAGCCTGCCTGCGGCTCGGTGAGCGCGAAGGAGCCGATGCCCTTGCCCTCGGCCAGCGGGCGGAGCCAGCGGTCCTTCTGCGCATCGGACCCGAAGCGCTCGAGCACGGCACAGACCGGCGCGTTATGGACTGAGACCATGGTGGAGACCGAGCCGTCGCCCGCCGCGATCTCGATGAGGGCGAGGGCATAGGAGACATAGTCCGTGCCCGCGCCGCCCCAGTCCGGCGAGACGGTCATGCCGAGAAAGCCGAGCTCGGCGAGCTCGTCCACGATCGCAGGCTCGATCGCGCCGGCCTTCTCGCGCTCCGCCGCCGTCGGAGCGAGGCGCTCCTGGGCGTAGCCGCGGGCCATGTCGCGGATCATGATCTGCTCGTCGGTCAGCATGGCGTCCTCATCGTCTCGGATCGTGTGCGGCTTCGAGGTCAGGGCGTGCAGCGGGCCAGGGCTGCGAAGCCGCTCCCCGCATCGACATAGGCGTAGAGCACGACGCAGCCGACCGCCAGCACCACCAGCACGCCCTGCGAGGCATGGAGCGCCAGCCGGTCGAGCGCGCGGGCGAGGCGGCGGCGGGCGAGATGCTCGGTGGCCATGAAGGTCCCGTAGAGGTTGGGGCCGAGCCCGTGCGCCTGGAGCCCGTTCTCGAAGAGATAGCCGATATAGCGGCCGTGCTTGGCGATGTTCCAGTTCACGATCCAGATGTAGAGGAAGACCTGGATGAGCAGGAAGACCGGGATCAGCACCACCGTCTCGAACGGGTAGAGGCAGAGGAAGCTCGTGTTCTCGACGCTGAGCAGGAAGGCAAAATAGGCGAAGAAGCCGATGAAGGTGTAGCGCAGGATCTCGAAGCGCCGCGCCTGGCCGGTGCGGATATGGGCGATGTGACTCTCGAGGGATTTCACGAGGAAGTCGCGGCGGGCGGCGCGATCGTCGGTCATTGTGCGCCCCCCGCCCTGCCCTCTGCCCCTGCCCGCGTCCCTGGCCGGGGTTCAGCCGCGCTCGATGGCAACCGCGGTGCCCTCGCCGCCGCCGATGCAGAGCGAGGCGATGCCGCGCTTGGCGTCCGCCGCCTCCATGGCATGGAGGAGCGTGACGAGGATGCGCGCGCCCGAGGCGCCGATCGGGTGGCCGAGCGCGCAGGCGCCGCCGTTCACGTTGAGGCGCTGGCGGGGGATGCCGAGCTCGGCCTCGGCGGCCATGGGGACGACGGCGAAGGCCTCGTTCACCTCCCAGAGATCGACATCCTCGACCGACCAGCCGAGCCGGTCGAGCAGGCCGCGCATGGCCGGCACGGGCGCGGTGGTGAACCAGCCCGGCGCCTGGGCATGGGAGGCATGGCCGCGGATGCGCGCGCGGACGGTGCGCCCTTCGGCCGCCGCGTCCGAGGCGCGCATGAGGACGAGGGCGGCGGCACCGTCGGAGATGGAGGAGGCGTTGGCCGGCGTCACCGTGCCGCCCTCGCGGAAGGCCGGCTTCAGATGCGGGATCTTGTCCGGCCGCGCGGTCTGGGGCTGCTCGTCCTCTTCGACCGTGACCGCGCCCTTGCGGGTCTTGACGGTGACAGCGGCGATCTCGGCGCTCAGGCGGCCCTCGCGCTGGGCGCCGAGGGCGCCTTCGAGCGAGCGCAGCGCATAGGCGTCCTGCGCCTCGCGGGTGAACTGGTACTTCTCCGCGCAATCCTCCGCGAAGGTGCCCATGAGGCGGCCGGGCTCATAGGCATCCTCCAGCCCGTCGAGGAACATGTGGTCCTGGGCCGCCGCATGGCCGAGGCGGGCACCGCCGCGCATTTTCGGCAGCAGGTAGGGAGCGTTGGACATGGACTCCATGCCGCCCGCGACGACCACGCGGCCATTGCCGGCGACGAGCGCGTCATGCGCCATCATCACGGTCTTCATGCCCGAGCCGCACATCTTGTTGACGGTGGTGCAGGGCACGCCCTCCCCGAGGCCCGCGGCGAAGGCGGCCTGGCGGGCGGGCGCCTGGCCCTGGCCGGCGGGCAGGACGCAGCCCATCAGCACCTCGTCCACGGCCGCGGCGGGGATGCCCGCGCGGCTCAACGCCGCCTCGATGGCGGTGCCGCCGAGGGCGGAGGCCGTGGCCCCGGAGAGCGCGCCCTGGAACCCGCCCATCGGCGTGCGGGCCGCGCCCACGATCACGATCTCGTCCTGCATTGCGGGTCTCCCTCGGCAGCGTCAGTGTCGCGCGTTTGTGGCGCCTCCGGGGGCGGCCTGTAAAGCCAGCGCGTCGAGCCGGGCGATGATGGTGTCGTAGGCGAAGGCGCCCATGCGGTAGGCGACGGTGTCGGGGTCGAGCCGCGCGATGGCGCGGGAGAGGCCGCCGGCGACCGCGGGTTCCAGCGCCTCGATCGGGGTGACGCTGGTCTTGATGCCGAAGACCACCGCGCCGCTCCCGGGCAGGCGGCGCAGGGTCTGGCGCTCGGTGCGCAGATAGAGGGGCCCGAGGGCGGTGGGCTCGGGGAGCGGCGCGGCCTTCTCGGCGCTCTCCACGGGCTGGTGCAGCTCATGCGTGGGGTGGACGAGCCAGTTGATCCGCCAGAGCGGGCGGTCGACGCGGATCGCCTCGAAGACCCGGTTCACGCGGCGCGCGAGGGTGTCGTCATAGTCCGGCACCGGGTCGTGGATGGCGGTGAGGGGGCGGGTCAGCTTCTCGCGGAGGGACCAGCGCGCGGGGAACAGCAGGGCCGCACCGGCGAGGCGGTACTCGCCCGAGGCGGGATCGGGCAGCATGAGGCAGATATCGTCCGCCACGAGCCGCGCAATGGTGCGGAAGGGATCCTCCGCGTCGAGCGGGACGCGCACGCCGTCGGGCCGGCGGAGCGCGCCGGGCTCGGCGCCGTAGCCGTGGCGGTGCCGCAGATGCTCGGCGAGGAGGGCGAGGGTCTCGCGGGCCGGTGCGGCGGCAGCGGGCTCGGCGGCGAGGACAACCTCCGGGCAGGCGGCCAGCAGGTGCTCGCGATAGGCCATCTGTGCGGCGAAATCGCCATGGGTGACGACCCAGTCCTCGATGCCGAGCGGCATGAGGCCCGGCGGATGGGCGATGCGCGGCTCGAGGAAGGGCAGATAGGGCGCTGGGGCGAGCAGGATCGGGTCCTGCGGCGCGGTTTCGGCATGCATGCGCGGCACTCCTATCGGCGGGCCTGGCGGCTGTAGTGCAACAGGTTAAAGCCGGTAAGCGCGCGGTCCACCCCCGCCCAGTCCGCCGCGAAGGCGAGCCAGTCGCGCCCGGCGGCGCGGGCGATGGCGCCGAGGCTCTGGCGCCCGTCCGCGAGGGCGACGAGCGGGGCGGCGGCCTTGGGAATGGCGAGGCTGTGGGCGAGGCCATCGCGGGTGAGGCGGAGCGCGCCGCGCCGGGCGATCTCGCCGGCGAGGGCCCGCGGCGCGGCGCCGGTCAGATGCGGCACGGCCTCCGGGCCCGGGGCGGCGATGCGCCCTGCGGCGGCGGCGGCGTGGACGGCGTAGACCACGTGGCTCTTGACGTTGCCGGCGAGATGTTCGGCGACCGCGGCGGCTTCCTCGGGCGAGAGCGCCGCGACGCGGTCGTGGATCTCGGGCGTGTCCGGCAGATACGCGACAGGCTCGTAGCGGGCGGGCTCCAGCACCGCCGCAAGGGGCCGCGCGGCGCGCCCGCCTTGTGCCGGGGCCAGCCCTGCGCGGCCGAGGGCGGCGAGCAGCGCGTCGATGGTGTAGGCGCGGTCGCGGCTGTGCAGGAGGAGATCGTAGAGCCCTGCCCTGCCCCCGCTCACATGGTCGCCCACGAAGGGGTTGCGCTTCAGCCAGTTGGTCTCGGGCAGCGCGGTGAGCGCAGTCTCGGCGAGCTCGGCGCGGGTCTCCGGCGGATCGGCGCCGAAGAGCGCGCCGAAGGCGGCCTGGAGCGCGTAGACGCCGGTGCGCCCGTGGGGCGCGTAGACCATGAGGCCCATGCCGCCCTCCGGCGCCAGCGCAGCGGCGAGCGCGGCGAAGCCCGCATCGGGCTCCGGCAGGTGGTGCAGGACCCCGCAGCAGTCGATGTAGTCGAATGGCCCTAGGCCGGGGGCCTCCGCAAGATCGGCGGTGAGAAAGCGGATGCCGGAGAGGCCGCGCGCGGCGATGCGCGCCTCGGCAATCGCGCGAGAGGCACGGGAGAGGTCGAGATAGGTGATCTCGGCGGGGCAGCGCAGGTCGTGGAGCGTCTGTGCGAGCATCACCAGCGCGTCGCCCGTGCCGCCGCCGGCGACGAGGACGCGAAAGGGGGTCGACCAGTCCCGTCGCCCGGCGAAGAGGAAGTGGTCGATCTCGACGGGATGCGAGGGCGAGCCCTGGATCAGGCGGCCGGCCTCCTCCGCCGGGTCGCGGGCGGGATAGGGAAAGGCCTCGTACTGCGCCTGAACCGGGTCCATGGGCGCTCTCTTCCGGCCTTCGGGCGGGTGGCGTCAAGGGCGCGCGTGGCGCTATGGATCGGGGATGAGCGAGAGCGGCGAGACCCCGGGGACCGATCCCAAGCAGGCGCGCTGGGATGCGCGCTATGCCGAGACGCCCGCGCCCTTCGGCGATGCGCCGAACCAGTGGCTGCGGATGGTGCTGGCCCGCCCGGAGGTGGCGCCCGGATCGGCGCTGATGCTGGCGGACGGGGACGGGCGGAACGGGACCTGGCTGGCGGGGCACGGCCTCGCGGTGCAGGCGGTCGATCTCTCCCCGGTGGCGACGGCGGCGGCGCGGGCGCGCGATGCAGCCGCCGGGGTGAGCGCCGAGCGCGCGGTGGCAGACCTGGCCGGCTGGGCGCCGCCCGAGGGCGCGCAGTGGGACCTGGCGGCGGTGCTGTTCCTGCACGGGCCTGCCGGGCTGCGGCGCCATGCGCTGCGGCTGGCGGCCGGGGCGCTCGCGCCGGGCGGCTGGCTGGTGCTGGAGGGTTTCGCCGAGGCGCAGGCCGGCGGCGCGATGGGGCCGGACGATCCGGACCTGCTCTACGGGGCGGACGAGACCGGTGGCTGGCTCGCCGGGCTCGAGGTGGTCGAGGCGCTCACGGGCCGGGTGGTGCTGGACGAGGGGCCGCGCCATGCCGGCGAGGCGCAGGTGCTGCGGCTGCTGGCGCGCCGGCGCGGCTGACGGGCTCAGACGAGAAGCCGGCCCTCCAGGAAGGCGCGGGCGGGCTCGGAGGCGGGTGCTGCGAAGAAGCCGCGGGCCGCGCGCTCCTCGGCCACGCGACCGCGATGCAGGAACACGACCCGCTCGGCGAGGCGGCGGGCCTGGCCGGCATCGTGGGTGACGATGAGGACGCGGGTGCCGGCCTCGGCCGCGCGCCGGACCAAGGCCTCGATCGCCGCGGTGGCGGCGGGGTCGAGGCTGGCGGTCGGCTCGTCGAGGAGAAGGAGGCGCGGCTCGGCGGCCAGCGCGCGGATGAGGGCGAGGCGCTGCTGCTCGCCGCCCGAGAGCGCGCGCGCCGGGCTCTCGGCCAGCGCAGCGAGCCCGCCCTCGGCGAGGAGCGCGTCCGCGCGGGCCGGGCGGAGGTTGCGGCGCAGGCCGTAGAGGCGGAGCGCGTGCAGGAGGTTGCCGCGGACGCTGCGGCGCAGGAGCACGGGCTTCTGGAAGACGATCGCGCGGCGCCCCGCAAGCGCCGGAGCCTCGGCGATACGGCCGGCATCGGGCGCGAGGAGGCCGCCGGCGAGGCGGAGCGTGAGGCTCTTGCCCGCGCCGTTCGGCCCCATGAGCGCGGTGATGCCGGGGCGGCCGAGGCCGGCGGAGAGGCCGTCGAGCCGGCGCTGCCCGCCGCGGGTGAGGACCACGTCCTCGAGCGTGACAAGCGGCGTGTCGTCCGGCGCCGCCTGCGTCGGCGCGGCGGCCGCGGTGCCGCCGGCAAGCGGCAGGCCGCTGAGCGTGTCCTCATGCCTCCGCATGACGCACCGTGCCGGATTGCAGCGCCATCAGCGCCGCGTTGATCGCGAAGGAGAGGGCCACCAGCACCATGCCGAGCGCCAGCGCCATGGCGATCTCGCCCTTGGAGGTCTCGAGTGCGATGGCGGTGGTCATCACCCGGGTGACATGGGCGATGTTGCCGCCGACGATCATGACTGCACCGACCTCGGCGAAGGCGCGGCCGAGGCCGGCGAGGATGGCGGTGAGCAGACGGTGCCGGCCATCCCAGAGCAGCGTGCCGAGGACGGCGGCGCGCCCGGCGCGCATGGAGCGCAGCAGCTCGCCATATTCGCCGTGCAGATCCTGCACCGCCTCTCGGGTGAGCGCGGCGATGATGGGCAGGACCAGCAGGGTCTGCGCGATGATCATCGCGGTCGGCGTGTAGAGGAGGCCGAGCGGGCCGAGCGGGCCGGCGCGCGACAGCATGAGATAGACGACGAGGCCGAGGACGACCGGAGGCAGGCCCATCAGCGCATTGAGCGCCGCGATGACCGCGCCGCGGCCCGGAAAGCGCGCAACCGCCAGGATCGCGCCGAGCGGCAGGGCGATGGCGGAGGCGATCAGGACCGCAGTCAGCGTGACCGTGAGCGACAGGCCGACGATCTCGAGGAGCGCGCTGTCTGCGCGGGCCACGAGCGCGAAGGCCGTGGCGAAGGCCTCGCCGAAATCCTGCATGCTCCTCCCAGGCGGCGCCGCGGGGCCGCAGTCCGTTGTGTTCTTGTCCGATATCTGTCGCTTTTTCCGTCTGGCTTTGCAAGCGTTGCGGAAGAGGCGCAGGGCGTGTGGGGAGCGAGGACGATGGTGGACGGTGTCAATCCGCCGGGGGTGTGGCAGCCTTTCGGGGCGTTTTCGCTGGCGGTCCTGCAGGGCCCGGGGCAGATCGTGCATCTGAAGGGCCAGGTGGCGCTCGATGCAGACGGCAGGGTCGTCGGCGCCGGGGATATGGCCGCGCAGGTGCGGATGGCGCTGACGAACATCCAGAGCGTGCTCGCCCATTTCGGCGGCGAGATGGGCGATATCCTGAGCCTCACGCTGCATGTGACGGATATCGAGGCGTTCATGGCCGCGGGGGAGGTGCGCGCCGCGTTCTTCTCCCCGCCCTACCCCGCGACGACGACGGTGGAGGTGGTCCGGCTCTACGATCCCGCGCTGATGGTGGAGATCACGGCGATGGCGGAGATCCCGATGGCGCGGTTCCGGCGGCCCGGCTGAACCCGCCGCGGGCTCAGTTCACGCGCTGGCAGCGATACTGCCCCTGGGTCTGGTAGTTCAGCATGGTGAGCGAACTGCCCGTATTGTCCGCGATGGTGATCTGGTAGGGCTGCAGCGGCATCACCGGCACGCTGCCCTGCGGATTGACGCCGAGGGTCTGTCCGTCGAAGCCGAAGAAGCCGTATTCGCCGACCGCCATCGAGTTCAGGAGCTGGCTGTTGAAGGTGGAGTAGGTCGCCATCTGGCCACCCATGCTGTAGCTGCCATTGGGGTCGAACTTCACTTGGAAGGCGAGCTGCACCACGGTCATGGCATCGACCGGCTGCTGGCCCTGGCACTGCCAGGTGCCGGCGATGGAGCCGATCTGGCCCTGCGGCTGGGGCTGGGGTTGCGGCTGGAACTGGGGCTGCTGCTGCGGCTGGAACTGCGGCTGTTGCTGCTGCGGTTGTTGCTGGGGTTGCTGCTGGGGCTGGATCGCGGGCTGGATGGCCGGCTGGGCGGCGGCCTCCTGCTCGCGGGCCTTGCGCGCCGCGTCCTCGGCGGCACGGGCCTCCTCGCGCGCGCGGGCCTCCGCCGCGGCCTTGGCGGCGCGTTCCTCGGCGGTGGGGGGCACGGTCGCGAAGCCCACGGTCTCGGCAAAGGGGTCGTCCGGCGCGCCGTCGAGCAGCTTGACCACCGCCCAGTCGCCATCGGTGTAGGGCATGCGGCCGAGGAGGCGGAAGCGCTGGCCGGGCTCGATGGCGCCGATCTCTGCGCTGAACACATCCGCGGAGCGGTGGACATAGAGGAAGGTCTCGGCGGTCTCGACGCGGTTGATCACGTCGAGGCGCGCGAGGCACTGCGCCTCGGCCGGGCGGAGCTCGGTCTTGGTGATCTCGACGGAGTGGCCGTCCACGGTCGAGGTCTCGTCGCCGGAGAGATCGCCGAGCTCGAAGGCCACCTCCAGGGTCTCGTCGCCCACCTCGCGCCAGCTGACATTGAGGATGAACTGGCCGTCGCCGAAGGCCGAGCGCTGGACGACCCGCGCCTGTGGCAGGTTCTTGGAGCCGAAGGCCCGCGGCAGCTCCGCGCGGAACTCGCGGGCAAGCCGGCGCGAGAGGGGCGCGCAGACGACGCGGTAGGTGTCGTCGAAGGGGGGCCGGACATAGACATTGGCCGGAACGGTGCGGCCGAGGCCGCGGATGCTGAGCGCTTCGGCCGCGCGCTCGACCAGGACGGAGATGCCGCGGTCGAAGCCCTGCGCGGCGGCGCCGGTGGGGAGGAGGGCGGCGGGCAGGAGAGCGGCGAGGAGGCGCACTGCGGGCGCGACCCGGGCGGCGGGGCGTGCGGCGGGGCGTGCGCACCGCGCCCGGCCCGAAAGCTTCGTTGCGTGATCCATCGCCCTCTACTCCCGCGCGTCGCCCTGCCCTATCGCCGCATCCGGCGCGCGGAGCATAGGCGAGATTCGGCCCATCGTCTCTCCCGTCCCGGCCGATCGCGAACGAGCCGGGTCGGGTCCGGTCTCGGGCGTGACGGCGGCCGCAAGCGGGGTCGGGGCCCGGTGGAGGCCCAGTGGGGGCTATGGCGCGGACAGAGGCTGAAACGCAGCCTGTCGACGACGTCGGGCGAGCCGCGGCGTACGGCTCGCCCGCTGGTCGACGGCACCTTGCGACGGGGCGGGCACGGGCACCTTGCCCGGCCGGTCCGCGCCCGAGGGGGCCGGATGGGAAGTCGGAAGCGCCGGGTGCCGGCGGGCCTTGCCGCGCGGTCCCTCTCGCCTCCGCAGGCCCGGATGTACCGGGCCCGGGCTCACCCGAGGAGAGCCGAGGAGTAGCGGTCGGAAGCGAGCATCACCATCATGTGGATGATGAAGCTGGCGAGCATCAGCCCGGCGAGGCCGATCACGCCCTCGCGCGGGGTGATCTGCTGCCAGATTTTCCAGAGATCGTTCATCATATCGGGGTCGTCCTTCTGTTCGCGGATAGCGTTCTGCCATGCCGGCCCGATCGCCGGCAGGGACGGTCAGCCGATCAGCTGGTCGGGAACCAGGGCAGCCAAGACCAGACCAGCAGGTGCGCCAGCGCGGCGGTGCCGGCCCAGAAGACGACGCCGCGCATGAAGGTGGCGTGCACCTCCTGAGCCTGCTCGTCCGTGAGTCCGGTATGGTTCATACCATCAGACATCGGTTCTCCTCCTTCTCGAAATGGCCTCATTGCCGTGCCGCCCGAACCCGTGCCGGGACGCATCCCGACGGAGGCCGCACCGCGTGAGTGGCCCGGCTCATCCGGCAGGCGCGCCGGGAACCGCGAAGGCGCGCCCCTCGCTTCTGGCTCGGGCCGACCGTCTCAATTCCCTGCAGCGGACAAAAGGTCTCACCGGGGGTGAAGCGCTGTCAATACAGATTGACGATTAGAGGTGTCTAGTTTGATTGACACTCTGTCCGCCAGGCCTGACGGGCCCCGCCGCGCCGGGATATTAGTAACTGACCGGTAAAGGGTTTCGCGCAGGGAACGGGCTGTGCGCCGCGGGAGCGCGGCGATGCGGGCGCGGAAGAAATGTGGCGCCCGGGCCGCGCCGGCGGCGCAGGAAGGCGGGCCGAGGCGCCTTTCGGGCCCCGGCGGAGCGCGTGAGAGCGCAGGTGCGCGCAAGGACCTGCGCCGATTCGTAGCAGGTCGCGGGTCCCGGGAAGCGCTGGTGCAGGAACGGTTTGAGCCCGGCGGCACCTGCGCCTAGTGTCGCGCCGGGGATCGGCGCCGGCGGGGCGGAGCCGGCCCGGGGCTGCAAGCGGGGGCGGCGATGCCGATCGTGGGACGGAACGGACGGATCGTCCTCTTCGCGCATGTGCCGAAGGCCGGCGGCTCCAGCGTGGAGGCGATGCTCGAGCGCGGCTATGGCACGCTGGGGCTCTACGAGCCGCGCTGGTCGAACCGCGCGCGCGGCTTCGCGGCCTTCGGCGTCTCGCCCCAGCATCTGAGTGCCGCGGATCTCGCCCGGGTGCTGCCCGAGGCGCGGCGCGACCTGAGCTTCGCGGTGGTGCGCGAGCCGGTGGCGCGGATCTGCAGCGAGTTTCGCCACCACCAGCGCGCGGCTTCGCGGCGGCTCCTCTGCCGGCTCGGCTTCTCGTTCTGGCTGGAGGCCTGCCTGGCGGCCGCGGCGCGCTGCCCGGAGGTGTTCGACAACCATTTCAGGACGCAGGACGCGATGGTGCCCGACAGCGCCGAGGTGTTCCGGCTGGAGGACGGGCTCGACCGGGTGGCCGAGCGGGTGGCGGACCTGCTCGGCCCGGCCGATCCGCCGGCCGAGGCGGAGGGAGAGGCAGCGGTGGGGGTACCCCATCTCCTGAAGGGCGAGAATGCGCTGCCGCTGCAGCTGACTCAGACCGATCTGGCGCGGATCGCCGACACCTACGCGGCGGACTACGCGCGCTTCGGCTACCCGGCGCCGGATATGGACGGCGTGGCGACGCGGGCGGGCCCCCTGCCCCGCGCGCTGAGCGGCCCACTCGCACGGCTGGCCGGGCGGCTGATCGCCTTCGCCTGGCGCCACCGCTTCATCGGCTGAGCGCCTTTGCCATCCGCGTGACGGATAAACTACACCTTTGTGATGTCATTAAAGTGAGGCCGCCTGTCGATAGCCTTTTGTGGTCATTCCACTGGAGGAAGTCATGGCACCCACCGACGTCACTCAGGAAACGACGGAAGCCACGAAGCAGAAATGGCTGCAATGGCTGGCTGTCGCCGGCCTTGTCTATCTGCTGATCTGCGCTGTCGGCATGATCGGCAGCGGTTTCAAATCCGCGACCGGCGACCAGGCGAAGGAACTCTTCGCCTTCGCACTCAACCCCTTTGCCGGGCTCGTCGTGGGCACGGTTGCGACCGCGCTCATCCAGTCCTCCTCGACCGTGACCTCGATCATCGTGGGTCTCGTCGCGGGCGGCCTGCCGGTCGAGGTCGCCGTGCCCATGGTTATGGGCGCCAATATCGGCACCTCGATCACGAACACCATCGTGTCGCTCGGCCATGTGCGCGAGAAGTCGGAGTTCAAGCGCGCCTTCTCCGCGGCCACCGTGCACGACTTCTTCAACCTGCTCTCGGTGGTGATCTTCCTGCCGCTCGAGATCGCGTTCGGCGTGCTGGAGAGCCTCGGCAAGATGCTGGCCGCCCCCTTCTACGGCGGTGCGGATGCGTCGATGAAGGGGCTCAACTTCGTGAAGGCGGCGACCGCGCCGGTGGTGGACACCGCCAAGGGCGTGCTGCTGCCGCTCGGCCCGCAGCTCGGCGGCATCCTGCTGATCGCGCTCGGCATCGTGCTGATCTTCGTCTCCATCACCTTTGTCGGCAAGCTGCTGAAGCGGCTGATGGTGGGCAAGGCGAAGGAGATCATGCACACCGCGATCGGGCGCGGGCCGGTCTCGGGCATCTTCTCGGGCACGCTGGTGACGGTTCTGGTGCAGTCCTCCTCCACGACCACCTCGCTGATGGTGCCGCTGGCGGGCTCCGGCGCGTTCGGGCTGAAGCAGATCTACCCCTTCACGCTGGGGGCCAATATCGGCACCTGTATCACCGCGCTGCTCGCGGCGACGGCGGTGACGGGCAATGGCGAGGCGGCGCTGCAGATCGCCTTTATCCACCTCACCTACAACGTGCTGGGCGTGGTGTTCATCTACGGCCTGCCCTTCCTGCGCGACATTCCGGTGCGTGCGGCCGAGTGGCTGGGCGCGACCGCGGCGGAGAACAAGCTCGCGGCGCTGGCCTATGTTCTGGGCGTGTTCTTCGTGGTTCCGGGGGTCTGCCTCGGTGTCACCAGCCTGTTCTGAGGGAGCTGAGAGATGCCTGACCTGACAACGATCAAGACCCAGAACCTCCGCGCGCTGGTGGAGGAGACCGAGGAGCGGCTCGAGGAGCTGCGCGGCGAGCTCGAGCGGCGCGAAGAGGCGCAGCAGCACAGCGAGATCGACCGGCTCGACGAGCATATGAAGAACGCGGAGCTGAGCATCGCCTCGATCCGCGACTTCATCTCCAAGATGCTCGAGGAGATGCGGGGCAACGCCTCCAAACCCTGATCCGCCGGCACCGGCCCGATCCAGAGCCCGCGACGCCCCGGCGCCGCGGGCTTTCTCATGCGCGCGGGTCAGGAGCGGCTGCTGGCATAGGCCTCCACGGCGCGGCGGGTGGCGGGGCCCGGGACACCGTCGATCGCGGAGCTGTAATGACCGGCCTCGGCGAGGATCCGCTGCATGCGCCGCCAGAAGGTGGCGGAATAGGTGCGCGCGCGCGTTGTGAGGTCGGTGCGCGCGGTCTTGCTGCCGAGGCTGAGCGCGCGGGCATACATGTCGGCGGCCGCCTCGTCGTCGCGCGCGATGCCCTTTCCGCGGGAGAGGAAGAGGGCGAAGTTGCGCGCGCCGGTCTCGTTGCCCGCATCCGCCGCGCGGCGGTACCAGCGCACCGCCTCGCTCTGGTCGCTCGGCACGCCCTCGCCCACCTCGTGCATCCGGCCGAGCGTGTTCATGGCGCGGCCATTGCCGGCCTCGGCCGCCTGCTCGAGGAGGACGCGGGCGCGGGTGAAGTCGCGCGCGGTGCCGCGACCGTTGCGGAAGAAGATCCCCGCGTTGCGCGCGCCCCAGGAACTGCCGGCGGCTGCGGCGTCGAGATAGTGGCCGAGGGCCTTGGTGTCGTCCTTCGGCACGCCCTGGCCGTACTCGTGCATGATGCCGAGCATGTTCATGCCGGTCCCGTTGCCCGCGGCAGCGGCCTCCTCGAAATAGGCGAGAGCGGCTGCGTAGTCGCGCGGCGCGCCGCGGCCCTTGCGCAGGAGCTTGCCGGCATTGACCGCGCCCGGTGCGTATCCGGCGGCGGCGGCGTCGCGGTAGTGGGACAGGGCCTGCGCATCGTCCTGCTCCACCCCCTCGCCGTATTCGTATAGGAGACCGAGGCCGTTCATGGAGGCTCGGTCGCCACCGGCGGCGGCGGGCTCGAAGAGGATGCGGGCGCGCTCGTAGAGCTCGCGCACCCGGACCGGGTCGCGGGCGGCGCCGCGGCCCTTTTCGACGAGCTTGGCCGCGTTGCGCGCGCCCCAGCCCTCGCCGGCGGCGGCGGCCTCCAGGTAGAATTCCAGCGCCCTGGCGTCGTCCTGCGCCACCCCCTGGCCGTTCTGATACATGGAGCCGAGCATGTTCATGCCGCTCGGATTGCCGATCTCGGCGGACTGTTCGAAGAGTTCGAAGGCGCGGGCGAAATTCCGTTCGACCCCGTCGCCCTGCCGGTAGCGCCAGGCAAGGTTGTGCATGCCCCAGTGGTAGCCGGCCTCTGCCGACTGGCGGTACCATCGCGCCGCCTCGGCCGGATCGCGGGGCACGCCCTGGCCGATGCCGTACATCCGCCCGAGCTCGTTCATCGCCGCCGCGTTGCCGGCCGCGGCGAGCCGCTTGAAGCCCCGGATCGCGCCGCGATACCAGTCCTCGGCGGCGGCCGGGTCGGCGGGGACGCCGCGCCCGTCGCGATACGCGTTGCCGAGGCTCTTCATGGCCGACGGATTGCCCGCCTCCGCGGCGAGGCGGAGCCAGCGGACGCCGCGCGCCTGGTCCTGACCGCCGAGATCGCCGCGCATCTGGTAGGCGCCGATGGTATGCCAGGCGGAGACATGGCCGGTATCGGCCGCACTCCGCAGCCAGTCCATTGCCTCGGGATCATGGCGCGCCGCGAGGGCGCGGCCGAGCTGGTAGGCGTAGCGGGGCACCTCGGGATCGGCGGCAACGGCGGAGCGGCAGGCGGCCACGGCCGCATCGGCCGTGAGCTCGGTGAGCGGACCGCCGAACGCCGGTGCCTCCGCGTCGAAGGGGCTCGCGGCGAGGCGGTCGCAGCGTTGGCGCGCATCCGGATCTGGCACGGCGGCCTCTTCGGGCTCCGGCACCGGCAGGGCCGTAAGCGGCTTGGCGGGCGTGAGGTCGGGCGCGGGCTCCGGCAGCGCAGCGAAGAGGATGTCGGCGCTCTCGCCGGTCAGGCTTGCCGTCTGGTTGCGGCCATAGGTCATCAGCAGATCGAAGGTCATCTCGCGGCGCAGGAAGTCGTGCACCTCCGGCAGCGAGACGAGCCCGTCGCCGTCGCCGCCCGCCCCGCGATCGGCCTCGCCCCGAAGGGCGCGCAGGGTGTAGGCGGTGAAGGCGCCCTGCTCCTCCTCTTCGAGCCAGTGGGCGAACTGCGCCTCGTCGAACGCGGTGGCGGCAAGGGTGACCACGCGCGCCCGGGTCACCGGCTCGGCGATGGCCACGCCGAAGCTCGCCGAGGTCTGCGGCACCAGCGCGCCGCCCTGCGAGAGGCCGGAGAAGCAGGCGTCGAGAAAGAGCGTGACCCGCTCGACGGGCAGCGCCTCCAGCACCTCGGTCAGCGCCTCGAGGGAGTAGCCGCCGAATTGCGGGTTGGCCGGCTCCACATCCACGGGCAGCAGAAAGCCCTCCGCCACGCCATTGGCCCGGATACGCGGCGCGCCATGGCCGGAATAGAAGACGAAGATCTCGTCGACACCCGTGGCGGCGAGGCGGGCGAGAAGGCCGGGCTCGCCTTCGGCGCCGAAGAGCGCGTGCATCTGCGCGCCGGTCATGTTCTCGCGGCGCAGGATGCGGCGGCTCTCCAGCCCGATCTCCTCGAACCAGTCGGCGAAGGCGGCGGCGTCATTGGTGGCGTAGGGGACGTCGGGGGTGTCGCCCACATAGTCGCTGTTGCCGATCGCGACGGCGAGGGCGCCCTGGCGCGATCCGGCCGCCTGCGTCTCGGCGACGCCTGTGCCCAGGATCGCCACTGCCACCAACGCTGCGAAACCCCGCCGCATCCGCGCCCTCCCACCGACACGCCTGTCCGAACCTGCGACCATCACCATGGCGCTTCCAGCGACGGTTTATAGCGCGGCCGGCGAAATCCATCCACGCGGCAGGTGCGGGCTCGGCGCCGGGAAGGCCGGCTGCATCGCCTCGCGCGGGCTAGAGGGAGCGGGCGGCGAGCGCGCCTTCGGCGATGGCGATGTGGACCTGGCGGGGGGCGACGCAGTCTCCGGCATAGGCGACGGGCAGGTTCGCCGCTTCGGCCGCGGCAGCGAGCGTGTCGTCCGCCACCGCGCCCTGCCAGTCCACCAGCATGTCGACGCCCTCGATCCGGGCCTCGGCCTCGGAGAGGATGTTGCGGGTCACGACCGTGCGCTCCTCGAGGCGCAGGACGACCTCGGAGGCGCGGAAGATCGCGCCTGCGCGCAGCAGGCGGCGGTGGATCGGGGTGCGCACCGTGGGGGTGACGAGCTCGCCCACGGCGAACTCCGAAGTGACGACCGTGACGCGGTTGCGCTCCACCAGCGCATCGGCGGCGGAGAGCGCGGCGCGGCCGCCGCCTTCGTCGGCCACGACGATGCCGAGGCCTTCCGGCGGGTCCGCGATCGCACTCCAGGGATCGGCGAGGCGGATGCCGGCGCTCTCGGTGCCGGGGATCGGGCCAGGCGGCTTGGCGGTTGCGCCTGTCGCGATCACCAGCGCATCGGCGCCGAGACCGGCGAGCGCCTGGGCGCCGACGCGCTCGCCCAGCCGGAGCCGGACCTGCAGGCGCGTGAGCTGGCCCTCGTACCAGGCGAGGGTGCGGCCGAACTCCGCGGTCATCGGCGCTTCGGCCCAGAGGGCGAGCTGGCCGCCGAGCCGGTCTGCGGCCTCGTAGAGCGTCACCTGGTGGCCGCGTTCGGCCGCGATGCGCGCGGCCTCCATGCCCGCGGGGCCACCGCCGATGACCGCCACGCGGCGTGGTGCTGCGGCGGGCTCGGCGGGGGGCAACGCGCGCTCGCGGGCCGCGGCGGGGTTATGAAAGCAGCGGATCGGCTTGCCCTCCATCGCGCGGGCGATGCAGAGATTGGCGCCGACGCAGGGGCGGATATCCTCCGGCCGGCCGGCGCGGAGCTTGGCGACGAGATTCGGGTCCGAGATATGCGCGCGGGTCATCCCGACCATATCCGCCTTGCCTTCGGCGAGGATGCGCTCGGCCAGCGCGGGGTCGGTGATCCGCCCGGTGGTGAACACGGGGATCGCGACACGCGCGCGGATGCCGTCGGCGAGATCGACGAAGAGCCCGTGCGGCGCCGGCGTCGGCGGCCAGTGATCCATGCGGCCGAGCCGGTCGTAATTCGTGCCCGCGATCACGTTGAGGTAGTCGAGCGCGCCGTCGCCGGCGAGGGCCGCGGCGATCTCGGCCAGCGCCTCGCGCCCGAGGCCGCCCTCCACCTGCTCGTCGCCGGGAAGGCGGAGGCCGAGGATGCGGTCCGGGCCGAGCCGGCTGCGCACCTCGGCGATCACGCGGCGGGCGAAGCGCAGGCGGTTCTCGAGGCTGCCGCCATAGGCATCCGTGCGCCGGTTGGAATGCGGGGAGAGAAAGGCGCCGAGGAGAAAGCCGAAAGCGCCGAGCAGCTCGACCCCGTCGAGCCCGCTCTCGCGCACCCGCGCAGCCGCCGCGCCATGGGCCTCGACGATCATGTCGATCTCGCCGACGGACATCGCTTTCGGGGTTTCGCGGATGAGGCGCGAGGGGATGGCCGAGGGGGCCAGCAGCGGGCGCCCGGCATCGGTGTCCATCACCGTCGCGCCCGCATGGCCGAGCTGGACGAGAAACCGCCCGCCCTCGGCATGGATGGCCTCGGCGAGGCGCGCGAAGCTCTCGACGATCTCGGACTTCGAGGCGTCGATCCCCCGCCCGCCGCCGACGCCGCCGGTGGCATGGACATGCGAGGAACCGGTGATCTGCAGCCCCGCGCCGCCCGCCGCGCGGGCGCGCTGGTAGGCGATGTAATCGTCCGTCAGCAGCCCGCCGGCCTCCAGCCCCGGGACATGCGCGGTGACGAGCACCCGGTTGCGGATCTGCACCGGCCCCACCATCAGCGGCGAGAGGAGATGGGGAAAACGCGGCTCCATGCGCTCAGCCGGCCGTGAGATAGGCGAAGGCCGCGAGGGCGTGGGTGCGCAGGATGTGGAGGTAATCCTCCATCTCTACATGCTCGTCGAAGGAGCCCATGCCCGCCGGAAAGGGGCCGTAGACATAGGCCGGGATCCCCTCGTAGCGCCAGAGCCGCGCATCGGTGCCGCCGATCGAGACGATGGGCGTGGGTCGCGGCCGGCCGAGGCTCTCCACCGTGTCCTGGAGGATCTCCATCATCTCGCCATAGGGGTCGCACCAGGAGGGCGGGTTGCAGCGGTACTCCTCGTAGGTGGCCTCCGGGAAATCGGCAGCGATGCGGGCGACCTCGGCGCGGATAAGCTCGGGCTCGACACCGATGGGCAGCCGGATATCGGCCTCGAAGCTGCAATGGCCGGGGATCATGTTGTTCTTCAGCCCGCCCTCGATCAGGCCGATATTGAGCGTGATCTTCGGCAGCACATCGGCGGCACCGGGGCCCATGGCACGGTCGGAGGCGTCGCGGCCCTGCACCTGCGCGCGCATCAGGTTGTCCGGGATCGTGACGGCGAGATCCTCCACCGCCTCGAGCGCCGCGATCAGCCGGGTGGCGATGCGCGTGGCCGAGGCGCTGGCATGCGTGTAGGCGCCGTGGGCGCCGGGGGTGCGGATATCGAACTTGAACCACATCGGCCCCTTCTCGCCGTAGCGCACGGAGAAGGGCGAGGAGGGCTCGCCGTTGAGGCAGACATCGCCGCGCACCTCCGGCTCGTGCTCCATGAGCCAGCGCGCCCCCCAGGGGCCGAAGGTCTCCTCGTCGGAGACGCAGGTCAGGGTCAGCTTGCCGCGCCAGTCCGCGCGCATCCGCGACAGGAGCACATAGGTCCAGATCGAGGCGGAGGTGCCGGCTTTCATGTCGGCCGCACCCCGGCCATAGAGCTTTCCGTCGCGGATCTCGCCGCCCCAGGGATCGGTGGTCCAGCCCTCCGCCGCCGGATCCGCGCCGATGGGGAAGACGTCGATATGCCCGTTCAGCACGAGGTGCCGGCCGGGGCCCGCGCCCTCGAGGCTGCCGACGACATTGGCCATGGTCGGCTCGGGGTCCACGAGGCGCCAGGGCACGCCCTCGGCGGTGAGAAAGTCGGTGATGTGGCGCACGGCCGTGGTGGTGTCGCCCGGCGGGTTGGGGGTTTCGCAGCGCACGAAGTCGCGGAAGAAGGCAATGATGCGCTCGCGCTCCGCCTCGATTGCCGCCAGCAGCCGATCGCGCCCGTCCATATCCGCCTCCCTGCCCGCTTTGCGCTTCAGGCTAGGGGCCACGCGGCGCCGAAGGCAAGCCGATACGCCGGGTGCCTTTGCCTCCCGCTGCGCTGGCGGCGCGGCTGGGCCCAGCGCGCCGGGCGAGGTGCTTGGTGATCTCAGGCACCGCCGCTAGGGTGCCCCGGCGCGCGGATCGCGCGGTCGGCGAGGCGTGGCCTCGCGGCTGGTGAGGTCGAGGTCGATGTCTGCTGAGCCGAGCGATGAGGACGTGGCACTCGCGCGGCGCCTGGCGGGCGTTGCGCGCGAGATCCTCACGGCGGAGCGCCACGGGGCCTTCGTGCTCAAGGCGGATGGCAGCCCGGTGACCAGCCTCGACCGGGCCGTCGAGCAGGCGCTGCGCACCGAGATCGCCCGCGCGGCCCCGGACCACGGCATCATCGGCGAGGAGTACGGCCCGGAGAACGCCGAGCGCGACTGGGTGTGGGTGATCGACCCCATCGACGGGACGCGCCAGTTCGCGGCCGGGCTGCCGAACTTCGGAACGCTGATCGCGCTCTGCCACCGGCAGAAACCGGTCATCGGGGTGATCGCGCATCCCTGGATCCCGATGACCTGCATCGGGATTGCCGGACAGGGCACGACGATCAACGGACGCCCCGTGCGATGCGGCGCCTGGAGCCTGCCGGGCGAGGCGATTGCCTGTCTCTCGGACCCCGACGCCTTCGACGAGACCACGCAAGGCGGGTTCGAGGCGGTCCGGGGCGCCAGCCTCTGGAATGTCTATGACGGCGGCTGCCTGGGCTTCGCCGCGCTCGCCGAGGGCCGGATCGGCATCGCCCTCAACGGGCCCAATCTCGAGCCCTTCGACATCGCGGCCCTGATCCCGGTGGTCGAAGGCGCGGGCGGCGTGATCTCGGACTGGGCGGGCAACGGGCTCGATGCGACATCGCACGGCGCGATCGTGGCGAGCGCCAGTCCCGCGCTGCACGCCAAGGTGCTGACCCTGCTCGGCTGACATATCGGCGTCGCGAAAGGTTCACGACGTCTTCACCCCATTCTCCGTGCGGCCCGCTAACCGCGGACGGGGCAATTCTGCTCAACCCAGGGAGAGAAACATGCGCACCCTCATCGCGATGGCCGCGGCTGCGATCCTCGCCGCCTCCAGCGCCTCGGCCGATGCCCTCAAGGTCGGCACCGAATGCACCTACCACCCGTTCAACTACCGCACCGAGGACGGCAAGCTCACCGGCTACGACGTCGATGTGGCGAACGAAATCGGCAAGCGGATCGGCGCCGAGATCGAATATGTCTGCCAGGAATGGAAGGGCATGATCCCGGCCCTCCTGGCCGGTAAGTTCGACCTGATCGTGGCCTCGATGTCGATCACCGAGAAGCGCCTGGAGCAGATCGATTTCTCGGCCCCCTACCGCGTGTCGATCGGCCAGTTCGTCGGCAAGCCGGAGCTCGAGCTCTTCAAGGGCGACGAGGTCAATCCGGCGGGTTTCGAAGGCGTCAAGATCGGCCTCGAGCGCGCCACGACCTATGAGGAGTGGATCAAGGCGACGGTGCCGGCCGCCGAGGTCGCCTACTACGACAACAACGAGGCCATGTATCTCGATCTCGCCGCCGGCCGGGTGGACGCGATCATGACCAACCCGATGAAGGCCTATCTCAAATTCCTCTCGAAGGACGGCAACGACAAGTTCGCCGTGCTCGGGCCGCAGATCGCCGAGGAGGCCTATTTCGGCACCGGCGTCGGCGTCGGCCTGCGCAAGGGGCAGGAGGAGTTGAAGGCCCGGATCGATGCGGCCCTGAAGGCGATGACCGAGGACGGCACCCTGGGCGAATTCGGCCTGCGCTACTTCCCGTTCACCATCCACCCTAAGGAGTGGAAGGGCACGAGCTGATCGCGAGGCCCGGCGGCGGGCCCGGCGGCGCACATCATGTCTGACGTCGTCGGCTGGCTGGACGAGTATGCATGGGGCGCGTGGGTGATCCTGCGCGTCTTTTGCGTCGCCGCGGTGCTGACGCTGGTGTTCGGGGTGATCGGCGCCTCGGCCCGGCTCGCCGGTGGCTGGCCCTCGCGGATCGCCGGCGCGTACGTGACCTTCTTCCGGGGCACGCCGGAGCTTCTGGTCCTGCTCCTCTTCTATTTCGGCAGCGCGGTGACCCTCACGGCCATTGCGCGCTGGATCGACCCGGATGCGGGCTTTCTGGACATCCCGCCCTTCTGGGCGGGCTCGCTCGCGATTGCGCTGATCGCCGGCGCCTATGCGACGGAGAGCTTCCGGGGCGCGTTTCTCGGCGTCGAGCGCGGGCAGCTCGACGCGGCGCGCTCGCTCGGAATGCGGCCCTGGGCGGTGCTTCTGTTCGTGCGGCTGCCGCAGGCCTGGCGGATCGCGTTGCCGAGCTTCGGCAATCATCTGATCAGCCTGATGAAGGACACCGCGCTCGTCTCGGTGATCGGGCTCAACGAGATCATGTTCACCGCGAAGATGGCGACCTCGGTCACGCAGGCGCCGTTCACCATGTTCGCCGTCGTCGCGGTGATCTATCTGGCCTTCACCTCGGCGCTCACGGCGGGCCTGCGCGCGCTCGAGGCGCGGGCGAACCGGCATCTGCTGCGATGAGCTTCGACGTTTTCCTGATCGCCGAGACCGTGCCCCTTCTCCTGGAGGGGCTCGGGCTGACGCTGCTCCTGCTCGTGAGCGCGCTTCTCGGCGGGGCGATCCTGGCGGTCCCGACGGTGGCGGCGCTGCTCGGCGGACATCGCGCCCTCCGCGCCCCCGCGCAGGTCTATGTCTGGATGTTCCGGGGCACGCCGGCGCTCGTCCAGCTGTTCCTGATCTACTACGGGCTGGCCCAGTTCGAATGGTTGCGGGAGACGGCGGCCTGGACCCTCCTACGCGAGCCTTTCTGGTGCTGCGTGCTCGCCTTCTCGCTCAATTCCGGCGCCTATACGGCCGAGATCCTGCGAGGGGCCATCCTGGGCGTGCCCGACGCGCAGCGCGAGCAGGCCTGGGCGCTGGGCTTGGGCCGGTTGCAGACGTTTCGGCAGGTGGTCTGGCCCCAGGCGATTCGCCTTGCCCTGCCGCCCTACTCGAACGAGGTTGTGGGGATGCTGAAAACCACCGCCCTTGCGAGCACTGTGACGCTGGCCGAGGTCACGGGCATCGCGGAGACCATCGCGGCGCAGACCTTCGCGCCCTACGAGGTTTTTCTGGCGGCAGCGGCGATCTACCTGGTGCTCGCCTGGATCTGCCAGAGGCTTCTGGACCGCGTCGAACGACGGCTCGCCTGGCCGGAGTGAGGGATGAGAGACGCGGAGGGGGCCATGTCGAACCCGATCACCCCGGCGGACTTCGAAGCGGCGCTCGATCCGGCGTATCGCGCGGCCGAAGCCGATTTGCCCGGCGAAGCGCTGGACTGGAGCACCGACCGGCCCGAGGATCTGCGCAAGGCCTATGACGCCAGAAGCCGGGCCTTGGCGGGCGATGTGGCCCCGGATGTGACCGTCTCGGAATGGCGGGCGGAAGGCGGTCGCCTCGGCCTCGCCTTCCGGCCGCGCGAGGGCGCATGCGGTGCGATCCTCTACCTGCATGGCGGCGGCTGGATCGTCGGCTCACCGGAGACGCATGCGGTGGTGTGCTCGCTGCTTGCGGCGCGCACGGGCGGGAGCGTGTTCTCGGCGGACTACCGGCTGGCGCCGGAGCATCGCTATCCAGCCCAGACGGAGGATGCCGTTGCGGCGGTGAGAGCCCTGCTTGCGTCGGAGGCTGCGGCGACTGTGGTCCTCGCGGGGGATTCCGCCGGCGCGACGCTCTGCTTCTGGGCCTGGAGCGCGCTGGAGCCTGAGCTGCAAGCGCGCATCGCCGGGATCTGCGGGTTCTACGGGGTGTATGGCGCCGGGAAGACCGCGAGCTTCGCCCGGTACGGACCCGCCTGCCCCGGGTTAGGGGCCGAGGACATTGCGGCGTACCGGGCGCATCTGGCGCCGGACGCGGATGCGCAGCCGCCTTGCGTGCTGGAGGAGGCGCAAGGCGCGGGCCCGCCGGTCTATCTCTCGGCCGCAGCGCTCGATCCCCTGCGCGACGACAGTCTGGCGCTCGCCGCGCGTCTGTCCCGGCACCGCCGGGCGGTCACGCTGAGCGAGGCGGCGCGCCTGCCGCACGGGTACTTGCATTTCGCCGGGCGCGTTCCCGCCGCGAGGGCCGAGCTCGAACGGGCGGCGGAATGGATCGCGGGGTGTGGGTAGTGCGTTAGCCCGCGCGCCGGGGGCGCCCTAGTCGTCCGCGGCCACGGTGTTTGTGAGCGTGCCGACACCCGAGACGGTGATGTCGACCCTGTCGCCGGCGCGGAGGAACCGCTTCGGCGTGCGGCTGCCGCCGGTGCCGTCCGGCGATCCGGTGGCGATGATGTCTCCCGGCATGAGGGTCATGAGCTCGGAGATGTAGGCGATCTGCCGGCCGAGGCCGAAGATCATCTCGCTGGCCATCGCATCCTGCACCAGCGTGCCGTTCAGCCGGGCGGTGAGCCGCAGCGCCGCGGGATCGGCGATCTCGTCGGCCGTGGCGATCCAGGGACCGCAGGCGCCCGAGCCCTCGAAGTTCTTGCCGGCATAGATGCTGTGGCGCTGCCAGTCGCGCACGGAGCCGTCGTTGAACGCGGTGTAGCCGGCGATGTGCGCCATGGCCTCGGCCTCGGGGATCGAGCGCCCGCCTCGGCCGATGACCACCGCGATCTCGGCCTCGTAGTCGAAGCTCGCCGCCGCCTCGCCCGGCGGGATCCGGAGGCGTGCGCGATGGCCGAGGATGCATTGGCGCTCCTTGCCGAAGAGGATGATCGTCTCCGGCTCGGGCGGGGGCACGCCGTCCACGGGATAGGGTTTGGGGTAGTTGAGACCCACGCAGACGATTTTCGACGGCGCCGGGATCGGCGGCAGCATCGCCACCTCGTCTAGGGCCAGCGCCGAGCCGGTGGCAGCCTCGGCCAGCGCGGCCATGGCTTCTGCGGCGAGGACACTCTTCAGGTCGGGATACCGGGCGAGGAAGGCGTCGGACACCGGCGTGACGCTCTCTCCGTCGGCGAGGCCGTAGAGCGGGCGGCCCGCCAGCAAAAAGCTCGCGAGCTTCATGGGGCGGCCCCCTCGAACGCCGCCTCGCGCTGGCGGAGCACGGCGACCAGCGTGTCGTTGTAGGGCGTGGCGATGGCGTGCCGACGGCCGAGAAGCGGCACCTGGCCGTTGATCGCGTCGAGCTCCGAGCGACGCCCGGCCATGTGGTCGAGCAGCATGGAGGGGCGCGCGCCCGGCATGCGCGCCGCGAAGGCAGTGACATAGGCGACGGGGTCGTCGAACGAGAGTTGCGTGCCCCGGGCCTTGGCGATCTCATGCGCCTCGAGCATGGCGCCGAGCGCGATCTTCCAGCGCTCCGGATCGGCCATCAGCTCGCCCACCGTCACGCCGAAGACGGTGCAGGGCGCGCTCAGCGCGACATTGCAGAGAAACTTCTCCCAGATGAGCTGCTCGATATCGGCGAAGGCTCGGGCGGTGAAGCCGGCGTCCTGCCAGAGCCGGGCCAGCCGCTCCGCGCGATCGGTCAGTCCGCCCGCGATCTCGCCGATGCGGATGAGCTTCATGGCGTTGTGATGCGCATGCCCCGGCCCCCGGAGCGAGGCGCCGAACCCGTCCGCCACGCCGAGGAGCACGCTCTTCGTCGGCATATGCTCGGCGATGCGCTCGGCCGCGCCGAGGCCGTTCTGGATGGTGAGCACCAGCGTCTCGGCCTGGAGAACGGGTGCGATCGCGCGCGCGGCGGCGCCGACGCCCGCGGCCTTGGTGGCGATCACGATCAGGTCGCAGGCGCCCGCATCCGCAATCTCGGCGGTGGCGTGGATGCCGGTGACCGTGCGGTCGCCGCTGGCGCCCTCGATCCGCAGCCCGTCCCGCGCGATGGCGCGCACATGCTCGGCCCAGGGATCGATGGCCCAGACCTCGTGGCCCGCCTCGCGGAAGAGCGCCGCGTAGACGCAGCCCATCGCTCCCGTGCCCCAGATCGCGATCTTCATGGCGGCTCCATGCGGTTCAGTGGCAGGCGGATATCGTGCCGGGCCCTCAGCCGGTCGTCGAGATCGCGCGGCAGATGCGCCGGGAAATGCCCGGCCAGGATCTCGCGCGCGCGCAGGCGCGCGACGGTGCGGATATCGAAGCCGCCCGCGGCCTCCCAGCTCTCGATCGGCTGGCGGTCGGCGATCTCGGGATAGAGAAAATCGGTGGTCATCCGCCGGTAGGTCTCCGGATGGCCGAGGAAGTGGCCGGCGCCGCGCACGGTCTCCGCGATCATGTCCGGCGAGAGCGCGTCGGGGCCGGTATCGATCGGCGAGAGGCTGCGCAGCACCGCGCCCAGCATGTCGTTGTCGATGACATAGGCCTCGAACGACGCGCCCATGAGCCCGGCCTGCATGCCCGCCGCCTGGGTCACGAGATTTGCGCCGGACTGCGCCGCCATGGTGACCGAGAGCGCCTTCTCGTAGCCGGACTGGGCATCGGCGGTCTTGCTGTCGGTCGCGCCGGCGATGGTGGAGGAGCCGAGGCCGTAGAACCGCGCCATCTCCACCGCGGCGGCGGTGAGGATCGCCTGCTCCCCGCTGCCGCCCGCCATGGCGCCGCTGCGCAGGTCGGTGACCATGGGGCGCGCGCCATGGATCGCGATGGCGTCCGGGTTGGCGAGCCAGGCGACGACGAGCCCGGCGAGCGTCTCCGCGTTGGTTTGCGCGACACAGCCGGCAATCGTCACCGGGCTCGAGGCGCCGAGCTGGCCGAAGGTGTTGACCATGCAGGGAATGCCGGCGCGCGCGGCAGCGACCAGCACCTCCGAGGCCTCCGGCGCGAAGCGGAGCGGCGGAGCCACATGGTTGATGTTGAGCGAGAGGAAAGGGCGCGCGAGGAAGGCCTCGTCGGAGCCTGCGACCGCATGGCAGATCGCCGCGATCTCCGCCACATGCGCGGCGCTCGAGGCGCTTGTCATGACATGCTTGGCGGTGCCGGCGAGGGCTGCGTAGCAGGTGTTGATGTCGAGCGCGCGGGGCTCCTCGATATCGCCGGCCACGAGCGAGCGCGAGAAGAACTGCACATTCGGCAGCCGGTCGACGAGGCGGGCGGCGTCGTAGAGATCGCCCAGCGTGGAGGGGCGGTAGAGGCCGGTGTCGATGTCGCGCAGCAGCGGGGCCGCGCCGCCGGAGCCGAGATAGACCCGGCCGGGCGCGAGCGTGAGGTCATGGGCCGGATCGCGGCCGCAGAGGGTCACGCTGCGGCGCAGACCGGCGAGCGCGCGCTCGCAGAGGGCCGGCGGGAAGATCAGCCGGCCGTCCGCCGCCACCTGCCCTCCTGCGGCTGTGACGAGCTCGACGACCACCGGGGGCGCCTCGCTCAGTCCCGGCTCGGCGAGGAGCGCGAGCGAGGCCGCGTGGATCCGGAGGGCACCGCTCTCGCCGAGGAGGCTGAGCCGCCCGCCTTCAGTGTCGCGCCGAACGGTCGCGTCGCCCCGCCGCCCGCCGCCTCGCCGCCGAGCGCCTCGACGTTCCGCCACACCGTTGTTCATGGCGTGAGCTTAGCCCTGCTGTCGGCGGACGACGAGCCTCCTTGCGCCACCGGGACCGGGCTGCCGCGATATGCCCCGGCGCAGCGCGAGATTGCGAGGACCGCAAGGGGGGCGAGAGCGAAGAGGATCACGTCGATGGTCCTCGCCATCATTGTTCGGCCCGCGCAGAGGCGCATCGGATCGATCACAGCGCGCTGCTGCGCCTTGCAGGCCGTGCGTCGCTCAAGGCGCGGGGCTGGCGAAGACGCTGCGGAGGATGTCGGACAGGCGCTCTGAGTCCTCGCGCGTGAACGCCGCGGGCTGGTCGCTGTCGATATCGAGCACGCCGATCAGCGCGCCCGCGGCATTGCGCACGGGCAGCACGATCTCGGAGCGGGTCGAGGAGGCGCAGGCGATGTGGCCGGGGAACGCTTCGACATCGTCGACGAGCTGGATTGTGCCGGTGCGGGCGGCCGCGCCGCAGACACCCTTGTCGAACGGGATCTGCAGGCAGCCATGCCCGCCCTGATAGGGGCCGATCTTGAGCAGGCCGGGTTCGGTGACGCGGTAGAAGCCGGTCCAGTCGAAGCGGTCGTCGGCATGGTGGATCTCG
>JBCBWF010000506.1:0-3433 GCA_039817245.1 Pseudomonadota bacterium | reverse complement strand
GGTCGACATCGGGGGCGTGCGGCGGCGCTTCCTCGACACCCTCCATGCCGGGCGCTTGCCGTGAGCCGGGAAGCGCGTAAGCTTGTGCAAACCATCGGATGGCACGCCCCATGTTCAAGATAGAGACCGTTTCCTACACCGACCCCGCGGCACCGGCGGCCTTCGCGCGGTCGCTCCACGAGACCGGGTTCGCGGTGCTCACCGACCACCCGATCACGCCGGAGCGCATCGCGGCGCTCTACGAGAGCTGGGGGGACTTCTTCGGCTCGGAGGAGAAGCACGGCTTCACCCGCGCGGAAGGCGGCGCCGAGGGCTACTTCCCGTTCCGCTCGGAGAACGCCAAGGACAGCGCGGTGAAGGACCTGAAGGAGTTCTTCCACGTCTATCCCGAGGGGCGGGTGCCGCAGGCGCAGGAGGCGGCGACGCGCGCGCTTCACGCGGATCTGGTGGCGGTGGGCGCGCGACTTCTGGAGTGGCTGCAGGCGGAGAGCCCCGCGGAGGTGACCGATGCGCTCTCCGAGCCGCTGCCCGCGATGCTGGCGGGCAGCAAGCAGAACCTGCTGCGGATCCTGCACTACCCCGCGCTCGATGCGCCGCCGGAGCCCGGGGCGGTGCGCGCCGCGGCGCATGGGGACATCAACCTCGTCACCTGCCTCCTTGCAGGCTCCGAGCCCGGGCTCGAGGCGCTGGACACGGCCGGCACCTGGCACCGCGTGCCCTGCGATCCGGGCATGATGGCCATCAATGCGGGCGATATGCTGGAGATGGCGACGGCCGGCTACTACCCCGCCACCGTGCACCGTGTGGTCAATCCGCCGGCGGAGCGCAATGTGGCGCGGTTCTCCATGCCCATGTTCCTGCATCCGCGCCCCGAGGTCCTGCTGAAGCCCGGCACCACGGCGGATGATTTCCTCACCGAAAGGCTGCGCGAGATCGGGCTCAAGAGCTGATCGCCGCCGAAGCGGGCATCCTCGCCCGGAAGGAGCCCCCGATGGATGCACGCACCCTGCCGAGGCCGACCCGCGCCGCACTCGAGGCCGCCCTGCCGGAGATCCTGGCCGCGCCGAAGGAGGCGGGCCGGCTCGACATGATCGTAAGCCGCCCGCGCTCGGGCGAGCGCCGGGTTCTGCACGCGGCGCGGCTGTCGCTCGCCGGCGGTGTCGAGGGCGATCACTGGGCCAGGGGCTGCTGGCGCAAGCTGGAGGACGGCAGCCCGCATCCGGATGTGCAGATCTGCCTGATGATGTCGCGCATGATTCGCGCCATCGCCGGGGCGGAGGCGCACTGGCCGCCCGCGGGCGACAACCTCTTCATCGACATGGACCTCACCCCCGCCAACACCCCGCCCGGCACCCGCCTCGCGCTCGGCAGCGCGGAGATGGCGATCACCGCCGAGCCGCATAACGGCTGCCAGAACTTCATCGACCGTTACGGCCGCGATGCCTGCGTGTTCGTGAACACCGGCCCCGGCAGCACCCACCGCCTTCGGGGCATTTACGCCCGCGTCACCCGCGACGGCACGGTCGCGGTGGGCGACACGGTCCGCAAGCTCCCGCCCGTCTGACTGCCCGCCTGAATGCCCCCTCGCTGCGGGGCCTCGCTGAAGTCCGCTCTTAACCACCGCGCCGGGCTGTGCTTAAGCTCAGCGAACAGCCACCGATAGGATGCCCCTCATGATTAAGACCTTCCTCGCCGGCGCCGCTGCAGCACTCCTCGCCACCGTCGCCCCGCTGGCCGCGCTCGCGGCCGATTTCAAACCCGCCGTCGTGTTCGACATGGGCGGCAAGTTCGACAAGTCGTTCAACGAGGGCGTGTGGAACGGCGTCCAGAAGTTCTCGGAAGAGACCGGGATCGAGGTGATGGAGTTCGAGGTCACCAACGAGACCCAGCGCGAGCAGGCCATGCGCCGCATGGTGCGCCGCGGCGCCACCGTGGTGCTCGGCGTCGGCTTCGCCCAGGCGGATGCGATCGACAAGGTCTCCGCGGACAATCCGGATGTGAACTTCGCGATCATCGATGTGAGCTGGCTCGACCGGCCCAATCTGCGCCAGTACGCCTTCAAGGAGCATGAGGGCAGCTATCTGGTGGGCGTCGCCGCGGCGCTCAGCTCGGAGAGCGGCAAGGTCGGCTTCATCGGCGGAATGGACATCCCGCTGATCCGCAAGTTCGCCTGCGGCTATGCCCAGGGCGCCAAGGCGGCGCGCGCGGATGTGGAGGTCGTGCAGAACATGACCGGCACCACGCCGGCGGCCTGGAACGACCCGACCAAGGGCTCGGAGCTCGCGCAGAGCCAGATGGATCGCGGCGCGGATGTCATCTACCACGCCGCCGGCAGCACCGGGCTCGGCGTGATCCGCACCGTGGCGGATGCGGGCAAGCTCGCGATCGGCGTGGACTCGAACCAGAACGGCGTGGCGCCGGGCTCGGTCCTCACCTCCATGATCAAGCGCGTGGACGTGGCCGCCTACGACACGCTTAAGGACGCGATGGAGGGCGAGTTCGAGACCGGCGTGCGCATCCTCGGCCTCGCCGAGAGCGGTGTGGGCTGGGCGCTCGACGAGAACAACGACAAGCTCATCACGCCGGAGATGCGCGACGCACTCGCCAAGGCCGAGGCGGGCATCGTCTCGGGCGAGATCACGGTCCACGACTACACGACCGACAGCAACTGCCCGTCCTGAGGGTGGCCGGCGATGGCGAGAGCGGGGCGGCCCATCGGTCGCCCCTGCCGGTCGGCGAGCGCGGCTTCCGGGTGCGGGCACTCGGCGAGATTGCGATCCGCTGCGGCGATCTCGAGGCGATGGAGCGCTTCTATGGCGAGGTCATCGGGCTCGAACTCCTCTCCGCGCGCGATGGCGGGATCAGCTTCTTCCGCGTCGCCGAGGGGTATGGCGGGCACACCGCCGTGCTCGCGCTCTTCGGCCCGGGTGCGGGGCGGCCGGACCTGCACAGGGTGACGGCGGCGACACCCGAGACCGGGGCGCGCTCCTCGCTGCACCACCTCGCCCTCAGCCTCGGCTGGGAGGAGCAGGAGCGCGCCATCGCCTGGTATGAGCGAATCGCGCAGCCCTACCGCATCGAGACCTTCGACTGGGTCGGCTGGCGCGGCGTCTTCACCGAGGATCCCGAGGGCAACACCGTGGAGCTCGTGGCCGCCATACCCGGCTGGCAGCCCGGCGAGGCGCGCGCATGAGCGTGGCGGAAATGCCCGCGGCCGAGGCATCCGCCGCCGGCGCGGCGCCGCCCGCGATCCGGCTGACCGGCGTGACCAAGCGCTTCGGCGCGGTGGTGGCCAACGACGCGGTGGATCTGGAGGTGGCGGCCGGCACGATCCACGGGATCATCGGCGAGAACGGGGCCGGCAAGTCGACGCTCGTCTCCATCCTCTACGGCTTTTACACGGCGGATGCGGGGGAGATCGCCGTCGCCGGCC
>JBCBWF010000235.1:0-8020 GCA_039817245.1 Pseudomonadota bacterium | reverse complement strand
TGCGCCAATTGGCGCATGCGTTGAATCTGGAGCAGGCGCGGCGCGACGGCGCGCTGGTGGCGGAGGCATTGGACGCCGGCGCCACGGGAGACTGGGAGCGCGCCGAGGCGATTGCCGCGCGATCCTCCGACCTGGTGGTGCGCGACATCGTTCTCTGGCGCAAGCTGCGCGCGGGCGCGGGCACGGTGGAGGAGTATCAGAGCTTCGTGGCGCGGCGCGGCACCTGGCCCGGCCAGGCCCCGCTGGCGGAGGCGGTGCTGGGCTTCCGCCCGGCGAGCCCGAACTACACCCCCCGCCCGGAGCTGAGCGGAACGGCGCTGCGCAACTGGCGCGAGTTCCGCAAGATCTGGCGCTCGCGGGATTACGAAGAGGCGGAAAAGTACCTCGTGAAGGTCAGCACCTCCGCCGCGGCGCTGGGCGATCCCGGCCGCTGGGCGGACCGGCGCGCGCGGCTGGCGCGGCGCGCGGCGCGCGAGGGGCGGGCACGGCGGGCCTACCGGCTGGCCACGCGCAGCTTCACCTCCGCGAGGGACGGGTACAACCATGCGGATCTGCAGTGGATCGCGGGCTGGGTGTCGCTGAGAAAGCTGCGCGACGCCAAGACGGCGCTCCGCCATTTCGAGACCTTCGAGACGCTGGTGGAGACGCCGATCAGCCTCGGCCGCGCCGGCTACTGGGTGGGGCGCGCCCATGAGGCGATGGGTCAGACCGCCGAGGCGCATGCCGCCTATGCGCGCGCCTCGGTGCATCAGACCTCGTTCTACGGCCAGCTTGCGGCGGCCAAGATCGGCGCACAGGGCAATGCGGGGCTGACCCGGGCGAGCCTGCCGGACTGGCGCACGACGCCGGAGACGCGGACCGATGTGGTGCGCATGGCGGCGATCATCCACTATGCGGGGCAAGACCGGCTGGCCTGGGAGAGCTTCAGCCATCTCGGCCGCACCATCGAGGGCGAGACCGGGCTTGGCGCGCTGGCGGGGCTGGCGCTCGATCTCGGCCAGGAGCATCTGGCGGTGCGGGTCTCGAAGAACGCGGTGCGCCGCGGGGTGCTGCTGCCGGCCTCCTACTATCCGGTGACCGAGCTTTCGGACTATGTGACGAAGGTGGAGCCGGCGCTCGCGATGTCGCTGGCGCGCCAGGAGACCGAGCTGAACCCGCGGGCGGTGAGCCGGGCGGGCGCGCGCGGGCTCATGCAGCTGATGCCGGGCACGGCGCGCAAGGTGGCCGAGTGGATCGGGGAGCCCTACGAGAAGGCGCGGCTGACGGCGGACTGGCGCTACAATGCGCGGCTCGGCCAGACCTATCTGGCGCGGCGCATCCGGCAGTTCGACGGCTCCTATGTGATGGCGGCCGCGGCCTACAATGCGGGTGCGAGCCGGGTGGACAACTGGCTGCTGGACTACGGCAACCCGCTGCGCGGCGATGTGGATATCATCGACTGGATGGAGATGATCCCGTTCTCGGAGACCCGCAACTACGTGCAGCGCGTGATGGAGGGGCTCTATGTCTACCGTGCGCGGCTGACCGGGGAGGCGGGGCCGATGACGATCGAGAGCGACCTTGCGCGCGGCATGCTGCGCCCGCGGCCGGCGCCGCGGGGCGATGCGGTGCCCTCCTTCTCCGGGGCGGACGGGACGCAGTCGCCGGGCTGAGCGGGGCTGGGCTGAGCGGGGCTGAGCGGGGCTGGGCTCAGCGGTGCTGGGCTGAGCGCTCGGGACTGAGCGATCAGCGGAGCCGGCGGAGCAGGTAGCGCGCGGCAAGGCCGGCGGCGACGGCGCCCGCAATCGGGAGCAGGACGGCCGCGGCCGGTGTGGCGGCGGCCAGCACGACCGGGGAGAGCTTCGCGGCCCCGGCGGCGGCCGCGATCTTCGCGCCGCCGAGCGCGGCGCCGCCGGCCTTGGCGCCGGCGAGCTTGGCGGCCGCCCCATTGGCGGCAACCCGCGCGCCATCCGCCGCCGTGCCGGCCGCGATGACGCCGAGGCCCTTGGCAGCATCCACCGCGATGGGGGCGAGGGTGCCCGTCTCTCGCTTCTGCGGTACCATCGTCATTGCTCGCCTCCGCGCAGCCTGGGCGCCAATCTACGCCCGCCACGGCCGCGTGAACAGGCGCGGCCTGCCGAATTGCATCCCGCCGCACCCCCGCTAGAGTGGCCGCAGCGGCGATCCCGCCGTCCGGAGGGCCGGGCCATGACCGATATCGCCAAGCGCGTCTACGACCACACCTGGAAAATCGACCCCATCGTGCGGTCGATCCTGGACACCGATTTCTACAAGCTGTTGATGGCGCAGAGCATCCGGCGCCACCATGCCAAGACTTCGGTGACCTTCGCGCTCATCAACCGCGACGACACGGTGCCGCTGGCCCGGCTGATCGACGAGCGCGACCTGCGCGAGCAGCTAGACCATATCCGCACCCTGCGCCTCAGCCGCGGCGAGAGCACCTGGCTGCGCGGCAACACCTTCTACGGCAATCGGCAGATGTTCGATGCGGATTTCATCGCCTGGCTCGAAGAGTTTCGCTTCCCGGAGTACCGGCTGGAGCGGGTGGGGGACCAGTATGAGCTGACCTTCGAGGGGCTCTGGGCGGAGACGACGCTCTGGGAGGTGCCGGCGCTGGCGGTGCTGATGGAGCTGCGCTCGCGCGCGGTGCTGCGCGAAATGGGCAAGTTCGAGCTGCAGGTGCTCTATGCCCGCGCGATGACCCGGGTCTGGGAGAAGATCGAGCGGCTGGCGGCGATGGCGCCGATCCGGATCGCCGATTTCGGCACCCGCCGGCGGCACAGCTTCCTGTGGCAGGACTGGTGCGTGCAGGCGATGTGCGAGGGGCTGGGGGAGAACTTCCTCGGCACCTCCAACTGCCTGATCGCCATGCGCCGCGAGGTGGAGGCGGTGGGCACGAATGCGCATGAGCTGCCGATGGTCTACGCGGCGCTCGCGGGCGACGACGCGGCGCTGGCGGCCTCGCCCTACGAGGTGCTGCGCGACTGGCAGGAGGATTACGAGGGCAATCTGCGCATCGTGCTGCCGGACACCTATGGCACGCGCGGGTTCCTGGAGCGCGCGCCGGACTGGCTGGCGGACTGGACCGGCGTGCGCATCGACAGCGGCGATCCCTTCGAGAACGCGGAGTTCGTGATCGACTGGTGGCAGCGGCGCGGGCAGGACCCGGCCGAGAAGCGGCTGATCTTCTCCGACGGGCTGGATGTGGACCTGATCGAGGCGCTCAATGCGCGGTTCCGCGGGCGGGCGATGCTCGGCTACGGCTGGGGCACGCTCCTGACCAATGATTTCAGGGATTTCGCGGCGAACGGGCGGCTCGATCCCTTCTCGCTCGTCTGCAAGGTGAGTGCGGCCAACGGGCGCGAGACGGTGAAGCTCTCGGACAATCCGCGCAAGGCCATGGGGCCGGCGGCGGAGGTGGAGCGCTACAAGCGCGTCTTCGGCGTGGGCGCGCAGACGGAGCGGCGGCTCGTCGTCTGAGGGCGCCGCGCAAGGCGCCGCATTCGGGGCGGGCGACGGGGGTTTCCTTCGCTGCAGCGCTCCGGCATTTTGGCGCTGCAAAAAGAGTTCGCGCCGGCAGAGCGCGGCAAACGCCCTAGGGAGGTCCCATGACGGTCAGGCTCTGCGTGTTCGACGCTTACGGTACGCTGTTCGACGTCGCCGCCGCCGCCCGCGAGGTTGCCGATGGCAGCCTGCCCGAAGGCGCCACCGAGGAAGAGACGGAAGACCATTACGCCCGGTTCTCGGCCTTTTCGGAGACCTGGCGGGCGAAGCAGCTCGGCTATAGCTGGCTGCGCGCGACCTACGGCACCCATACGGATTTCTGGCAGGTGACGACCCAGGCGCTCGATTTCGCGCTGGAGATGCACGACATGGACGGCGACGACGCGCTGCGCGCGGCACTGCTTCAGATCTACTGGGAGCTGCCGGCCTATGACGAGGTGGCGCGCGTGCTCTATGCGCTGCGCGCGGAGGGGCGGCAGATGGCGATCCTCTCCAACGGCGCGCCGGACATGCTGGAGGGGGCGGTGCAGAGCGCGGGGCTCACCGAGTATCTCGACGCCGTGCTCTCGGCCGAGCAGGTCGGGGTCTTCAAGCCGAGCCCTGCGGTCTACGACCTCGTGGGCCAGGTTTTCGGCGTGACGCGGCGCGAGGTGCTGTTCGTCTCCTCCAATGGCTGGGACGCGTGCTGCGCGGCGGGCTACGGCTTTCACACCGTGTGGGTGAACCGGCGCGGGGAGCCGCTCGACCGGCTGCCCTGGAAGCCGGCGGACGAGGTGACGTCGCTGAGCGGGCTCGCGAAGCTCAAGATCCTGGAGACCGCGTGAGCACGCTGGCGCGCCCGCCCCACCGCTTCGGCACCTTCGCCGCGGCGGATGGGCGGCGGCTGGCCTTCGCCGATGAGGGCGAGGGGCCGGCGGTGCTCTGCCTCGCGGGGCTCACGCGGAACATGCACGATTTCGATCATGTGGCCGCGCATCTGGCGGAGCGGTACCGGGTGATCCGGCTGGACAGCCGCGGGCGCGGGCGCTCGGAGCATGCGCAGGACCCGATCGCGGAGTACTCGGTGCCCGTGGAGGCGGGCGATGTGCTGGCGCTGATCGCCCATCTGGGCCTGCACAGGGTCTCGATCATCGGCACCTCGCGCGGCGGGATCCTCGGGATGGCGCTCGCGGCGGGCAATCCGGGGCTGGTGGACGCGCTGGTGCTGAACGATATCGGCGCGATGATCGAGATGAAGGGGCTGCTGCGGATCCTGGCAGGGCTCGGCCGCGCGCCGGAGGATGCGAGCTTCGAGGCGGCGGCGGAGCGCCTGGCCGCGGAGCATGCCGCGGACTTCCCCGGCGTGCCGGTGGCGCGCTGGCTCGTCCATGCGCGGGCGGTCTATCGCGACGAGGCGGGGCGGCCGGCGCTCTCCTACGACCCGCATCTGCGCGCAGCCGCGGCGGCGGCGATGGATCTGGAGACGGGTTTCGTCGATCTCTGGCCGCTCTTCCGCGCGATCGGCGAGGTGCCGGTTCTGCTGATCCGGGGGGCGAATTCGGACCTGTTGTCAGCGAAGACGGCGGAGGCGATGGCGGCGGAGAACCCGCGGTTGAGCGCCGTGACGGTGGCGGACCGGGCGCATGTGCCCTTTCTCGACGAGCCGCCGGCGGTGGCGGCGATCGACGCCTTCCTCGCGGAGCATGCGGCATGAGCGGGGCGGCGGCGGAAAGGCCGGTCGGGATCGACGAGATCCGCGCCGCAGCCGGGCGGCTCGACGGCGTGGCGGTCGAGACGCCGCTTCTGGAGAGCCCGCTGCTGAACCGCGTCGCGGGGCGGCGGGTGCTGGTGAAGGCGGAGTGCCTGCAGCTCACGGGCAGCTTCAAGTTCCGCGGGGCCTGGTCGGCGCTGACGGATCTGGCGGAGCCGGCGCGCGCGCGGGGCGTGATCGCCTATTCCTCGGGCAACCATGCACAGGGCGTGGCGCATGCGGCGGAGCGGCTGGGCGTGCCAGCGGTGATCGTGATGCCGGCGGATGCGCCGGCGCTCAAGCGGCGGAACACCGAGGCGCACGGGGCGGAGGTGGTGCCCTATGACCGCGCCAACCGCGAAAGCCGGGAGGCGAAGGGACAGGCGATCGCGGCGGCACGCGGGTTGAGCCTGGTGAAGCCCTATGACGATCTGCGGGTGATCGCGGGCCAGGGGACCTGCGGGCTGGAGATCGCGCGCCAGGCGGCCGCGGCCGGGGTGCGGACGGGCGATGTGCTGGTCTGCACCGGCGGCGGGGGGCTGGCGAGCGGGATCTCGCTCGCGCTGGCCGAGGAAGCGCCGGGGCTGAGGGTGCGGACCGCCGAGCCGGAAGGGTTCGACGACTGGGCGCGCTCGCTGGCAGCGGGCCGGCGGGAGCGCAACGCAAGCGAAACGGGCTCGATCTGCGACGCGATCCTGACGCCGATGCCCGGGGAGCTGCCCTGGCCGATCCTCGCGCCGCGCGCGGGCCCGGGGCTGGCGGTGAGCGATGCGGAGGTGATGCGCGCGATGGCGCTGGCCTTCCTGCGGCTGAAGCTCGTGCTGGAGCCGGGCGGGGCCGTGGCGCTGGCCGCAGCGCTCTTCCGCCGCGAGGCGATCGCCGGGGACACGGTGATCTGCCTGGCGAGCGGGGGCAATGTGGACCCGGCCGTCTTTGCGGAGGCGCTGGCGCTTGAGGCGGCGGCCTGAGCGGGGCCGGTGTCCTCGCAGACCCAGACGGCAGGCTCATCGACGCTGTTGCACGGCATTCGCGCTGCTGGCGCAGCGCTCAAGGCCGCGCGGCAGCCCGCCACCGCCCCCACCGCCGCCACGCCGCGGGCCTGCGGCCCGGGCGCGCCGGCGGTGGGGGCGGTCTGACACGCGGTCGCTGCGGGCCGAGGGTGCCCCGGCCTTGAGCCGGGGCCTCCTTGAGAGGCCTCCCACGCGGCCGGCCAGGGGCGCTCAGCGCAGGGGCGGGAGGGTGGCGGTGCGGGTGCAGGCGCGCGCGGCCGGGCCCGAGCAGGGGCGCGGTTCGAGGTCGCGGTCGAGACAGATGCGCACCTCCGCGATCATGCGCTCGCGGCAGGTGACGACCACCGCGGCCGGGTCCAGATCGGGGTTCGCCTCGAGGAATGCCTCCTCGACGACATCGGGATCGATGCGCACCGCGCGGTCGAGGCCGCGGAGCGCCTTCGGGCGACGGATCGCGGTGTATGCCGCGCGCGAGGCGGCGAAGTAGTCGCGCGCCGGCAGGCCCGAGCAGCGGCCATGCTTCTTCCACTGGTGCCAGGCGAGGCCGGGCGAGCCCATGATATCAGCCATGGCGGCGGTTTCGGCGCGGGCGGGGTCGCGCTGGCGCGTGCGGCAGTATTCGGGCCAGCCGTCCTCGTGCTGGGGCCAGAGGCCGTGGAGCTTGAAGCCCTGCGCGCTGCCGTCCCGGCAGGAGGGGGCGTTGCGCTCATCGCCCTCACGCGCGCACCAGGAGGGCTGCCAGGACAGGGCCAGCACGTAGTAGTCGAAGGGCTCCGCCGCGGCCGGCCCGGGCCGCAACGCCGCGAGAAGGAGCCCGAGGAGGCACGCAACGGTCGAGATCGACGCTTTCATTCCCGTTCGCCTTTGTTATATCTCCGTCATCCCCGCATGGCCGACGAGGCGCGCGCGCCGGGGCGCCGGGTGACGCCGGCGCGGCCGGAGCCGCTTTGCCTCGCGGAGCCACCGGCAGCCTAGTTCGGGCGCGGGCCAGGAGAAAGGACAGCTTTGCGATGACCGATTTGCCGCTGATGCCGAAGGCGACCGCCGTCTGGCTCGTGGACAACACCACGCTCACCTTCCGCCAGATCGCGGAGTTCTGCGGCATGCATGAGCTCGAGGTGGCGGGCATCGCCGACGGGGAGGTGGCCATCGGCATCAAGGGCCTCGACCCGATCGGCAATTTCCAGCTCACGCCCGAGGAGATCAAACGCTGCGAGGGCGACCCGATCGCCCGGCTGAAGCTCACCAAGCGCAGCATCGCGCCGGAAGTGAAGAAGAAGGCGCCGCGCTACACGCCGGTCTCCAAGCGCCAGGATCGCCCGGCCGCCATCGTGTGGCTGGTGCGCTACCATCCGGAGCTGGAGGACCGCCAGATCTGCAAGCTGATCGGCACCACCAAGCCAACGGTGCTGGCGATCCGCGAGAAGACGCATTGGAACTACGCCAATCTGCAGCCGGTGGATCCGGTGGCGCTGGGGCTCTGCCGGCAGATGGATCTGGACCAGGCGGTGCGCGAGGCAGCCGACCGCAAGGCGGCGGTGGCGGAGACGGTGCCGTCGCGGGAGGAACGGCTCAGCCTTCTCTCCACCGACGAGGCGCTGGCCCAGCGCGCCGATGCGGAGCTGCCGACCGCGATCAAGGGGCTCGAGAATTTCAGCCTCGACGATCCGCGCGGCGAGCATGCGGACGAGGAGGAGGCCGAGCGCAGCGCCCCGGTGGATGCGGAGAGCTTCTTCAACCTGCCCCGCGATCAGGGCGATGCGGAGGACGATGACGG
>JBCBWF010000307.1:0-6297 GCA_039817245.1 Pseudomonadota bacterium | reverse complement strand
GCTTCAGCCGGGCGATGCGGCGTTCTTCCTGGCGGGCAAGCCGGCCGATTTCATCGATGTGGCGGGCCGGGCGCGCAACGTCATCGGGCTGGAGCTGGAGCTTACGGACACGGAGCGCTACGAGCTCTGCTGGATCGTCGATTTCCCCATGTATGAGTGGGACGAGGAGACGAAGACGCTCGATTTCTCGCACAACCCCTTCTCGATGCCACAGGGCGGGCTCGAGGCGCTGGCGGGCAAGGACCCGCTCGATGTCCTCGGCTACCAGTACGACATCGTGTGCAACGGGGTGGAGCTCTCCTCGGGCGCGATCCGGAACCACAAGCCCGAGATCATGTTCAAGGCCTTCGAGATCGCGGGCTACAGCGCGGATGTGGTCGAGGAGAAGTTCGGCGGGATGCTGGCGGCCTTCCGCTACGGGGCGCCGCCCCATGGCGGCATCGCCCCGGGGATCGACCGGATCGTGATGCTGCTGGCGGGCGCGGAGAACATCCGCGAGGTGATCATGTTCCCCATGAACCAGCGCGCCGAGGACCTGATGATGGGGGCCCCCTCGGAGGTCGCGACGGCCCAGCTCCGCGAGCTCAACCTCCGCCTCATCCCGCAGGACTGACCGCCCCTCCCCGGCCCGGACGCCGGCCCCCGGGGCACGCACAGCGCCTGCCCCGGCCCCCTACCCCAACGCCGCCTGTACCCGCTCACGCCCCTCCGTCGCGGCGTCGAAGCGAAGGCGCATGTGCTCGGGATCGTAGACGGTGAGCGCCGCATCGTATGCCGCCAGCGCCGCCTCCAGATGCGCCCGCCCCGGCTCCACCGCCGCCAGCGCCTCATAGGCCAGCCCCAGGTTCTCCATGGTAGCTGCCCATTGCACGGGATGCGCCGCCTCGGTGGTGACCCGGAGCGCTGCACGATAGGCGTCGATGGCCTCGGCAAGGAGCGCTGCGCCCGCTTTGCCGCCCGTCCGGCTGCCCTCCTCCTTGAGCGCAATGGCGAGATTGTTCTGCGTCATCGCCCACTGCTCCGGATGCGCGGCCTCGGTGTAGACCCGTTGCGCCGCGCGATAGGCGCCGACGGCCTCGGCGAGGAAGACGGCACCCGCCTCCCCGCTCGTATGGCGGCTTTGCTCCCAGAGCGCGCCGCCGAGATTGTTCTGCGTCGTGGCCCAGGCCTCGGGATGCGCGGTCTCGGTGCGGACCCTGAGCGCTGCGCGATAGGCGTCGACGGCCTCGGCGAGGAGCGCCGCGCCCGCCTCCCCGCCCGTCCGGCTGCCCTGATGCCTGAGCGTGATGGCGAGATTGTTCTGTGTCGTGGCCCAGTTCACAGGGTGCGCGGCCTCCGTGCGGACCCTGAGTGCCGCGCGATAGGCGCCGGCGGCCTCAGCGAGGAGGGCCGCGCCTGCCTCCCCGGCCGTCCTGACGCCTTGGTTGTGGAGCGCGACGGCGAGGCTGTTCTGGGTGCGGGCCCATTCCTCCGTATCGTCTGTCTCGGTCACGTGGTTGAGGGCTGCGCGGAGGAGATCGGCGGAGCGCGCGAGGCCGGTGCCGCCGTAACGCAGGCCGTGCTCGTAGAGGCGGTCCTCGAGCCTGTGGCGCATGCTTACCCCTGCGAGCGGGTCGAAGGGGTCGAACATGGCGGCGGCGGCGGCGTAGTGGGTGTGGGCCGTGTCGGCGTCGCCGGAAAGGAGGGCGGCGTCGCCGCGGGCGCTGCGGATCTCGGCCTGGCGGCGGACCTGCTTCAGGGTGTGCTCGGCCTGCTGGATCTCCTCGGCCGCGGCGAGGATTTCGTCGGCCTCCGCGAAATCGCCGGCCTCCAGCGCGCCGCGGGCGGCCTGAACCTGATTGTCCAGCCGCGCGCGGGCGCCGGCCTCCGCCTCCACCTCCCCCAGCTTGGCGAGGCGGCCCTGCATGGCGCGATAATCCCCCGCCTTCTGCTCGAGGAAGCTCTTGTATGCGGCCGCGCCCGCATTCGGATTGTCGTGCCCGAACTGCGCGGCGAGCTGGAACATGAGCGCCTCGCCGAGACCGAGGCCCGCACGGAAGGTCTCGTCCAGCTCCGGAAGCGTGGGCGGGGGCTGGCGGCAGGCCTCGATCTCCTCGGCCGGAATGCCGAGCGCCTCGCGGAACTTGCGGATGGTGGGCGCGCTCGGCTTGCCGCGCTTGCCCTTGATATAGGCGGAGACATGGCCCTTGCGGCTGATATCGCCCCAGGTGCGGTGCGCCACCTCCTCGTAGGTGAGGCCGAGCGAGGTGATGTAGCGCTCCAGCAGCTGGCCGAAGCGGGCGGCGAAATCCTCCGTATCGGTCACTTAAGGTAACGCCCCCGGTCTCAATTGGTCACGTGCCGGCAACCGTAATGCGGGGCGAAGCTTGCCATTTTTACCGCGTGCACAGCAACAGCCGGGGCCTCGGCATCATCCGATAGGAATGCCGATATGATGTTGGACGACAAGACTTTCCATGCCCTCGTGGGCTGCGTCTATCTCGCCGGATGTGTGGGCGTGGACAAGGCGGCGGTGGGGACAGCGCTGGCGGCGGCCTATTTCGCGGCGTCGGCGTGGTGCCGGCATGGGTGAGGTGGGGCTGGGGCCCTGCTCGGCGGCGCGCAGGCTGGTCTTGCGCGCCGAGATTGCGTATCCGCGAGGCATGGACGAGTCGATGATCGAGACGCCGAAGCCGCTGGCGGGATGGGTGGCGCCGCCGCCGCCCGGCCGGATGGTGCTGGAGGGGCGGCATGTGCGGCTGGAGGCGCTGACCGAGGCGCATGCGGCGGCCCTTCACGAGGCCAATTCGAGCGCGGCGAACTGGGCCTATCTGCCCTACGGGCCCTATGCGCGGCAGGAGGACTATGCGGCCTGGGTCTCGGAGGTGTCGCGCCATCCGGACCCGCTGTTCTTCGCGATCTGCGCGCGCGGATCGGGGCGGCCGGTGGGCGTGGCCTCGTATCTGAGGATCGCGCCTGCGGCGGGGTCGATCGAGGTGGGGCACATACATTTCTCGCCCGCGCTGCAGGGCACGGTGGGCGCGACCGAGACCATGGCGCTGATGATGGCCTGGGCGTTTCGCGCGGGGTATCGGCGGTACGAGTGGAAATGCGACGCGGCGAACCGGCCCTCGCGCCGCGCAGCCCAGCGGCTGGGCCTCTCCTATGAGGGGATCTTCCGGCAGGCCGGCGTGGTGAAGGGGCGCAACCGCGACACGGCGTGGTTCGCCGCGATCGATGCGGAATGGCCGGCGCTGGAGGCGGCATTCGAGACCTGGCTGGCGCCGGAGAATTTCGATGCCGAGGGGCGGCAGCGCCAGTCGCTCTCGGCGCTGACGCGGCCGATCCTCGTCGCCCGCGACCCGGAGGCGGAATGACCGAGATTGCCCCGCTCGCCCCTCTGCCGGAGGTGGAGGCGTTTCTGGCCACGCGGCGCTCGCGGCCCGCGAAGACGCTGGCGCCGGAGCCGCCGGAGGAGGCGCTGGTTCTGCGCTTGCTCGCGGCGGCAGCGCGCTGTCCCGACCATGGCAAGCTGGAGCCCTGGCGCTTCGTGGTGATCCGCCGCGCGGCGATGCAGCGCGTGCAGCGGGCGGCTGAGGCGCGGGCGAGCGCGCTCGGGCTGGGCGCGGAGACGGCGGAGAAGGCGGGGCGCGCCTTCGGCCAGGGCGGGGTGATCGTGGCGGTGCTGGCGAGCCCGAAGCCCTCGGAGAAGATCCCGGACTGGGAGCAGGCGCTCTCGGCGGGCTGTGTCTGCTACGGGCTCGTGAACGCGGCGCTGGCGGCGGGCTGGGGGGCCAACTGGCTGACCGGGCCGCTGGCGCGCGACGAGGGTTTTCTGGGCGAGGCGCTCGGGGCGCGGCCGGGCGAGTTCGCGGCGGGCTTCGTGCATATCGGGCGGGAGACCGTGGTGCCGGCGGAACGGCCCCGCCCGGATGTGGCGGCCCTCACCACCTGGCTCTGAGCGCAATGGCGGTGTCGCGTTCGCTTCTCGGCGATGTCTCGCGCGCGCTGGGGCAGATGGGGGATGCGCGGTTCCTCGGCGTGCTGCTGCGCGCGCTGGGGCTGACGCTGGCGCTGCTGGTGGGGTTTGCCGCGGGGCTCGGCGCGCTGGTGGAGTTGCTGCCGGAGACCTTCACGCTGCCGCTCCTCGGCTGGGAGGTCGACACGCCCTTCACCGGGCTGCAGGGATTGGCGGTGGGGGCGGTGCTGATCGCCTCGGTTTTCCTGATGATCCCGGTCTCGGCGGTCTTCGTGAACCTGTTCGTGGAGCGGATCGTGGATGCGGTGGAGGCGAAGTATTATCCGGAGGCGCCGACCACGCGGCCGCGGGGGATGCTCGAGCAGCTCTGGGCCGGCTTGCGCTTTTCGGTGCTGCTGATCGTGGTGAACCTGCTGGCGCTGGCGCTGTACTTCGTGGCGGGGCCGTTTGCGCCCTTCGTGTTCTACGCCGTGAACGGGTATCTGCTGGGGCGCGAGTTCTTCGAGGTGGTGGCGGCGCGCGGGATGTCGGCGCGGGAAGCGTCGCGGCTTCGCCGGCGGAACCGGCTCACGGTCTGGGTGGCGGGTACGGCGCTGGCACTGCCGTTGACGGTGCCGGTGATGAACCTGGTGATCCCGGTGCTCGGGGTGGCGACGTTCACCCATCTCTATCACAGGCTGCGCCTGCGTTGAGACGGGATGCGCTGTATGGCGAGCGAACCGCGCTTGCTCCCGCTCCCTCCCGCGTCACGATAGGCATCTGTGAATGAAGGGGTCATGAAGATTGAGCAAGCCCCTTGCTCTCTCTTCGTATCCTGTCCGTTCATCAAATGTTCTTTTTCCGGCGCCTACGATGACGTGGGTGGGCGCGGGCGCAAGGGTCGAAAGCGGCAAGTCTTGCGCGCGGAACGGGGGGCACTCTGCGTCCCGGGCCTGTGCAGAGCCTCTCGTCGCTTCCAGAGAGGCTCCGGGTCGAGCCCGGAGCCCGCGGCGAGCCTTTCGCGCCGTCCATTCAGCGTCGGTTGGGCGGGGAGAACAGTTCCAGATCTTCGATGGTGATCACGCGCCATTCGATCACGTAGAAGATCGCGCCGAACACCACGGCGGCGATCGCCGTTGTGAGGAGCGCCTTGCGCCCGATCTTTGCGTCCACCGGCGCCGAGGGCGGGGTGCCGGGAACCACATGCCCGTCCTCTTCCTGGCTGCGCTGCCAAAACGGGTTCACCATGTAGAACACGAGCGCCCAGATCACTGCGAAGAAGACGAGCCCGGAGGTGAGCGACATCAGACCTGCTCGAGTTCGACCAGGGTGCCGTTGAAGTCCTTCGGATGGAGAAAGAGCACCGGTTTGCCATGGGCACCGATCTTCGGCTCGCCATCGCCGAGGACGCGCGCGCCGTCCGCCTTCAGCCGGTCGCGCGCGGCAAGGATGTCCTCCACCTCGTAGCAGACATGGTGGATCCCGCCGGCGGGGGACTTCTCGAGAAAGCCGCGGATCGGCGAGCTCTCGCCGAGCGGTTCGAGCAGCTCCACCTTCGTGTTCGGCAGCTCGATGAAGACGACCGTGACGCCGTGATCCGGCTCGGCCTGGGGCGCGGAGACCGTGGCGCCGAGCGTGTCGCGGTAGAGCGCCGTTGCGGCCGCCAGATCCGGCACCGCGATGGCGACATGGTTGAGGCGGCCGATCATGCGCAAGCTCCCTCTGCAGCGATGCCCCGGGCTATGCCGAACGGGGCCGCGATTGCAAGGGCGCGGGCGTCGCGCTCGGATCGCGCGCCCGGACCTGAGCCGGGCCCGGCTCAGCGGCTGAGGATCGCCTCGCTGCGCGACGGGCTGTAGGATGAGGGCGTCTCCGGCGTGCCGCCGAAACGTTCGCCGCCGACGCTTTCTCCGACACGGTCCGGCGTGATGTAGAAGCCGCTGCCGAAGAAACCGGTGCCGCGGCCCGGGATGCGGGTGCTCGCGGTGCCGGGGCCGTCGTCGTTGACCGAGGCGAGGGCGCGCTCCAGGGCCGCACGGGCCTCGGGATCCGGGTCGGTGCCCTCCTGCGCGACCACGGGGCCGGCGGCGGCGAGCGCCAGACCGCCGGCGAGGGTCAGCGCGGCAAGGGGCGAGGTCGACAGTCGAGACATGGCGTCATCCTCCTCACTGGGTCCGGTCGCGGCGCGGCGCCACGTCGGGGCCGCCAGTCTACGCCGCTTTGCGCATAAGTCAGTGTGACAGACGTCACATTCAAGCGGCGAGGAGATGGCGCGTGCACGGCGATGACGAGGCTGCAACAGAAGATCGCGCCTTTGCGGGACGGTCGCCTCGATCCTGCCTGCCGCGCCCGGCCTGGGC
>JBCBWF010000170.1:0-10022 GCA_039817245.1 Pseudomonadota bacterium | reverse complement strand
GTGCCGACGAGCAGCAGCAGCGCGCCGCCGATGCCGAGCATCCAGGCGGTCTGGTCGAGGGACTTCTTGAGCGCGGCAGCCTCGCGGGCGGCCTTCTGCTCCGGCGTCTCCTCGGCCTCCTTCTTCTTCGGCTGGGCCGCGATGGCCTTCACCTTGGGCGGCGGCGGCGGGAAGGTGATCTCGCCCTCATGGCAGACCAGCGCGCCGCGGATGACGTCGTCCTCCATGTTGATGACCGGCTCGCCGTTCTTCTCCGGCGTCAGGTCATCCATCATGTGGCGGATATTGGTCGAATAAAGCGTCGAGGACTGGGTCGCCATCCGGCTCGGGAAATCGGTGTAGCCGATGATGGTGACGCCGTTCTCGCTCACCACCTTCTCGTCCGGCACCGTGAGGTCGCAGTTGCCGCCGCGCTCGGCGGCAAGGTCCACGACGACCGAGCCCGGCTTCATGGCCTTCACCATGTCCTCGAGCCACAGCTTCGGCGCAGGCCGGCCGGGGATGAGGGCGGTGGTGATGACGATGTCGATCTCGGGGGCGAGCTCGCGGAACTTCGCGAGCTGCTTCTCGCGGAACTCGGGGCTGGAGGGGGCCGCGTAGCCGCCGGTCTCCGCGCCGTCCGTCTGCGCCTCCTCGAATTCGAGGAAGACGAACTCCGCCCCCATCGACTCGATCTGCTCCGCCACTTCGGGGCGGACGTCGAAGGCGAGCGTGATCGCGCCGAGCGAGACCGAGGTGCCGATCGCGGCGAGGCCCGCAACGCCCGCGCCCACCACCAGCACCTTGGCCGGCGGCACCTTGCCCGCGGCCGTGATCTGGCCCGTGAAGAAGCGGCCGAAATTGTTGCCCGCCTCGATCACCGCGCGGTAGCCTGCGATATTGGCCATCGAGGAGAGCGCGTCCATCTTCTGGGCGCGGCTGATGCGGGGCACCATGTCCATCGCCAGCACGGACATCTTCTTCTCATTGAGCTTGGCGAGCAGCTCCTCATTCTGGGCGGGCCAGACAAAGGAGATGAGCGTCTTGCCCTCGGGTGCGGCGTCCAGCTCCTCGATGCTCGGCCCCCGCACGCGCGCCACCACGCCGGCCTCGGCCCAGACCTCGGCGGCCGAGCCGAGGACGGTCACGCCGGCCTCGCGGTAGGCGTCGTCCGAGAAGGAGGCAGCCGCACCTGCCCCCGCCTCGATCACGCAGTCATAGCCGAGCTTCTGCAGCCGACCCGCACTTTCCGGGGTCATGGCCACGCGGGCCTCGCCCGGCCCGGTCTCCTTCAGCGCACCGATTTTCATTCGCGTCCCTCACTACTTTTTCTTCCTCGGAGGCATCAGGTCCGTGATCGTGCCCTCGAACATCTCCGCGGCGAAATTCACGGTCTCCGAAAGCGTCGGGTGGGGGTGGATGGTATGTCCGATATCGGTCGCATCTGCCCCCATCTCGATCGCAAGAGCAACCTCCGAGATAAGATCGCCCGCATTGGTCCCGACGATGCCGGCACCGAGGATGCGGTCGGTCGTGGCGTCGAAGATAACCTTGGTGATGCCTTCGTCACGCCCGTTGGAGAGACTTCTGCCCGAAGCGGCCCAGGGAAAGACCCCCTTGCCCACCTTAAGTCCCTGCGCCTTCGCCTCATTCTCGGTTATGCCGGCCCAGGCGACCTCCGGATCCGTGTAGGCCACGGAGGGGATCACGCGGGCATCGAAAGCGCGCTTGTGCCCGGCCACGACCTCGGCCGCCACCTTGCCCTCATGCACCGCCTTGTGCGCCAGCATGGGCTGGCCGACGATGTCGCCGATGGCGAAGATATGCGGCTGGTTGGTGCGCTGCTGGTTGTCCACCGGCACATAGCCGCGATCGTCCATCGTCACCCCGGTGTTCTCGAGGCCGATGAGCTTGCCGTTGGGGCGGCGGCCGACGGCGACGAGCACGCGGTCGAACACATCCGTGGTCACCCCGTCCGGCCCGTCGAAGGTGACCTTGAGGCCGGTCTTCATGGCCTCCACCGCCGTCACCTTGGTCTTGAGGTGGATCTTCTCGTAGCGCTTGGAGATCCGGCCCATAAGGGGCTTCACGATGTCCTTGTCCGCGCCCGGGATGATCTGGTCCATCAGCTCCACGACGGTGATGCGCGAGCCGAGCGCGTCGTACACGCAGGCCATCTCGAGCCCGATGATGCCGCCGCCGAGCACCAGCATGCGCTTGGGGATGTCGCGCAGCTCGAGCGCCCCGGTGGAATCGATCACCCGTTCGTCGTCATGCGGGATGAAGGGGAGCTGCACGGGCTCGGAGCCGGCGGCGATGATGCACTGGTCGAAGCTGACCGTCTTCTCGCCCTCGGCGGTGGCGACGCGGATGAGGCTGGGCCCCGCGAACTGGCCGCGACCCTCCAGCACCTTCACCTTGCGCCCCTTTGCGAGGCCGGAGAGGCCGCCGGTGAGCTTGCCCACCACGCTGTCCTTCCAGCCGCGCAGCTTGTCGAGATCGACCTTGGGCTTGGAGAAGCTGATGCCGTGATCGGCCATCTCCTCGGCTTCGGTGATGATCTTGGCGGCGTGCAGGAGCGCCTTGGAGGGAATGCAGCCCACATTGAGGCAGACGCCGCCGAGGGTGGGGTCCTTCTCGATCAGCACCACGTCCTGGCCGAGATCCGCGGCGCGGAAGGCCGCGGTGTAGCCGCCGGGCCCGGAGCCGAGCACGACGAGGCCCGCATGGATGTCGCCGGTCACCGGCGCGGTGGGGCGCGAGGCGGGCGCAGGCGAGGCCGGCGACACCGGCGCCTCGGCCGCCTTCTCGCCGGTCTCCAGCGTCAGGATCAGCGAGCCCTCGGAGACCGTGTCCCCCTCGGCCACCTTCAGCGCCACGATCGTGCCGGCCATGGGCGCCGGCACCTCCATGGTGGCCTTGTCGCTCTCCAGCTCGATCAGCGGATCTTCCTTGGCGACCGTATCGCCGGGCTTCACCATCACGCCGATCACGGGCACGTCGGTGAAGTCGCCGATATCCGGCACGCGGATCTCGACCACCTCGTGGTGACCCGCCGCCGAGCCGTAGCCCGCGGGTTCCGCCGGTGCGGGCGCGCCGCCGCCGGAGACGCGCTGGCCCCCGGTGGTCTCCTCCGCCTCGCCCTCCACCTCGAGCACCATGATCACGCTGCCCTCGGAGACCGTGTCGCCCTCCGTCACGGCGATGGAGGCGATCTTGCCGGCGAAGGGGGCGGGCACCTCCATCGTCGCCTTGTCGCTCTCGAGCTCGATCAGCGGGTCCTCGGCCGCGACGGTGTCGCCCACCGCCACCATCACGCCGATGACGGGCACGTCCTGGAAATCCCCGATATCGGGGACCTTGACCTCTTTCTCAGCCATTGTCCGGTCCCCCTCAGAGCATCAGCCGGCGCACATCGCCGAGCAGGTGTTTCAGCGTCGCGCAGAAGCGCGCGGCCAACGCGCCGTCGATGGCGCGATGGTCGTAGGAAAGGCTCATCGGCAGCATGTTGCGCGGCTGGAAGGCCTCGCCGTCCCAGACCGGCGCCATCTTGGAGCGCGTGAGGCCCAGGATCGCCACTTCCGGCGCGTTGACGATGGGCGTGAAGCCCGTGCCGCCGATGCCGCCGAGCGAGCTGATGGTAAAGGAAGCGCCCGACATGTCAGGCCCCTTGAGCTTGCCGTCGCGCGCCTTGGCGGAGAGCTCGCCGAGCTCCTTGGAGATCTCCACGATCCCCTTGCGGTCCGCCTCGCGGATCACCGGCACCACCAGGCCCTGCGGCGTGTCGGCCGCGAAGCCGATATGGTAGTAGTGCTTGCGGATCAGCTTGTCCCCGTCCGGATGGATGGAGCTGTTCAGTTCCCAATGGGTCTTCAGCGCCGAGACGCAGGCCTTGATGATGAAGCTCAGGAGCGTGACACGGTAGCCCTCCGCCTTGGCGGCGGTGTCGAGCTCCTTGCGGTACTTGTCGAGCTCCGTGATGTCCGCCTCTTCCTGGTGGGTGACATGCGGGATGTTGAGCCAGGCACGGTGGAGTGCCGGGCCGGAGATCTTCTTGATCCGGCTCATCTCCACATCTTCGATCGCGCCGAACTTGGAGAAGTCCACCTCCGGGATCGGCGGGATGCCCATGCCGCCCTTGGCGGAGGGCGCGGGGGCGGCCTTGGGTGCGGCGGCTTCCGTCGCGCCCTTGAAGTAGCCGGTCACGTCCTCGCGCAGGATGCGGCCCTTGCGGCCGGTGCCGGCGATCTTGGAGAGATCGATGCCGAGCTCGCGCGCGAAGGCGCGCACCGAGGGCGAAGCATGCGTCTCGCGGAAGGCCGCCTCGTTGACCGGGGCGAGATTGCCCGCCGGCGCGGGCGCTGCGGCCGGCGCCGGGGCGACGGCAGGCGCCGGCGCGGATTTCGGCGGCGTCGGCTCATGCTCCTGCACGCCCGAGGGGTTGGGCGGGGCAACCGGCGCCTTGGCGTCGACCACCTCGAGCATCAGGATCGCCGTGCCCTCGGAGACCGTGTCGCCTTCCTTGACGAGGATCTCCTTCACATCGCCCACCAGCGGGCTCGGCACCTCCATGGTGGCCTTGTCGCTCTCGAGCTCGATCAGCGCGTCCTCCTCGGCCACGTGATCACCTGGCTTCACCAGGATGTTGATGACCGGGACATCGGTGAAATCGCCGATATCGGGAACCTTCACTTCGATCAGGGACATCGTCTCTTTCCTTTCCCTCGTTCCCGGGCTCACGCGAGGCGCGGGTTCGGCTTCTCGCCGTCGATCTCGTATTTCTTGAGCGCCTTCTCGAGCTCCGCCTTGGTCACGCCCTTCTCGCGGTAGAGCGCGACCATGGTGGAGGCGGCGATGTGGTTGGCATCGACCTCGAAATGGCGCCGCAGCGTCACGCGGCTGTCCGAGCGGCCGAAGCCGTCGGTGCCGAGCACGTGGAAGGGCTGCTCCACGAAGGCGCGGATCTGCTCGGCATGGGCCTTCACGTAATCCGTCGCCGCGATCACCGGGCCCTTGGCCTTGGCCAGCGCCTCGGTCACATACGGCACCTTCGGATCCGCGAGCGGGTTCAGCCGGTTCCAGCGCGCGCAGTCCTGCCCGTCGCGGGCCAGCTCATTGAGCGAGGTGCAGGCCCAGATATCGGTTGTGACGCCGAAATCGTCCTTCAGCATCTCCGCCGCCATCATCGCCTGGCGCATGATCGAGCCGCAGGACATGAGGTTCGCATGCTTCTTTCCTGGCCGGCTGGCGCCCTGGGAGAAGCGGTAGAGCCCCTTCACGATGCCCTCCTCGACGCCCTCGGGCATGTCCGGATGGCTGTAGTTCTCGTTCTCGACGGTCAGGTAGTAGTAGACGTCCTCCTGATCGACGAACATGCGCTTCAGCCCGTCATGCACGATCACGGCGAGCTCGTAGGAGAAGCTCGGATCGTAGCTGATGCAGTTGGGGATGGTGCCGGCGAGGACGTGGGAGTGCCCGTCCTGGTGCTGCAGCCCCTCGCCGTTCAGCGTGGTCCGCCCCGCCGTGCCGCCCACGAGGACGCCGCGCGCGCGGCTGTCTCCGGCGGCCCAGGCCAGATCGCCGATCCGCTGGAAGCCGAACATCGAGTAGTAGATGTAGAACGGGATCATCGGCACGCCGTGCACCGAATAGGCGGTGGCCGCGGCGATCCAGTCCGCCATTGCGCCGGCCTCGTTGATGCCCTCCTGCAGGACCTGGCCGGACTTCGATTCCTTGTAGAACATCAGCTGGTCGGCATCCTCGGGCTTATAGAGCTGACCCTTGGGGTTGTAGATGCCGAGCTGGCGGAACATGCCCTCCATGCCGAAAGTGCGGCTCTCATCGGGCACGATGGGCACCACCTGCTTGCCGATCTTCTTGTCGCGGCAGAGCGTGTTCATGATCCGCACGAAGGCCATGGTGGTGGAAATCTCGCGCTCGCCCGTGCCCTTGATCTGACCCGCGAAGGCGTCGAGGCCGGGGATCTCCATCGCCGGCGTGTCGCGCCAGACACGCTGGGGGAAGGCGCCGCCGAGGGCCTTGCGCCGGTCCTGCAGATAGGCCTGCTGCTCGTTGCCGAGCGGTACATAGGGCGCGTCGTGCAGGTCCTCGTCCTTCACCGGGATCTTGAAGCGGTCGCGGAAGGCGCGGAGCTGGTCGTCCGCCATCTTCTTCTGCTGGTGGGTGATGTTCTGGCCCTCGCCAGCCTCGCCCATGCCATAGCCCTTGACCGTCTTCACCAGCAGCACCGTGGGCTGGCCCTTGGTGTTCACCGCGGCGGTCATGGCGGCGTAGACCTTTACCGGGTCGTGCCCGCCGCGCTGGAGCTGCCAGATCTCCTCGTCGCTCATATCGGCCACGAGCGCCTTGGTCTCCGGGTACTTGCCGAAGAAGTTCTCCCGCGTGTAGGCGCCGCCCTTCGACTTGAAGGCCTGGAAGTCGCCGTCGACAGTCTCCTGCATGAGCTTGCGCAGCATGCCGGAGGTGTCCTTCTCCAGGAGCTGGTCCCAGCCCGAGCCCCAGATGCACTTGATAACGTTCCAGCCGGCGCCGCGGAACTCGCCCTCGAGCTCCTGGATGATCTTGCCGTTGCCGCGCACCGGGCCGTCGAGGCGTTGCAGGTTGCAGTTCACCACGAAGATCAGGTTGTCGAGGCTCTCGCGCGCGGCGAGGCTGATGGCGCCGAGGCTCTCCGGCTCGTCCATCTCGCCATCGCCGAGGAAGGCCCAGACCTTGCGGTCGGCCGCATCGATCAGCCCGCGATCATGCATGTATTTCATGAAACGCGCCTGATAGATGGCCATTAGCGGCCCCAACCCCATGGAAACCGTGGGGAACTGCCAGAAATCCGGCATCAGCCACGGGTGGGGATAGGAGGAGAGGCCCTCCCCGCCGACCTCCGAGCGGAAGTTGTCGAGCATGGCTGCGTCCAGCCGGCCCTCCATGAAGGCGCGCGCATAGATCCCGGGGATCGCATGGCCCTGGAAGAACACGAGGTCGCCGCCATGCGCCTCGGTCCGCGGGCGCCAGAAATGGTTGAGGCCGATGTCGTACATCACCGCGGAGGAGGCGAAGGAGGCGATGTGACCGCCATACTCCGAGGATTTCTTGTTCCGCCGAACCACCGTCGCCATCGCGTTCCAGCGGTTGATCGTGCGGATGCGCCACTCGGTCTCGAGATCGCCGGGATAGGCGGGCTGGGCATCCACGGGGATGGTGTTCACATAGGCGGTCGTCGCACCGAAGGGCAGGTTTGCCCCGTTCTCGCGCGCCGTGCCAATGGCCCTGTCCAGCAGGAAATGTGCGCGTTCCGGGCCGTCGCGATCGATCACGTCCTCGATGCTGTCGAGCCACTCGCGCGTCTCGACCGGGTCCAGGTCATGCGGGTTGTCGGTCATCTCGAACTGTCCTTCCGGGTGGTCGTCGGGGAGGTCTTTTCGGGTCGGGAAGAGCGTCTAGGGAGGGGTCAGGCCGGCTGCGGCTGGGTCCGTTTCTGCTTGGAGGTCTTGCCGATGCCGGGATTAAAGGAATTGGTGGGATCAAGGCTCTCGTAGAAGGCGGCCAGATGGGGCTTCGCCTCGTAGAGATGCCCCACATTGTGCTCGGCTGGATACTCCGCGCCGCGCTGGTCGAGAAGCGCCAGCATCCGCGCCTTCACCGCCTTGGGGTCGGCTCCTTTGCGCACTGCATAGTCCTGATGGAACACGTGGCACAGGAAATGACCGTAGTAGAGCTTGAGCGTGATGTCCTGCTCGATTTCCGGCGGCAGGGTCTCGAGCCAGTCCTCGTCGTTCCGGCGCAGCGCGATGTCGAGCGAGAGCACGCCCTCGACCGTGTCGGGGTGCACGACACCGTAGCGCGCGGCGGCCCCGGCGGCGGCGAAGCGGTGGAGAAGCGCCTTCTTCGCCTCCTTCGCGTCGCAGAGAAACCAGCCCTCCGGCCCGATCACATCCTGCAGGATCGCTTCGGCGTCGGCGGCGTTCGCGGCGCTCATCTTCAGGATCAGGTGGTGCTCGAAGCGGTCGCGGTAGTCCAGCATCCGCTTGGGCAGCGCCTCCGGCAGCAGGCGCGAGAGGAACTGCATCGTCCGGTCCGCAAGGTTCTTCGGCAGGAACGACACGGCATTGAGCGCCCCGTCCATCTTGCCCTTGAGCTTGAAGATGACGGGCAGCCAGTCGGTGCCGAGCCAGTGGATGAGCAGGAGCGTGTCCTTGCCGTAAACCTTTGCGATATCGAAGAGGTCGCGGTGGAGATACTCCGCCTTCACCGGCAGCGGATCGAGCTCCGACAGGATCCGGCGGCGCAGCGCCGTGAGCGCGGCCGTGTCGTTGGTGCCGATATAGTAGACCTTCTCGTCCGTCTCCGCCGGGAAGGTGTCGAGGCGCACGGCGAAGACCGCGAGCTTGCCGGCGCAGCCGGAGGCCTCGTGCAGGGCGCGCGGATCGGCGTTGAAGCGCGCCGGGGTGTTCGCCTCGAAATCGCGCACCCGCTGGGCATAGCTGTCATCGGAGCCGCGCGCATCGGTCTGCTCGATATCGGTATCCGAGACCGCACCCCGGTCGAGCCGGTCGAGGATCTCCTCGGGCGTGTCGCCGAGCGTGAGGCCGAGATGGTTCACCAGCGCGAGGGAGCCGTCCGCTCGCTTCTGCGCATAGAGCGCGAGCTCGGTATAGACCGGCCCGCGGCGTACGAGCGCGCCGCCGGAATTGTTGCACACGCCGCCGAGGATCGTGGCGCCGATGGTGGAGGAGCCGATGACCGAATGGGGCTCCCGGCCCAGCGGCTTGAGCAGCCGTTCGAGCTTGAAGAGCGTGGCGCCAGGCAGGCTGACGATCTGCCGCCCACCCGCGAGCAGGTGGATTGCGCCGAGGCGCAGCGTGTTGATCACCAGCACGGGCCGGTCGTAGCTGCCCTCCGGCGTGGAGCCCATGGTGAGCCCGGTATTCGCGGCCTGCATGATGACGATGCGGTCCGCCGCCACCGCCGCCTGCAGGACCCTCCAGTACTCGACGAGGCTGCCCGGTTCCACCGCCGCTTCGGCCTCGCCCTCGCCGGAGCGCCAGCCCTTGCGGAACCGCGCCGTGGTCGCCTCGCCGGTGTGCAGGTAGCGCTTGCCGACGATGCGGCGGAGCGTTGCGATAAAGTCTTCGTCCGGGGTCTGCACGGTCATGGCGTTCACTCCTTACCGTCGTCCGCCATCGGGGCGGCTTCTGTGGGGGAGCGGGGCCGGCTGCGGCCCCGCCGTTCAGCGAGGCGTCACTTGAAGGCGACCGATGGCAGCCAGGTCGCGAGCTCCGGCACCAGGAACACGATCGCAAGACCCGTAAGCTGCAGCAGGACAAAGGGAATGACGCCCAGATAGATATCCGTGAGCTTCACTTCCGGCGGGCAGACCCCCTTGAGGTAGAAGAGCGCGAAGCCCACCGGCGGCGTGAGGAACGAGGTCTGCAGCGTCACCGCCACCAGGATCACGAACCAGACCAGCGCCGGCTCGTCGATCTCGCCGAAGCCGGGGATGTCGAGCCCGAGCGCGTTCACGATGGGCCGCATGAGCGGCAGCACGATCAGCGTGATCTCGATCCAGTCCAGCACGAAGCCGAGCAGGAACACGATGAAGAGGATGAAGAGCACCGTGCCCTCCGCCCCGAAGCCGGTGGCGGCGATCATGCTCTCGATCAGCTCATCCCCGCCGAGCTCGCGCAGCACGTAGGAGAAGCAGGTCGCGCCGAGGAAAATCGCGAAGATATAGGCGGTTGTGTTGAAGGTGGAGATCGCGACGTTGACGAGTTTCGAGACGTTGAGCTTGCGGTAGGCCACCGCGAGCAGCGTTGCCCCGATGGCGCCGACGCCGGAGGCCTCGGTCGGCGTCGTGATGCCCGCGAAGATCGAGCCCAGCACCGCGAGGATCAGGATCACCGGCGGCAACACCGCGATGGCGACGTCCTTCACCGCCTCCCAGTCCGCCGGTTTGGCGCCCTCCGGCAGAGGCGCCGCCGAGGGCATCACCCGGCCGACGGCGAGGATGTAGATCAGGTAGAGCCCGC
>JBCBWF010000129.1:0-12024 GCA_039817245.1 Pseudomonadota bacterium | reverse complement strand
GTAGAGCTCCTTGTGCCGGTCCAGGAGCGGGTGGCAGAGCGCCTGAGGCACCGCATCGGCATTCAAGTGGATCAGCGCTGCTTTACGCTGCGGCGCGACCATCTTCGATCGTGCGCCCGATGCGGTTTTGCCGTCCACCGCATTGAAGGCTGCCTCGCTGTCGCGCAGACAGGAGGGCACGCCAGCCTCGTCGAGCGCGGCCTCGCTCATCCGCAAGTTCTGGGCGAGCCCTGTCTCGGCGCTCGCCATACCGACGAGTTCCAGGCGAGGGTCGCGCGCGATCCAGTCCGCCTCCGGGATACTCGAGAAGGCCGCCAGCTGCGGATAGACACCGCAAACCTGACCCCGATACCAGGCGCGGATGCGGTCGGCGGCGTCGGCGCTGCATGGCTGGGTCTCGGCGACGCCCGCCTGGAGCGCCATCAGCAGCTCGAAGCGGCTCGGCGCGCCAGCCCGGCCGCCGACGGGCGCGGCGAACCACGCCTGAAGATCCCGGCCGAAGAGCAAGCGCCTCGTCGGCGTGTCGGAGAGGTGGAGAAGGAGGTCGAAGGCGAACCCAATCCGCCCGACAGGATCGTCGAGTGCGTAGGTCGCGCGATACCCTTCGGATCCCTCGTAGACGCCGAGAAGCCCCGCCGTGAGCGGAAAGAGCGGGCCTTCCGCGCCGGTCGGCACCCTTTGGATGCGCGCCCGCAACCAAGGCGGCGTGAGTGCGGCAGGGTAGTTTCGGAGGCCCGCATGTCCGTGCAGCCACCAGGCGAGCACGGCGTCCGCGTCCCCGTTCTTGGCGATCGAGGGCACATGGCGCTCCGCCTCTCGCCGAAGGAACCGGCTGAGGCGCGGCCCCGCCTGCCAGGGATCGCCGACATCGGCGGCGAGGCTCTCTGCAAGGGCGCGCCCGACCGGTGCAGTCCCGCCGCGTACATGCCCTGCCGCCTCGCGGATATACCACTGGGCGAAACGAGCCTGGTCCCAGGGACAACCCGGATCGAAGTCCTGCGCCGCGCCGACTGTCTCACGCAGATAGGCCATGTATCGCGTGACAGGAACGTCCTCTGCCCGGCCGCCGACCGGCTCCGTAGCCCTGCGTGCGCGGGGGCCCAGGAACTCTTCGCTAAAGCCGGGTGAAGCAACTTCGTCCGCGGTCGCTGGCTTGTGCGCGCGGATCGTGGCGATCTGGCGATAATGTCCGAAGGGGTGACGCGTTGCGGCTTCTCGGAGAAGCTTGAGGTCCCTTGCCGTCGCCTCGTCGATTGTCGTGGGCCCCTCTTCCGGCGCGGCTCTTGCCGAACGCACCGGCATGCGCTTCGCGGCGCTGTGTGCGCCGCTTGCATCGTTTTCCAGCGGGTCGACGAGATCGCCGGATACGCCGGCGGCATCGAGCGGACTGGCGTCGTCCATATCTGCACTCCTCTTCTCTGCCGGGTCTCCGGGACCGGGCGCCGGCGCTACAGGGTCACGCCCGAGAGCTGCGCGCGCGGCACCGGCCAGCGGTTGTCTGCTGGTGAGACGGCGAGAGGGCCAGGGAAGGCCTCCAGCAGCGGCGTCGGGTCGAAGCCCGTCGTCTCGATCCCGTCGTCAAAGGCTGCGATCGCCGCGTCCCAGTCTGTCTCGGTGTGCCGCGGCGTACTGAAGATCGGCACTTCCGCGAGGCCGATGCCTGCGTAGAGATCGCGCATCCGATGATCGATCCGCTGTCGGGGGTCGAGCAGATCGATCCGGTCGAGCCCGGTGCCGTAGAAGCCGAACCACGCGCTCGGCACGCCATAGGCATCCGCGATCACGAGGCCGTGCAGCGAGGTCGACAGGATTCGCCGGCAGGATGCGATCTCGGCGAGCTTGGCCTCGAACGCCTCCATCGAGCTGTCGGCATACATGTTGATGAGGCGGACCGTGCCGGAAAGCGCCTCGGGCACCGTGTACCGCGGGAAGACCTCCTTCGGCATGCCCGTCGGGTTGCGCGGTTCGATCTCCGTCAGATGCAGAACCACGCCGAGCTCATGGGTCTTCTCCACGTCGTCGAGCGGGAAAATCCGGGGAAGCAGATAGACCGGATCGCCAAAGACTTCGGGCGCTTGCACCCCGTGACGCCGGAGGACGGCGGCAGAGAAGGGGCCGCGCGTGGCGTGCACGACAAGCTCGGTCTGAGGCGGCGGGGCATAGCGCTCCTCGGCCGCAACCGGGTTGCGCGCCGCGTCGAAGCCGGTCCCCCAGACATGGACGCGCCCACCGCATTGCAGATGCCCGATGGTCCCCACCGCGGCGAGCCGCTCACGCTCGCAGGCCGCGGGCGTGTGGAGGACCGGCAACCCGGAGAGCCCGGAGACGACCACAGCGCTCAGCGCGTCGCCGATATTGGCGAACCCGTCGCCGGAGCGCCCGGCCGCCCAGCTCAACGGCAGGGACGGGCCCGACGGTCCGTCCGCGAGCCTGAGCCTGCGACGCGATGCGATCGCCCCCGGTGCGGCACAGGGCAGGGTCGCGCAGGCTGAAGGCGCATTGAGCGCGCGAAGCCGGGACTGATCCGAACGCTCGCGCTGGCGCCCGGCGCGCGCATTGTCGGCAGCAGCCGCACGGTCTGCCACGCGCAGCGCCCGAACATCGTGGCTGAAGCCGAGCCCGGCGATCAGCGGATGGGACCAGATCTCCTCGCCCTCCGCGACCGCGAGCGGGGCGAGATCGACCGGGAAAGCCCCGGTCAGGGCCGCATCCGTTGCGGCGAGGTCGACGGGCTCCCAGGCCTTGTCCACCGCCGTCATCACCGCCTCCCAGTTTGTCTCGAGGTCGCGGGGCTGGCCGTAGATGGCGAGGCGATCCCGTCCGAGCCCGCCGTAGTAGTCCGTCACCCGCAGATCGAGTGGTGACTCGAAGTCGATCCGCTGTCGCTCCAGGCCCCGCTTCTCGCGTGCGGGGAAGGGCAGGCAGGGAATGCCGTAGGAGTCGGCGATCACGAGCCCGTGCAGACTGGTCGAGACGATCCGCCGGCAGGACAGGATCTCGTCGAGCTTGTCCCGCAGCCCCTCCGCCGAGACGGGCGTGACGGTGTTGATGAGGCGGACGCTGTCCTTCAGCGCCTCCGGCACCGCGTAGCGGCGGTGATCGGCATTCGGGTGACATTCGATCTCGCGGTCGGCCAGATCCGAGAGGTGGACGATGACGCCCAGTTCGTAGCGTTTCTCCACCTTCGGCGCGTAGAAGCGCGGCAGGAGGCTCACCGGGTCCCCGTAGCGCGCGTGATAGGCGCGTCCGCCACCGAGGAGCGCGGCGGAGAATGGTCCGCGCGTCGAGGTGATGCGCCGATCCGTGCCCGAATCGGGCGTGAAGCGCCGGAGCAGGCCCGTGCTCCGTCCGGTCACGCGTCCGCAGCCGGTGCCCCAGAACCAGGCGCGTCCGCCAGAGACGTTTTGCCCGATGGTGCCCACGGCGACGAGGCGCGGGTTGCGCGAGACGAAGGGCACGCGCTTCACCGGCTTGCCGCTCAGAAGCGCCACCATCACCGGGCTGAGAGCGTCGCCCAGATTGAGATAGTCTTGGCCGGTGGTTCCCCCGGCCCAGGCCAGCGGAACCTCGCCGGTCTCCCGCACGATACGCGCAAGCTCACTCATCCCACTCTCCTGTCTGGCATTGGCGCGGCGTCGCTGGCCGGCGCATCTTGCGGGCGGCGACTCATGCCGCCCGCCGTTCGATAAGGGGCAGCCCGGCGATGACCGGGTGGTCCCAGATGCTCGCCCCCTCGGCAGGCGCCAGCGGCGCGAGGCCGGCCGGGCACACCTCCATCAGCGGCGCGGGGTCGTAGTCCGTGGGCTCCCAGTATCGGTCGATGGCGGCGATCAGCGCTTCCCAGTCCGTCCGCAGGATCTTGCGCTGGCGCCAATAGGTGATGCCGCGCCGTCCGAAACCGCCGTAGAGATCCGCGAAGCGCGCATTCACCTGCGCGATCTCGGGCGAATCGAGCGCGCAGCGCACCACGCCGGGCGCACCGGCGGCGGTGCCGAAATAGAGGCAGGGGATCCGGTATGCCTCCGCGATCGCGAGGCCGTGCAGCGAGGTGGAAACGATTCGCCGGCAGGCCAGGATCTCGTCGATCTTGGCTCTGATCCCCGCAATGTTCGGCGGCGCCACCATGGTGATGAGCCGGATACCCGCGTCCGCCTCCGGGACTTCGTAGCGCACGAGACCGGGCTTCGGGACGGCATGAAAACCGCGATCGGCAAGCTCGGAGAGATGCAGGACAACCCCGAGTTCCGCACGCTTGCGCAGCATCGGCCGGTGGAAGAGCGGCAGCACCATCGCCGGATCCCCGAACGGGATCGCCGGCGCTTCCCCGAATCCCATCAGGCTTGCGGAGAACGGCCCGCGGGTGGCCGCGAGCCTCAGTTCCGTTCCTTCCGGCGGGCGATAGGGGATCTTCGGCCCCTGCGACAGCGGATTGGCCCAGGGCGAGCAGCCGCTCCCCCAGACATCCACCACGCCGCCTTTCAGCGACTGCCCGATGGTTCCGACGGCGCTCATGCGCCGCTGCCGGCTGCGAAAGGGCGCGCTGTGCACGGCTTTGCCGGAAACCATCGCCACGATCACCGGGCTGAGCGCATCCCCCACATTTACGTAAGGAACCCGGTCATCCACCCCGCCGACCCAGGCGAGAGACACGCTTCGCGTACTCCGGAACCTTCGCCACAACGCCCTGACCAAACGCTCACTCTCCTGCCGTTCCGGCCGATGCGCGCCGCCGGTAGCGACGCTTCCGCCAGGCTTTGCCCGGTGCGCCGTCTGCATAGGCCGCTTGCGGTTAAGAAGGGTTTGACCGTGATGGCGGAGTTCGCGATCGCCGCATGCGGCTTTCGCAGCGCCGTGTGAAACCACTCGGAAACCATTTTCCGTCTAGGGCTTGGGACGCGGCTGCCGCGCAATCTGCGCGGGCCGTGCGTGCCCACCCGCTCAGAAGGACGGGAAAAGATGAGCCTTCCGCCGCCCACCGGCCCGCTCGATCTCGCGATCACCGGATACGCCTGCCGGCTTCCCGGCGCCCCGGATCCGGAGGCGTTCTGGTCGCTGCTCGAGCGTCGGGGGACCGCGATCAGCCGGGCCGGGCAGGAACGGTGGGCGGAGCGGCGCTTCCTGCATCCGGTCCGCGGCACCCCCGGGCGCGCCTACACGATGGCGGCCGGGCTCATCGACGGTGTGTGGGATTTCGACGCCGCCTTCTTCGGGATCTCCCCGCGGGAGGCCGAGCAGATGGACCCGCAGCAGCGCCTGTTGCTCGAGCTCGCCTGGGAGGCGCTGGAGGCCGCGTGTCTCGCACCCGGTGAGCCGGGCAATGCAATGGGGCGCACGGGTGTCTATGTGGGCGCCTCAGCCATGGATCACGCGCAGCGCTTTGCCTCCGATGTCGCGGCGATCGACTCGCCCTTCATGACCGGTAACAGCCTCTCGGTGCTGGCGAACCGGATCTCATATCTGCTCGATCTCGACGGGCCGAGCCTCACGGTGGACACCGCCTGCGCTTCGGGATTGACGGCGCTTCATCTGGCCGCAGGCGCGCTGGCTCGGGGCGAGATCGATACGGCTGTGGTGGCCGGTGTGAACCTGCTGCTCCAGCCTTTCAGCTTCGTCGGGTTCAGTCAGGCCGGCATGCTCAGCCGGCAGGGCCTCTGCCGTGCCTTCGATGCGGGTGCGGACGGGTATGTGCGCGCTGAGGGCGGTGTCGGTCTCGTGCTGCGGCGCGTGGCAGACGCGCGGGAGGGCGGAGAGCCGGTGCGCTCGCGGCTCCTCGGCACCGGCACCGCGAGCGGCGGGCGGAGCACCGGTCTTACGACGCCCTCGCAGGCCGCGCAGGCCGCGCTGATCACCGAGGTTCATGCGCGGATCGGGCTGGCGGCGGACGCTCTCGGGTTTCTCGAGGCACATGGCACCGGCACGCCGGTCGGCGACCCGATCGAGGCTGCTGCGATCGGCGAGGCGCTGGGCCGGCATCGCTCCACGCCGCTGCCGATCGGCTCGGCCAAGACCAATATCGGTCATCTGGAGCCCGCTGCGGGCCTCGCGGGCCTCCTGAAGGCGCAGCTCGCGCTGGAGCATGGCCGTTATCCGGCGAGCCTCCATGTGGAGACGGTCAACCCGGCGATCGATGAGGATGCGCTCAATCTTCGTGTCGCGCGCGATGCGGTCGCACTGCCCGAGCGTCCGGGTGGCGCGGTCTGGACGGCGGCCGTCAATGCCTTCGGCTTCGGGGGGGCCAACGCGCATGCGGTGATTGAGGCCGTCCCAGGGCGGGAAGTGGCGGGTGACGGGCCGTTGCCGCCGCTTCTGCTCACCGCGGCGAGTGAGAAGGCGCTTGCGGCGATGGCCTCGGACTGGCGGTCCCGCTTTCTCGCCGAGCCCAGCCCCGCGCTGCCGGACGCTGCGTCCGCCGCCGGGCATCGCCGGGCACGGCTCGGCCGTCACGCGGTCCTGCGTGCCGCGGACGCGGAGGCACTCGAGGCGGGGCTGACGGCCCTGGCTGCGGGCCGAGACGCTCCCGGATTGGTGACGGGCGACGCTGTGGAGGAGGGCCCGGTCGGTTTCGTCTTCTCTGGTAACGGATCGCAATGGGCCGGCATGGGGGCGGATCTGCGCCGCACCGATCCGGTCTTCTCCGATGCCTATGCACGTGTGGCCGCCCTTTTCCGCGACTCGGGCGGCGCCGATCTCGCCGAACTCGATCGGCTTGAGGGGGAGGCTGCGGAGGACGCGTTGCGCGACAGCGAGACCGGCCAGGCAGCGCTGCTGGCGCTGCAGGTCGGTCTCGTGGAGAGCCTCGCAGCGGCGGGCCTCACGCCCGGCATCGTTGCGGGCCATTCCGTCGGCGAGGTGGCGGCCGCGTGGTCGGCCGGCGCACTCTCGCTGGAGGATGCCGTTCTGCTTGTCGTGCGCCGCTCCCGGACCGTGCGCGAGATCCGGGGCGACGGCGGCATGGCCGCGATGCTCGCGGATGCCGATCGCGCCCAGAGCCTGATCGACGGGCTGGCTCTTTCCGATCACCTGACTCTGGCCGCCGATAACAGTCCGCGCAGCGTCACCATCTCCGGCGAAGGCGCGGCTCTGGATGCGCTTGCGAAGGGGGCGAAGAGGGCGCGCCTGCCTCTGCGGCGTCTGCCGGTGGACTACGCCTATCACAGCGCGGTGCTCGAGAGCGGGCGGAACGGGTTGATCGCCGATCTCGCGGAGCTCACCCCCGCAGAAGCGGCCGTTCCCTTCGTTTCCGCCACCGATGCCGCGCTTCGGCCCGGCGAGACGCTGGATGGGACGTACTGGTACCGCAATGCGCGCGAGCGGGTGCGCTTTCGCGAAGCGCTCCTCGCGATGGCCGAACAGGGCTGCCGGCTCTTTCTCGAGATCGGGCCGCGGCCCGTGCTCGCGAGCTATGCGAGGGACACGCTGGCCAATACGCCGTGGCGCACCGTTTGCCTTGGCAGCCTCGAAGGGCCGGGGCGGGCTCCGCGCGACGCCGGAGCGATCGTCGCTGCGGCGCTGGCGCATGGCGCGCGACCAGACCCGGAGCGCGTCTTTGGTCCGCGCCGCCCCGTGCCCGCGCGGCTACCCGCCTATCCGTGGCAGCGCCAGCGCTTCCAGCTTCCGGCCAGCCCGGAGGCGGTGGATGTCTTCGGACGCGAGCCTGGCCATCCGCTCCTTGGCGCGCGGGATCGCCCCGGCGTCGGCCCCTGGCATAACCTGATCGACACCGAGGTTCTGCCCTGGCTCGCCGATCACCGCGTCGACTCCGTGCCGGTCTTGCCGGCGACCGCGTATATCGAGATGGCACTCGCCGTGGGGCGGGCGGAGCTTGGGCCTTGCCCCCTCGAGCTCCGCGACTTCGACATCGTCGCCTCATTGCCCTTGCCGGACGGGCAGACGATGGCGCTCCGCACGAGCTTCGACAAGGAGACCGGACTTCTGAGGATCGAGAGCCGGCCACATTGTCGCGACGTGGCCTGGACGCTCCACGCCCGCGGCACGCTGCGCGATGCGGCCGCAGAATGCGAAACGCTCTCAGACGCAGCGCCTGACCGCACCATCGATGCGACGGACATATCCTCTCTCTATGGTGGACTGTCAGCGCTGGGACTGGACTACGGCCCCACATTCCGGCGCGTGGCCCGCCTTGAAGCCACCGGCTCGCGGTCGATTGCAGCGAAGCTCAGAGCCTTGGAGCCCGCAGAGGACGGCGAGATGCACTGCCACCCGGCAATGCTCGATGCCGCTCTCCACGGCTTGGCTTCGCTCCTGCCATCGCACGCTCCGGAAGAAGAGCCGGGCAGCCGGCGCCCCTTCGTTCCGGCCCATATCGGTCGTCTGCTCTACTTCCCCTCGGAGGAGGCGCCGTCGCTTCAGCGCGCCGAGTTGACGCTTGTTCACGCATCCGAGGTGGGCGCTGAGGTCAGGCTCCGTCTAGGCGACACATCCGGTGCGGCGCAGCTCGTGCTCGACGGTCTTCGGCTTCAGCCATTGCATGGCCCGCAACGCGCGGTCGTCCCGACCCTGTGGGACGAGGCGCTCGAGCCAGTGCGCCTCCCTGCCGAGGCAGTGCGTTTGCCGACGGTCTGGGCCGATCCTGCGGCGCGTCTCGGTGAGCTCGGTCTCGCCTCGGCGGACGGTTCGATGGAGACGACGGACGATGCCGCTTGGCTGCTGCTGGACGAGCTGGCGCGCATCGCCGCGGCGGAGGCAGTCGCGGTGGGAATTGCGCGCCATGGACCACTCCCTGCCGATGGCGGAGAACGGATTGCCGCACAGAGCCGGGCGCTCTTCGATGCTCTCTCCCGTTTTCTGTTGGCCGATGGCGCGTTGCAGCTGGAAGACGGGCGCTTCAACATGGCCGCCCGGTCTCCCTACGAGCCCGCTGCCGCCCTGGTCCAGGCCTTGCGGTGCGAGGCGGCGGAGCATGCATCCGACCTCCTCGCTCTGCTCGACGAGAGCGAGACGCTGGCCGCGCGCCTGTTCGACGCGGGGGAGCCTGCGGCACGAGCGCCCGGGATTGATGCTCCGCGCTACCGCGCGCTCTGGAACCGGCTGGCGACCGCCGCGCTGGACATGGCGAAGACCTGGCCGGACGGGGAACGGCTCGCGATCCTTGTCCTCGGAGCGCCTCCCCCAGCGTTCCGCAGCGAACTCACCGGGTGTGCGTCTATCGGGGAGATCGTCCAAGCCGATCCTCGTGACCAGGGCGGGGCGTTCGGTGAGGTCATCGCGCGGGCACGGCGCTTCGACATCGTACTCGCGGATCGCGGGGCCCTGGACACGCTCGATCCGACCGCGTTAGCGGCGCTGGCCGCTGCACTATCGCCAGGCGCAATGCTCCTCACGATCGGTAGCGATGCCGGTCCCTTTGCTCACGTCACAGGCGAACAGGGGCATGATCTCCGGTTGAAAGGCAGGTTGGGCGCCGCGGGCTTCGAGCCTCCTGCCGAGGTGCCGACAAGGCTCGCCGGGTGGCCTGCACATTTCCTTGTTGCGCGACTAGGGTTCGCCGCCGAGCTGCCCCAAAGCCTCGGCATCTTGATACTGCACGATCCGAGCGTTGAGAGCGCGGCGCAGGCGCGTGCCCTCCTGATGGCGCTGGCACCCTCGGAAGGTAGCATCGCGTCCCTCGATGCCGCCGCATGGCCGTCTCCAGCTGGCCGGCTCGTTGTGATCGTCCCTCCGTCCGAAGCGGCGCCGGCTGGTCAAGCGACGTTGCAGAACGGCGAAGCGGGCGCTGGGGCTGCCCTGATCCGGCGGATTGCAGCCTGCAGACGCCTCGTTGCCGGCCCGACCGCTGCCCCGCCCTCCCGCCTTGTCCTGCTCTCGCATGCGCAAGGGGATGAATGGCGCCCCGACGACGCGGCTTTGTCCGGCCTCGCAAGGACACTCTCCAACGAGTGTGAGGGGGTGAGAGTGCACCACACAGCCCTCGCGGACGACGCGCCGGTCGATGCGGTCGCTGAGGCGCTCACGGCCGTTGGAGACGGGTCTCTCGACGAACCGGCTATGGCGGTCGGGAGCACCGGTTCTGTCTTCGCCTCCAGGCTCAACATCGCGGAGACGGAGGCGCAGCGGGATGCGCTGGGTCCTTCCGCAGACGCCGGCGGGCGCCAAGATGGGACCGTCTCGCTCCAACTCACCCAACCGGGCGCGTTGGATAGCTTGGCGTGGCGGACAGTGACGAGGCGCGCACCGGAAGGTGACGAGGTGGAGATCGCCGTTGAGGCGACCGGCCTCAATTTTCGTGATGTCATGTGGGCCCAGCGCCGCCTTCCGGCGGAGGCCGTGATGCATGGTTTCGCTGGCGCGAGCCTCGGGATGGAGTGTGCCGGTACCGTTGTCCGAGCCGGTCCCGAGGCGACGTACGCGCCGGGCGATCGCGTGATCGCCTTCGCGCCTCAGTCCTTCGCTGGTCATGTGACGGTGTCCTCGTACGCGGTCGCTCGCCGTCCCGACGCTCTTTCCAGCGAGACCGCCGCAGCGCTCCCGGTGGCATTCTTCACCGCTCAGTATGCTTTGGGGGCGCTCGCGCGGTTGGGAGAGGGCGAGACCGTGCTGATCCACGGTGCGACCGGGGGGGTCGGGCAGGCCGCGATGCAGATCGCCGCGCTCCGGGGAGCCCGCGTTCTGGCAACGGCCGGGCGCCCCGGCAAGCGCCGGCTCGCGCATCTTCTGGGGGCAGAGGCGGTCTTCGACAGTCGCGACGGCCGCTTCGCCGACGCGGTGATGGAGGCGACCGGGGGCCGCGGGTCCGACGTGGTTCTGAATGCGCTCGCCGGGAACGATCTTGCCCGCTCGCTCGAATGCATGGCCCCGTTCGGCCGGTTCGTTGAGCTAGGCAAGCAGGATCTCTACGCGAACAGCCGGCTGGCCATGCGCCCGCTTGCGCGAAACGCGAGCTTCTTCGCCGTGGACGCGGACCAGCTGCTGCACGCCCGCCCGGGGTCGACGGCCGAGATCATGGGAACGGTGCTCGAAGACTTCGCTGCAGGTCGGCTCACCGCGCCCGCGCTTCATATCTTCGAGGCTGACGAGGTCGCCGGGGCATTCAGGCTCATGCAGTGCGCCGGGCATGTGGGCAAGATCGTGGTGCGGAACCCGACATCGGCTTTGGCCAGGCGACGTTCGCCGGCTCAGCCGCAGAAAGCCACGACGGGGGCCTGGCTGATCACGGGCGGGCTCGGCGGGTTCGGGCTCGCAACGGCTGCGAGGCTGCAGGCGCGCGGTGCGACGCGGCTTTGGCTCATCGGCCGAACTGGCCGGCCCGCACGTGATGATCAAGCGGCGTTGGCGGCACTCAAGGCATCGGGAACCCCTGTCGAGACGCGTGCCGTGGATGCGGCAGATCCAGCGTCGATGGAGGTGCTCTTCCAGGAGATCGCCGCGCGGGGCGAGCCGCTGGCGGGGATCGTCCATGCGGCGATGGTGCTGGAGGACGCGACCCTCGCGGAGCACACACCGGACCTCGTCGCTTCGGTTCTTCGCCCGAAGATCGGCGGTGCAGGCCTGCTCGACCGCTTGAGCCGTCCGCTCGATCCGCAACACTTCGTGCTCTTCGGCTCCCTTGCGGCGCGGCTCGGAAATCCGGGTCAGGCTGCCTACGCGGCGGCCAATGCATCTCTGGAGGGGTTGGCGAAAGCGCGCCGTCGGAAGGGCTTGCCGGGCTTGACGATCGCCTGGGGGCCAATTGCGGATCGTGGACGGTTGGCGAGCGATGGGCGGCTGCGGGCCGCGCTCGAACGCGAGATGCGAGATCGCTTTTCCTGCGGCCTCCTCCGCGCCGACCAGGCCCTCGATGTGTTTGAGCGACTGCTCGATGCGCCGCCCGACGATCCGGTGGTGACCGTCCTTCCACCGGGCGCGGCGCCTTTGCGATCGGCCCTGCCGTTGTGCGCCAGCCCCCTATTCGAACGCGTCCGCCGTGCGCGCGCTTCGTCGGCGATCGATGAGGGAGGCGCACTCTGCGAGCGCCTGCAGTCTCTGAGCGTCGCCGAGGCACGCGCGCTTCTTCTGGGGACGCTGAGG
>JBCBWF010000280.1:0-6920 GCA_039817245.1 Pseudomonadota bacterium | reverse complement strand
TGGCGCGGGCGAGGCCGACGCGCTTCTGCATGCCGCCGGAGAGCTCGGCGGGGAAGAGATCGGCGGTCTCGGGGCCGAGGCCGACGCGGCGGAGCTTCTCGATGGCGAGATCGCGCCCGTCCGTGCGCGAGAGCGCGCCCCGGCCGTGACGGAGGCGGAAGGCGACGTTCTCCCAGACGGGCAGGCTGTCGAAAAGCGCGCCGCCCTGGAAGAGCATGCCGAAGCGGGCGAGCAGGCGTGCACGGCCCGCACCGCGGGCGCGGGTCACGTCCTCCTCGCCGACGAGGATCCGCCCGGCATCCGGCGCGATGAGGCCGAGGACGCATTTGAGCGTGACCGATTTGCCGGTGCCGGAGCCGCCGATGATGACGGTGGACTGGCCGGCGGGCACGTGCAGGTCCACGCCCTGCAGGACGTGCTTGGACCCGAAGCTCTTGACCAGCCCCTCGATGGCGATGGAGGCGGTCATGAGAAGAAGAGATCCGTCATGACGAAGTTGGCGGCGAGGATCAGGATCGAGGCGTTGACGACGGCGGTGCGCGTGGCCTTGCCGACGCCCTGTGCACCGCGGCCGGAATGGTAGCCGTGATAGCAGCCGATCAGGGCGACGATGAAGCCGAAGACCGCGGCCTTGATCAGGCCGGAGGCGACGTCGCCATAGGTGAGAAAGTCCCAGGTGGTCTGCAGATAGGTGGCCGGGTTGAAGCCGAGCCGGTGCACGCCGATGAGAAAGGCGCCGTAGATCCCGATGATGTCCCCGATCAGCGCGAGCACCGGCAGGGTGAGCGTGGCCGCCACGATGCGGGGCACGACCAGATACTTGATCGGATTGGTGGAGAGGGTGGTGAGCGCGTCGATCTGCTCGGTGACGCGCATGGTGCCGAGCTCGGCCGCGATGGAGGCGGAGACGCGGCCCGCGACCATGAGCCCGCAGAGGACGGGGCCGAGCTCGCGCGTCATGCCGATGGCGACGATGGAGGGCACGACGCTCTCGGCGGAGAAGCGCGAGCCGCCGGCATAGATCTGCAGCGCGAGTGCGGCGCCGGTGAAGAGCGTGGTAAGCCCGACCACCGGCAGCGAGAAATACCCGATGCGCAGGATCTGGCGCAGCGTCTCGGCCGGGTAGAAGGGCGGAGCCACCAGATTGGCGAGTGCGCGCAGCGTGAACAGCACGAGATGGCCGACGCGCCGGCAGAGGCCGATGGTGCCGGCGCCGATGGCGGCGAGGAAGCTGAGGAGGGGCGCGAACAGGGGTGTCGTCCTTCGCGGTTGCCGTGGGCGCGCGGCGTGGCGCGGCCGTGGTATACGACAGGGCGCAGGCGGCTCCAAGCGCGGATGCGCGTCTGCGCGCGCGGCTTCAGCCCGTGTAGACCCGGGCGTAGCGCGCGCCGAGGCTGGTGAGGATCTCATAGCCGATGGTGCCGGCGGCGGTGGCGAGCCGGTCGACGCTGCAGCCGGGGCCGAGGAGCTCGACCATGGCGCCCTCGGCGGCCTCGGGACAGTCCGTCACATCGAGGGTGATGAGGTCCATGGAGACGCGCCCGGCATAGGGCAGCGCCCGGCCGGCGAGATGGGCGGTGGCGCGGTTGCCGGCTGCGCGGATCAGCCCGTCCGCATAGCCGATGGCGAGGGTGGCGATGCGCGAGGGGCGCGTGGCGGTCCAGGCCGCGCCATAGCCGACGGGCTCGCCGCGGGCGACCTCGCGGATCTGGATGATGGGGACGTCGAGGCGCACGACGGGGGCGGCATCGGCGAAGGGCAGCCCGCCGTAGAGGCCGATGCCGGGGCGGGTGAGGTCGTGGTGGAAGGCCGCGCCCATCAGCGTGCCCCCGGTGGCGGCGAGGGATCGGGGCCGGTCGAGCCCGGCGGTCATGTTCTCGAAGGCGGCGAGCTGGGCGTGGTTCTGGCCGTGGGCGGGCTCGTCGGCGCAGGCGAGATGGCTCATCACGAAGCCGACGGGCTCGGGCAGCGTCTCGACGGTGGCGAGCTCGTCGCGCTCGAGGCCGAGACGGTTCATGCCGCTGTCGAGCTGCAGCGCGCAGGGGCCGGCGGGGCCGCCCTCGAACCAGGCATTGCCCTGCGCGAGGCTGTTGATGACGGGGCGGAGGGCGGCGCGCTCGAAGGCCGCGCGATCGGCCGCGCCGTAGCCGCCGAGGATGTAGATCTCCGGCTCGGGGCCGAGGATGTCGCGCAGGCGCAGGCCCTCGACGGGCAGGGCGACGAAGAAGCGGCGCGCGCCGGCCTCGGCGAGCACCGGCGCGACGGCGGCGGCGCCGAGGCCATAGGCATCGGCCTTCACGACGGCAGCGGTCTCGACCTCGGGCGCGGAGAGCGCGTCGAGGGCGCGCCAGTTGGCGGCGATGGCGGCGAGATCCACGGTGAGGCGCGCTTCGAGCGTGGCGCCTGCGGGGGCGTCGCGGCGGGTGTCGCGGTCGTCGTTGTCCGGGGCGCCGTCGGGGTCTGGGGCGAGCATGGGGCGGTCTCTAAGGGGCCGGGCGGCGGCGGGGCGACCGCGCGGCGCGTTACTGAAAGGCGGGATCGTAACCGGGCTCGGGCGCGCCGTCACGGGGGCGCGCGGGGTCGGAGAAGCGCGTGAAACTGTCCTCGAACATCAGCTCGGCGGTGCCGATGGGGCCGTGGCGCTGCTTGCCGATGATGACCTCGGCGCGCCCGTGCAGCCGTTCCGCCTTGGATTGCCATTCGGCGAAGCGCGGATCGTCCTCCGGCGGCTTGGCGCGGTCGTGGTAATAGGCCTCGCGGAAGATGAACATCACCACATCGGCGTCCTGCTCGATGGAGCCCGACTCGCGCAGATCCGCGAGCTGGGGGCGCTTGTCGTCGCGCTCCTCCACCTTGCGGCTGAGCTGGGAGAGGGCGATGACGGGGATGTCGAGCTCCTTGGCGATGGCCTTGAGGCCCTGGGTGATCTCGGAGACCTCCTGCACCCGCCCGTCGCTGCGGCCCGAGGCGGGACGGACGAGCTGGAGATAGTCGACCACCAGCATGTCGAGCCCCTTCTGGCGCTTCAGGCGGCGCGCGCGGGTGGCGAGGGTGGAGATCGGGAGCGCCGGGGTGTCGTCCACGAAGAGGGGCAGGCGGGAGAGATCCTCCGCGACGACGGCGAAGCGGTCGAACTCGCCCTGGCTGAGATCGCCCTTGAGGAGGAGATGCGACTTGATGCGCGCCTCCGCGGCGAGGATGCGGTTGGCGAGCTGCTCGGCGGACATCTCGAGCGAGAAGAAGCCGACGACGCCGCCCTCTCGCTGATCCTCCGGCGCGCCGGAAAGGGCGCTCTTGAGGCGCTGGCGGGCGACGGCGAAGGCGATGTTGGTGGCGAGGGCGGTCTTGCCCATGGAGGGGCGCGCGGCGAGGATGGTGAGGTCGCTCTTGCGGAAGCCGCCGAGCTTCTCGTCGAGCACGCGCAGGCCCGAGGCGAGGCCGGCGAGGCCGCCGCCGCGGCTGTAGGCGGCATTGGCGACCTGCACGGCGGCGAGGGCGGCGGCCTTGAAGTTGACGAAGCCGCCTTCGAGCTTGCCGGTCTCGGCCAGCGTGTAGAGCTGCTTCTCCGCTTCGGTGATCTGGCTGGCGGGGTCCTCGTCGACCTCGAAGCGCTGGGCGCGGTCCTGGATCTCGTCGCCGATGCGGATGAGGTCGCGGCGGAGCGCCAGTTCGCGGATGATCTTGGCGTAGTCGCGCGCGGCACGGAGCGAGACCACGTGCTCGGAGAGGCCGACGAGATATTCGGGGCCGCCGAGGGCGGCGAGGCCCTCGTCCAGCTTCATGTATTCCTTGACCGAGAGCGGCGAGGCGAGCGCATTCTTGTGTATGAGCTGCGCGCAGAGCTCGTAGATCCGGCCGTGGACCGGGTCGTAGAAATGCTCTGCGCGCAGCGCCCCCTCGACCTGGGCGAAGACGTCGTTGGAGAGGAGGACCGCGCCGAGAAGCGCCTGTTCTGCCTCGATATTATGCGGCTGGAGCCGCACCTCCTCGACGTTGCCGCCGTCGGCCATGTGCCTGCCTCAACGTTCTGCTCGTGTGTTTTCGTTTGTTAAGGAACTGTAACGCAGCCGGGCGCGGCTGGGGAGGGCGGATCGCAGGGCCGGGCGGCTTATCCCCGATACTCTTTGAGGTGTTGAGAAGAGCGGGGATAACTGGGGCGCTGGCGGGCGAGGGAGGCGGAATCGCGGCTGGTCGCCGCGATGAGTCCTGCATTGGCGCCCGGGGCTGGCGGATCGCCCGGGGCGCGGAGGATGCGGGGGCTGGCTGGCGTTGCGGCGGAAAGGGGGCTGGGGAGAAGCCCCGGGGGGCTTCGGTCCGAGCGTGCTGCGGCGTCCGCCCCGTATCAAGGACGGGCCAGCGGGGCCGGTCGCGCCTGTGGCGCGATCCTTGACACGGACCGGCCCCCGCGGGTTCGGGCGGCCCGGGATCAGAGGGCGTTTTCGACGCCGCGCAGGCAGCCATGGGGGCGGAGCGCGGTCTCGATCGCCTCGCGCGCGCCGTTGGTCGGCATGGTGGCCGAGGGGGTTGGGGCGGCGGCGACGCGCAGGCCCCGGCCGCTCAGCAGGAGGCCGAGGAGGCGCAGGCGCTCCGGGTCGCCCTCCACGGTGGCGGCGAGGACTCCCGGGCGCTCGGTGCGTGCGGCGAGGGCGAGGCCGAGCGCGGCGGTGCCGGGGCTGCCGGCGCTGAGGGCGATCTCGCGCGCGCGGCCCGGCGTCTCGGCCGGGGCGTAGCGGAGCGCGATGCGCCGCTCGCCCGCGCAGGAGAGCGCGAGATGGGCGCGGCCGTCGGACACCACCGCGGAGACGCGGGCGGGTGTGACGCGCGTGGTCCAGAGGCCGGCAGGCAGGCTGGCGAACTCCGCGCCGGGGGCGCCTGCGGCGGCATCCTGCCCTGTATCGCTGCCATCGGGCCCGCAGGCCGCGAGGGCGAGAAGGGCGAGGCAGGCGAGGGCGGTTCTGGCACGGCGCGGGAAACGGCGGGGCATCGGGGGCGGCACTCTCTCTCGGGCTGCTCGGGTCGAGGGATGTTGGCCTTGCATGAAAGCATGAAAAGGCTGCGCCGCCTATGGCCATCTGTCCGCTGCGCCGCCCGGGGCCATCCGGCTGCTGCGCCGCCTCGGCCGATCCTGCGCGGTGTGGGGCGGGTCGGGGATTTCCAAGGCGCGGCCGGGGCGTTGCGGCGCTGGATTCGGCCCGGTCACTGGGCCTGGGGCGGCCTTGAGGGCAGGGCGTTCGGCGGGCCTGCGCGCCGGCGGTCCCGGAGCGGCTCTGTGCGCCGGGCGCCGGGCAGGACGCTTCCCCCGGGGGCGGGCCCTTGCCGGGCTGCCCCAGGGGCGTCGCGGGGTTAGTCCCGCGGATCGTCGCCGCGGGCCTCGCGGGCCTCGGGCGTGTCGCCGTCGTCGCGCTGGCGGCGGTCGTCGCCCTCGTCGTCGACATCCATCGCGGCCGAGCCGATCTCGTCGAAGAGCTCGGCGATCTCCTCGTCCGCGGCGGCTTCTTCCTCGGCGCGCAGTTCGGCGATGGACTTGCCCGACGCCTGCAGCTCGGCCTCTTCGGGCGAGCGGGCGACGTTGGCCTTGACCTCAACCGCGACCTCCGGGTGGAGGACGACGCGCATGCTGTGCAGGCCGAGCTCCTTCACCGGCTTCTCGAGGCGGACCTTGGTCCGGTCGATCTCGAAGCCTTCCGCCACCGCGGCATCGGCCACGTCGCGCGGGGTGACCGAGCCGTAGAGCGCTCCGCCCTCGGAGGCCTGGCGGATGATGACGAACTGCTGGCCGTCGAGCCGTGCGGCGAGCGCCTCGGCCTCGGCCTTGCGGTCTGCCGACAGCGCCTCGAGCTGGGCGCGCTCGGCCTCGAACCGTGCCATGTTGGCCTTGGTCGCGCGCATTGCCTTGCCCTGGGGCAGGAGGAAGTTGCGGGCGTAGCCGTCCTTGACGGTGACGACTTCGCCCATCTGGCCGAGCTTCTCGACGCGCTCGAGCAGGATGATCTGGACCATGGGACCGGCTCCTTACTGGACGCTGTAGGGCAGGAGCGCCAGGAAGCGCGCGCGCTTGATGGCCCGGGCCAGCTCGCGCTGCTTTTTCGCCGAGACGGCGGTGATGCGCGAGGGGACGATCTTGCCGCGCTCGGAGATGTAGCGCTGCAGGAGCTTGACGTCCTTGTAGTCGATCTTCGGCGCGTTGTCGCCCGAGAACGGGCAGGTCTTGCGCCGGCGGAAGAACGGTTTGCGTGCCATTGCTGATGCCCTTTCTTAGCGCGGTCCGCGGAAGCCGCCGCGGTCGCCGCCCCGATCGCCACCGCGGTCACCGCCCCGGTCGCCCCCACGGTCGCCGCGATCCCCGCGATCGCCCCGATCACCTCTGTCTCCGCGATCGCCGCGGCCGCCGCGGCGGTCGTCACGGCTCGAGCGGGCGATGAGAACGGCGCTCTGGCCTTCCTCATGCTCCTCGACGGCGACGGTGAGGATACGCATGACGTCGTCATGCAGGCGCATCAGGCGCTCCATCTCCTGCACGGCCGCGGCCGGGCTGTCGGTGCGCATGTAGCCGTAGTGGCCCTTGCGGTTCTTGTTGATCTTGTAGGACAGCGTGCGCAGGCCCCAGTATTCGTGGCCGACGACCGTTCCGCCGTTGTCCGCAAGGATCTGGCCGAAATGCTCGATGAGCGCTTCGGCCTGCGCGTTGGAAAGATCCTGACGCGCGATAAAGGTATGCTCGTAGAGCGGCATTGCGCCTACCTTTTGCCTTAGCCGCGCTTCGTTGGTCCGGAGTGAGGGTCCCGAGCCCGGACCTGAGTGGCGCGGCGTTTCCACCGTCTCGGGAGACCGGGGCATTACTCCGGGCCGGGGTGGATTGCAAGGGCCGCGGTAACGGGAGGAGGACGGGTTTATGGCACGGGTTTGGATGGCGCTGCTGG
>JBCBWF010000056.1:0-18755 GCA_039817245.1 Pseudomonadota bacterium | reverse complement strand
CGCTGGCGATGCCGGGGATCCTGACCGGCTCGATCATCGGCAGCACGTGGTGCGTGGAGGTCTGCAGCTTCGAGGCGCCGAGGCCGAGGGCCGCGTCCCGGATCGAGGGCGGCACCGCGCGGATCGAGGCGCGACCGGCGATGATGATCGTCGGCAGCGTCATGAGCGCGAGCACCGTGCCGCCAGCCAGCGGCGACGAGCGGGGCAGGAACCCGCCGATCGTGAAGTCGTAGCCGAAGAGATGCACCGGCACGCCCGACACGAAGATCGCGAGGCCGAGCAGACCGAACACGATCGAGGGCACCGCCGCGAGGTTGTTGATGTTCACCTCGATCAGGTCGGTGGTGCGGTTCTTCGGTGCGAACTCCTCGAGATAGATCGAGGCCATCACGCCGATCGGGAAGGCGAGCAGGAAGGTGACGACCATCGTCCAGAACGAGCCGACGACCGCCCCCCAGATACCGGCCAGCTCCGCATTGGCGCTGTCCGAATGCTGGATGATCCGCCAGTTCGGCTTGGAGACGATCTTGCCCTCTTCCTTGAAGTTCTCGATCCACACCACCTGGCGGTCGCTGATCGGGCGGGTGATCTCGGGGCGTTCGAAGATGAGACCCTGCCACTCGCCCTCCTGATAGGGCCCGTCCGTTTCGGCCGGATCGTAGACCACGGCCTTCAGCTCGCCGCGCTCGATCTCCACCGCGGTGAACCAGCCCCCGCCGGCGCGGATCAGGAGGCTCGGGTCGCTGTCGGTCATGGTGAAGCGGATCTCGCGGATCCGGGTCGCCATCTCCATGAGCTGGTCGGCCTGCGCCTCGGCGCGGTCGCGCGAAGCCTTGAAGCGGTCGAGCTGGGTCTGCAGCCGCTCGCGATCCTCCGCGCTCTCCGCCTCCAGCATGCGCGCCTCGGTCACTTCCACGGCGTTCTGCTGGCGGCGCTGCTCGGCGCGGGCGCGCTGGGCGTCCTCGAGCCGCTTCTCGCGGAGGGCGACGAAGACATCGCTGAGCGCCGCAGGGCCCATCTCGATCTTCACTTCGTCCTCGGCATAGTCCTCGGGCTTGGTGACCGTCAGCGTGCCGCTGCTGGATAGGTTCTCCAGCCCGCCATAGCTGCCCTTGAGGTAGAGCTGCGTGTTGTCGTCCAGCAGCGCCTCATAGCTCACCGTCTGCCCGATGAGCGAGGGATCGGCCTTCACCCGGTCGCCGAGCTCGAGGCCCGCATCGCCGGAGAGGAGCCCGGTGAGCGCGCGCTGCTCGCCGCGGCTGACCTCGCCGCCCACCGCGTCCTGGATACCCGAGCCGACCACGCGGCGCAGATTGGCCCGGAAGCGCGGGTTCGGGTTCTCGATCCGCTCGCGATCGCGATCCGAGAGCTCGATCGTGGATTCCAGCGTCAAGTAGTACTCGTAGAAGACGTTCGCGGTCTTCGTGACGATCGTCGAGACCAGCAGCGCCAGCGCCGCCGCCGCCAGGAAGATCGCCGCGATCCCGTAGGCCTTCAGCCGGATCTCGGCCCAGTGACGCGCCCGCAGCCGCGCTTTCGTCGCGTCCGAGGTGTGCTTCGCCGACAGCGTCGAGAAGTCGACGGAGGAAGTGATTGTCATGGTTCCGGATCCCTCAGTCGTACATTTCGCGATACTTGCGCACCACGCGGAGCGCGACGACGTTCAGCGCCAGCGTCACGCAGAAGAGCGTGAAGCCCAGCGTGAAGGCGGGTGCGGCGGCCGTGGCGGCCTCGGTGTCGCCCGTGATCAGCATGACGATCTGCACCGTAACAGTGGTCACCGCGTCGAGCGGGTTGAACGTCATGTTCGCCCCCTGGCCCGCGGCCATCACCACGATCATGGTCTCGCCGATCGCGCGGCTGATGCCGAGCAGCACGGCCGAGACGATGCCCGGCAGCGCCGCCGGCAGCACCACCTGCCGGATCGTCTCCGCCTTCGTCGCGCCGAGGCCGTAGGAGCCGTCGCGCAGCGACTGGGGCACCGAGTTGATGACGTCGTCCGAGAGCGAGGAGATGAACGGGATGATCATGATCCCCATCACCACGCCCGCGGCCAGCGCACTCTCCGAGGCGATGCTGAGGCCGATCATGTCGCCGAAATCGCGCAGCGCGGGCGCCACCGTGATCGCGGCGAAGTAGCCGTAGACCACCGTCGGAATACCGGCCAGCACCTCGAGCAGCGGCTTCGCCCAGGCGCGCACCTGCGGGCTCGCGAAATCGGCCAGGTAGATCGCGGCGAAGAGGCCGATGGGCACCGCCACCAGCATCGCGATGATGGTGATCATCAGCGTGCCGACGAAGAGCGGGATCGCGCCCACCTTGGACGGGTCGAGCGTGCCCTCGGACACACCCGAGAGCGGCGACCAGGTGGTGCCGAACAGGAACGCGTCCACATTCCAGCCGATGCGCTGGAAGAAGATGATCGTCTCGCCGATCAGCGAGAGCACGATGCCGACTGTGGTCAGGATCGCGATCGCCGCGGCGATCATCAGCATCGAGCGCAGGATCCGCTCAGACCGGTTGCGCGCGCGGAAGTTCCGGTCGAGCTGCTTCTGCGTGTAGTGGAAGGTCGCGCCGGCGGCCGCGAGCGAGCCCACGATCACGATGCCGAGCCGGATGTTGTTGAGCGAGCCGTATTCCTCGGCCACCGTGCGCCGCAGCTCGTCATCCGCCGATGCGAGGCCGCCCGTGGCGAGCTTCACCGCATCGCTGAACACCAGGTTCTGCTCGATGGGGCGCATCTCCGGGGCGAGGGAGGCGATGGTGCCAGCCACCATGCTGTCCACGATGCCGCCAACCAGAAGGTTCAGCACGATCAGCGTGCCGATGCCGATCAGGGCCACCCACAGCAGGCTGTAGAGGCCGTGATAGGACGGGCGCGAATGCAGGTTCGCCATCCGTCCGTCGGCCGCCGCGATGGCGCGGTTCCGGCCGAGTGCGAAGGCGACCAGCGCCAACAGCACGATTGCGAGAAGGGTGAGCGGCAGCATCGGCTCCTCCGTTCGGAGTGCTGGCGGCGGCAGACAGGACCCGCCGGTCCGACACGAAAACTGGTGGTGGTTCGGGCAAAGAAGTTCGGGCGGGAGCCTTGGCCCCCGCCCGTTAGCGCGTCAGCGCCGGATCAGGAGGACTTGCCCTCGAGCTTCGCCTTGGTCAGCTTCTTCTTCGAGAGAGCCTGCTCGGCGTTGTCGGTGTGCACATCGTCCGGGAGCGGGATCAGGCCGCGCTCGACGAGGTAGCCGCCGTTGGCCGAAGCGTCCTGGCTCACGAACTCAGCCACGTACTCCATGATGCCCGGGATGACGCCGACATGCGCCTGCTTCACGTAGAAGTACATGGTGCGCGACAGCGGGTAGGCGCCGGTCAGGATGTTGTCGAAGGTCGGCACGGTGCCGTCGACCGTCGCACCCTTGATCTTGGAGGCGTTCTCTTCGAGGAACGAGAAGCCGAACACGCCGATGGCGTTCGCGTTCGCCTGCAGCTTCTGCACGATCAGGTTGTCGTTCTCGCCGGCGTCGACATAGGCGCCGTCGTCACGAACCTCGATGTTCTTGCAGACGTCCTTGGCGGCGCCGGCTTCCTCGCAGCCTTCCTCGAGCGCCAGCTCTTCGAAGGCGTCACGGGTGCCCGAGGACGGCGGCGGGCCGAGAACCTCGATCTTGATCGCCGGGAGCGACGGGTCGACATCCGACCACATGGCCGGCTCGCCCTGGCCCTTCACGAGCGCGGTGAAGAGCTGCGCACGGGTCAGCGTGAAATCCGGGCCCGAACGGTCGTTGGCGACGACGATGCCGTCATAGCCGACGAACACCTCGGTGATGTCGGTGACGCCATTGCCCTGGCACAGGTCGAACTCGCTGGTCTTCATGCGACGCGAGGCGTTCGTGATGTCCGGATGGTCGGCGCCGACGCCGCCGCAGAACAGCTTCAGGCCACCGCCCGAACCGGTCGACTCGACCACGGGGGTCGGGAAGCCGGAGGCCTTGCCGAAGGACTCGGCAACGGCAGTCGCGAACGGGAAGACGGTCGACGAACCGACGATGCGGATCTGATCGCGGGCGGCGGCTTCGCCGGCCATGCCGACAACGGCGAGGGCGGCCGCAGCCACACCAATGCTGAGCTTGGTCACGGGGGTTCTCTCCAGAGCTTCGGATTGATCGTTCAGCACCCTCGCAGACCCTGCAAGGAGCTGTATGGTTCAGGCGCGTCGGCGTCCCGACACACGCCGGAGCGGTAACTGGGCCCTGCAACAGTTTCATGACAACGACCGCATAACGTTGTGTCAGTTATGCCACGGCCCAATTCAAAGTCTTATGAAAACGTCTTCACCGGCAGGGGCTGTTGATAACTTTTTCGCCGGGTCTTCGTCAGCAACGCTTCCCAGCACCGGGAGCCACACCGTGAATCGCGTCCCCTCGCCCTGCCGGCTCTCTACATCGAGCTGGCCGCGATGGCGATTGAGGATGTGCTTCACGATCGCCAGCCCCAGCCCCGTGCCCCCGCGCTCGCGCGAGCGCGGGGCGGAGACCCGGTAGAACCGCTCCGTCAGCCGCGGCAGGTGCTCGCGCGCGATGCCCGGCCCGTCATCCTCCACCGCGATCCCCACCATGCCCGCGCGCTCGTTGCTGCCGGGGAAGGACAGGATCCGAACCTCCTCGCTCGGCCGCGCATATTTCAGCGCGTTCTCGATGAGGTTCACGAAGACCTGGGAGAGCTGCTCGCGGTCCCCCGGCACCAGCGCCGCTGTCATCGCCGCCACGCCCTCGTCCTCGCCGCCCTGCGCCTGCGGCAGCGGCATCACGATCCGCATGCCGGCGGCATCGGCAAACGGGCGCAGCGCCTCCGCCACCTCCCACACGATCCGCCCGATCGGCTGGGGCTCCTGGGGATGCACCCGCTCGTTCAGCTCGATGCGGTTCAGCGACAGCAGGTCCTCCACCAGCCGCCGCATCCGCTCCGTCTGCACCGACATCATGCCCAGGAACCGCGCCTGCGCCTCCGCATCCCCCTTCGCGTGGCCGAGCAGCGTCTCGATGATCCCCGAAACGGCGGCCAGCGGCGTCTTCAGCTCATGGCTCGCATTGGCCACGAAGTCGCGGTGCAGCTCCTCCGCCCGGCGCGCCTGCGTGCGATCCTCGATCACCACCAGCACATCGGGCTGCACGCTCCAGCCCGTGGCCAGCCGCGGCTCGGCGGCCAGCGACACCACGTGGCAGCAGAGATGCAGCGTCTTGGCGCGCGACAGCGCAAACTCCACATCCTCCGCCCCGCGGTCCCGCGAGACCCGCTCGATCGCCTCCAGCAGCCGCGGCGCGCGCAGCGCCTCCACGGGAAAGCCGCTCTCCGCGCTCCGCCCGAAGAGCCCGCGCGCCGAGGGGTTGATGAACAGCACATGCCCGGCCGCCGAGATCAGCACCACGCCGAGCGGCATCCGCTCGAGCAGCACGCGGCCCAGCCCCAGCGGCAGCTCGCCCGGCATCCCGCCCGCTTTGGTCTCCGCCGGCCGGCGCTCCGGCGCCGCCTCGCGCTCCGCCGAGGGCAGCGTCACGGTCAGCGCCTCGCGGTCCTGCAGGAGCGCGCCCGCCACCGCGCTCACGCCCGCCGCGAACACCGCGAGCCACGGGTCGTCCAGCAGCTGCATGGCCAGCGAGGCGCCCGATGCGGCACACACGCCCGGCACAAGCGTGTTCCAGACCGCCCTCAGCCACATCTTAAATGTTCGCCCGCCGTTCGCATCCTATATAAGTAACACAGGCATGGAGGGCGCTTAACTGGATTTTACGTCACGAAACAATCATATACGCTCTCAACTTCAGGGTTCTGCGAAAAGGCTGCCAGGGTGATCCGCTACGCGCTCAAATGTCGGGAAGGCCATCTCCACGATGCCTGGTTCCGCAACGCCGAAACCTTCGACCGGCTGCGCGCGGAGGGGGCGATCACCTGCGCCGTCTGCGGCTGCCCGGAGGTGGAGAAGGCGCTGATGGCCCCGGCCGTGAGCAAGGCCGCCGCCAAGCGGAGCGAGGCGGCGGAGCGCGCGCCGCAGCCGGGCGCGGACGCGCCTGCCGCGTCCCCCGCGCCCCAATCCGCACCCCAGCCCGCGCCCCCGGTCGCCGTGCCGGCGGAGGCGCTGCCGCCCCCCGTCGCCCGCGCCGTCGCCGAGCGCGCCGCCGCCATCACCGCGCTCCGCCAGGCGATCGAGGCGCAGTCCGAGAATGTGGGCCGCGACTTCCCGGCGGAGGCGCGGCGCATCCATCACGGCGAGGCGGAGGCCCGGCCGATCCTGGGGGAGGCCAGCCCCGCCGAGGCCAAGGCCCTGATCGAGGAGGAAATCCCAATCCTCCCCGTCCCTTGGGTCAGCAAGCACGATGCCTGAGCGCCCCGCCCCGGCGCCGGCGCCGGCGCCGGGGCCGCCCCCTTTGCCGGGCCCCGATCACACCCGTCCCCGCACCGCTTGCCCGGCCCGGCCGGCAGGGCTATAGAGCGCCCTCATCCGCCGGACAGGTCGTTCTGCGGGACAGCGAGCGCGCCCGGAGGCCGCCCGCCCCGCACACCCACCCGGTGACCGCCGCGCCGCCCTTCCCCGCCCCGTGCCGCGAGGACCCGCCCATGCCGTCCGAGCCTCTCTCCGCCAGCCCCGCCGAGGCCGCGCCCGCGCGCGCCCCGGGCCGCACGGCGCCGCGGCTCGTCATGAAGTTCGGCGGCACCTCCGTGGCGGATCTCGCGCGCATCCGCGCCGCCGCGGCCCGCGTCGCCGGCGAGGTAGCCAACGGCTACGACGTCGCCGTCGTCGTCTCCGCCATGGCGGGCGAGACCAACAAGCTCGTCGGCTTCGTCGGCGAGGCCGCCGCCCCGCCGGGCTCCAACGGCCACGGCCTCTACGATGCGCGCGAATACGACGCCGTCGTCGCCGCCGGCGAGCAGGTCACCGCGGGCCTCATGGCGCTCGCGCTGCAGGAACAGGGCGTCTCCGCGCGCTCCTGGCTCGGCTGGCAGATCCCGATCCGCACCACCGGCGCGCATGGCGCGGCGCGCATCACCGAGATCGGCACCGAGGCGCTCGCCACCAAGTTCGCCGAGGGCCTGCACGCGGTGGTCGCCGGCTTCCAGGGCCTCGCGCCGGACGGGCGCGTCTCCACCCTCGGGCGCGGCGGGTCGGACACCTCCGCCGTCGCCCTCGCGGCCGCCCTCGGCGCCGAGCGCTGCGACATCTACACCGATGTGGACGGCGTCTACACCACCGATCCGCGCATCGAGCGGCGCGCGCGCAAGCTCGCGCGCATCGGCTACGAGGAGATGCTCGAGCTCGCCTCCCTCGGCGCCAAGGTGCTGCAGACCCGCTCCGTCGAGCTCGCGATGCGCTACAAGGTCCGCCTGCAGGTCCGCTCGTCCTTCGCGGATGCGCCGGGCACGCTGGTCTGCGACGAGGAGGAACTGATGGAACAGAACGTCGTGAGCGGCATCGCCCATTCGCGCGAGGAAGCGAAGCTCACCCTCGTCAAGGTGCCGGACCGCCCGGGCGTCGCCGCCTCCATCTTCGGCCCCCTCGCCGAGGCGGGCGTCAATGTCGACATGATCGTCCAGAATATCGGCGCGGACGGGATGACGGACATGACCTTCTCCACCGGCCTCGGCGATGTCGCGCGCGCGCGCGCCGCGCTGGAAGCCGCGCGCCAGTCCATCCGCTACACCGATCTCGTGGTGGACGAGGGCGTGGCCAAGGTCTCGATCGTCGGCATCGGCCTGCGCAGTCATGCCGGCGTGGCGCAGAAGATGTTCGCGGCCCTCGCCGATGAGGGCGTCAACATCAAGGTCATCACCACCTCCGAGATCAAGGTCTCGGTGCTGATCGACCGGAAGTACATGGAGCTGGCGGTACAGGCCTTGCATGAGGCATTCGGGCTGGCCACGGCCTGACGCCACCACGGCGGCAGGCCCGGGGCCGATGCGGGCGGGGCAGGAGAAGGCGGGGTAACCCCATGGCCGAGAAGGGCGGATCGAGAGCCCTCCTGCGCTCGCTCAGGAGCGTGATGGCACGCCAGGGCGACGGTCAGCAGCGGCTCGACAAGGTGGTCCGCCTCGTCGCCTCCAACATGGTCGCCGAGGTCTGCTCCATCTACCTCAAGCGCGACGAGCGCACCCTCGAGCTCTGCGCCACCGAGGGCCTCAATCCGGACTCGGTGCACAGCGCGCGCCTGCGCGTCGGCCAGGGCCTCGTCGGCCGCATCGCCGAGGCCGCCGCCCCCTTCGCGACCGACGACGCCCAGTCCGCCCCCGGCTTCCGCTACCTGCCGGAGACCGGCGAAGAGATCTACCGCTCCTTCGTCGGCGTGCCCGTCCAGCGCCTCGGCGAGGTGATGGGCGTCCTCGTCGTGCAGAACCGCACGCCCCGGCGCTACACCGACGACGAGATCGAGGCGCTCGAAGTGGTCGCCATGGTCATCGCCGAGATGGCCGAGGCAGGCGCCTTTCTGGGCTCGGACGGCATCCAGAGCGGCGCCGGCCGGCGCCAGGGCCCGCTCATGATCCAGGGCACCGCCGCCTGCGAGGGGCTCGCCGAGGGCGTGGTGCACCTGCACGAGCCCCGCCTCGTGGTCTTCGACCCCATCGCCGAGAACACCGAGACCGAGCGTACCCGCCTCGCCGAGGCCGTGGCGGCCATGCGCAAGGATATCGACCGCATGATGGCCGCGGACCGCCTCGGCCCCGCCGCCGAGCATCGCGACATCTTCGAGGCCTACCGGATGTTCGCGCGCGACAAGGGCTGGATGCGCCGGCTCGACGAGGCGATCGAGAGTGGCCTCGCCGCGGAGGTCGCGGTGGAGAAGGTGCAGTCCATGGTGCGCGCGCGCATGGAGCGCGCCGCCGATCCCTATCTGCGCGAGCGGCTGCACGATCTCGACGACCTTGCCAACCGGCTCCTGCGCTATCTCGTGGGCGCAGACGGGGCGGAGGAGGTGCCCGAAGGCGCGGTGCTCGTGGCGCGCAGCATCGGGCCGGCGGAGCTCCTCGACCATGCCGGGCGCATCCGCGCAGTGGTGCTGGAGGAGGGCTCGCTCTCCAGCCACGCCGCCATCGTCGCCCGCGCGCTCAACCTGCCCATGGTCGTGCAGGCCGAACGCATCACCCGCGACGCCAACGCCGCGGACCGGATCGTGGTCGATGGCGACCAGGGCCGCGCGCATCTGCGCCCCGAGCCCTCGGTGCAGACCGCCTTCCGCGAGAAGATCGCGCTCGAGCAGCAGAACCGGAAGCTCTACCGCACGCTGGCCGACAAGCCCGCCGAGACGCAGGACGCCACCGCCGTGCGGCTGCGCATGAATGCGGGCATCCTCGCCGATCTGCCCTCGCTCGTGCAGTCCGGCGCCGATGGCGTGGGCCTCTTCCGCACCGAGCTGCAGTTCATGATCCGCGGCCGGCTGCCGGGGCGCGAGGTGCAGGCCGCCCTCTACGACCGGGTGCTGAGCGCGGCCGGCGGGCGCGAGGTGGTGTTCCGCACGCTCGATATCGGCTCGGACAAGATCCTCCCCTATCTGCGCCGCGAGACCGAGCCGAACCCGGCGCTGGGCTGGCGCGCGATCCGGGTGGCGCTCGACCGCCCGCTGCTCTTCCGCATGCAGATCCAGGCGCTGATCCGCGGCGCGCGCGGCCGGCCGCTGACGGTGATGTTCCCGCTGATCACCGAGATGTGGGAATTCGAGGAGGCGCGCGCGCTGGTGCTGGCGGAGGTGGAGCGGCTGGCCGGGCGCGGCGTGCCCCGGCCCGAGCCGCTCCGCCTCGGCCTCATGCTCGAGACACCCGCGCTGGTTTTCGCGCCGGACGCGCTGTTCGCGCTGGCCGATTTCGTGTCCGTCGGCGGCAACGACCTCATGCAGTTCTTCTTCGCGGCGGATCGGGAGAACGAGCGGGTCCGCCGGCGCTACGACATCCTCAACCACTCGGCGCTGTCCATGCTCGGCCGCATCGCCGAGCGCTGCGACGCGGCGGGCACGGCGCTCTCCTATTGCGGCGAGGCGGCGGGGCGGCCGCTCGAGGCGGTGGCGCTGGCGGCGATCGGGTTCCGCGAGCTCTCCATGCGCCCCGCCTCCATAGGCCCGGTGAAGCGCGCGCTGCGCGCGGTCGATCTCGGCCAGGTCCGCCGGCTGATCGACGAGGCCGCGAAGTCCGGCGCGCCCTCCGCGCGCAACCACCTCCGCGCCTGGCGCGACGCCGAACGGCTGCCCTTCTGATGGCCCCCGTTTTGATTGTTTTACCGAGTTGTTTGACTCGCGTTTTGGCACCATTCGGACCCCGCGCCCGCCTCCAGGCCGGTTTCCCGGGGGCATCGAGCCCCCGCGAAACCGCCGTCGGCTGCGCCGCCGGATGCGGGTGGCGGGCGCATGGGCCCTTGCCAGCGGGGCGCCGCCCGTGCACAGCATCCACCCTGCGAAACCGCCTGTCGCGCAGTGGCCTGATGCCCCGCGACGGGGCAGCCTCACGCGCTCGCGTCTCGTTTCGGACACGCTTCGCGCCTAGTTTCGAGCCATGCAGATGATTCTCCGCTTTTGCCTCGCCGCCGCCACCCTCCTCACGCTCTCCGGACCGGTGACAGGCCCTGCCTCCGCGCTCGATCTCGAGCGTCGCCGCATGCTGACGGCGGAGGAGCACAAGCCCTGGAAAGCGGTCGGCCGCGTGAATGTGGCCGCGCGCAGCGAGCAGGGAATGTGCACCGGCACGCTGATCGAGGAAGACCTCGTGATCACGGCCGCGCACTGCGTCTACTCCTCGCGCACGGGCCAGCTCTATGCGCCTGGAAACATTCACTTTGTCGCCGGCTGGCGGCGGGGCTCGAAGGTGGCGCACCGCAAGGCCGCGGAGATCGCGGTGCATCCGGGCTACAAGCACGGCTCGGGGCTCTCGCTGCAGCAGATCGGCTCGGATCTGGCGCTGATCCGGCTGGAGAAGCCGATCCCGGAGGACGTGGCGCCCCATTTCGTCGCGAGCCGGTTCAAGGAGCCGGAGACCCCGCTGACGCTGATCAGCTACCGCCGCGACCGCGCGCATGCGCTGACGCGCCAGGACGGTTGCGATCTCAACGGGTTGCAGGGGGCGGTGGTGGTGCTGAACTGCGATGTGACTTTCGGTGCCTCCGGTTCGCCGGTCTTCGCCGAGGTCGACGGCCAGCAGCGCATCGTCGCGGTGATCTCCGCCAAGGGGCAGGACAAGCAGACGCGCCGCGCGCTGGCCTTCGCCGTGCGCCTCGACGCGACCATGCCGACAGTGGTGACACGGCTGCGCTGAGCCTCTTGAACGGCCGGATCCTCCGCAACATCTAGGCGGTGTCGGGTGCCATGACGGGCCCGGCGCGACCGAACGGATTGCCCGCAACCGGGGATCCACACTGTTCCATATCGCTTCCCGAGGAGGATATGACGATGCGAACCATCGATCTCAGCCCGCTTTACCGCTCCACCGTCGGCTTCGACCGCATGGCGACCATGCTCGACCAGCTCATGACCGGCGACAACGCGGCCCCCGGCTACCCGCCCTACAACATTGAGAAAACCGGTGAGGATGCCTACCGCATCACCATCGCCGTCGCCGGCTTCGCGGAGGCCGATCTCAATGTCGAGCTGCGCGACCAGGTGCTGACCGCCACCGCCAAGCGCCAGCCCGCGGCGGACGAGCCGAAGCGCGTCTACCTGCATCGCGGCATCGCCGAGCGCGGCTTCGAGCGGCGCTTCCAGCTGGCCGACCATGTGCGCGTCGCCGGTGCGGAACTGGCCAACGGCCTTCTGCATATCGATCTCGTCCGCGAGATCCCGGAGGCGCTGAAGCCGCGCACCATTGCGATCGGCACCAAGCCGGCGGGCACGGACCGCGTGCTGGAGGCTTGATCGGCGATCCAGGGGGGCGGCGCGCCCGCTCCCCGACCCATGAGCGATCCCGCTGCGCCCCGGCCGTGCCGCGGGCGCAGTTTTCATGCACACCGGCCACCGACTGCATCAGATCGCAACGCCAGATGCGGGATACGGGCCAGATCGCTGCGCCCCATGGGGGCTACGGGCTTGACGCACCCCCGTTCTCGCCCTCTACTTCGCCGCAGGGCAGAGGCCCGAAAGCAGGGCGGAGACCTTGCCAGGACAGCATGACAGGGGAGGGAGCCGGTGACCGAAGCGGTCTCGTCTGCTGCCAACGATACGTTTCCGAAGCTGCTGCGTCACAATGCCCAGACCCGCGGCAAGCTCCCGGCCAGCCGCGAAAAGGAGTTCGGCATCTGGCAGAGCTGGACCTGGGCGGAGGTCCATGAGGAGACGCGCGCCCTGGCGCTCGGCCTCATGACGCTCGGCATCGAGCCCGGAGACCGGCTGGCGATCATCGGCACCAATCGGCCGCGGCTCTACTGGTCGATGGTCTCAGCGCAGATGGCCGGCGCGGTGCCCGTGCCGGTCTATCAGGACAGCGTGGCCGAGGAGCTGGCCTATGTCCTCGACCATGCCGGCGCGCGCTTCGTGCTCTGCGAGGATCAGGAGCAGGTGGACAAGGTGCTGAGCATCGCCGAGCGCCTGCCCGAGCTGAAGCATCTCCTCTATCTCGACCCGCGCGGCCTCAGGAACTACGACCACACCACGTTGCATCCCTTCGAGGATGTGCAGAAGACCGGCCGCGCCGCCGAGGGCAGCCACGGTGCCGAGATCGACCGGCGGATCAAGGCGACGACGGGGGCGGACACCTCGGTCATGCTCTACACCTCCGGCACCACCGGAAAGCCGAAGGGCGTGGTGCTGAGCCATGACAACATCCTGCTCACCGCCCGCGCCTCCGCCGAGTTCGACGGGCTGGTGGAGACGGATTCGACGCTCGCCTACCTGCCCATGGCCTGGGTGGGGGACTTCATCTTCTCCATGGGCCAAGCCTACACCACCGGCTTCTGCGTGGCCTGCCCCGAGAGCGCCGAGACGATGATGCACGATGTGCGCGAGCTCGGCCCCTCCTACTTCTTCGCCCCGCCCCGGATCTTCGAGAACCTGCTCACCACGGTGATGATCCGCATGGAGGATGCCGGCTTCCTGAAGCGCCGCGCCTTCCACTACTTCATCGCCCATGCGCGCAAGATGGGCGAGAAGGCGCGCCTCGGCGAGGCGACCACCGGGCGCGACCGCTTCCTCACCTTCCTCGGCGAGATGCTGGTCTACGGCCCGCTCAAGAACATGCTGGGCATGAGCCGCGTGCGCATCGCCTACACCGCCGGCGAGGCGATCGGCCCGGATCTCTTCAACTTTTTCCGCTCGATCGGCATCAACCTGAAGCAACTCTACGGGCAGACCGAGGCGAGCGTGTTCATCACCCAGCATCCCAACGATGCGGTGGTGCTGGAGACGGTGGGCGTGCCGACCCCTGGCGTGGAGATCCGGATCGGCGACAACGGCGAGGTCTTCTACCGCTCCCCCGGCGTCTTCCAGGAATACTACAAGAACGCGGAGGCGACGGCGGACACCAAGGATCCGGAGGGCTGGGTCGCCACCGGCGATGCGGGCTTCATGGACCCCGAGAGCGGGCAGCTCCGGATCCTCGACCGCGCCAAGGATGTCGGCAAGCTCGCCAACGGCAAGCTCTTCGCGCCGAAATACATCGAGAACAAGCTGAAGTTCTTCCCGAATATCCTCGAGGCCGTGGTCTTCGGGCATGACCGCGACAGCTGCATGGCGTTCATCAATATCGACCTTGCGGCCGTGGGCAACTGGGCGGAGCGCAACAATATTGCCTATGCCAGCTACCAGGAGCTCGCCCAGCACCCGCGGGTCTACGAGATGATCAGCGAGAACATCGCGGAGACCAATCGCAGCCTGGCCGAGGACACGATGCTCTCGCACTGCCAGATCACGCGCTTCCTGGTGCTGCACAAGGAGCTCGATGCCGATGACGGCGAGCTCACCCGCACCCGCAAGGTCCGCCGCCGCACCATCGCCGAGAAGTTCGCCGACCTCGTCGACGCGCTCTATGGCGGCAAGGACGAGATCTACACCGAGACCGAAGTGACCTATGAGGACGGGCGCAAGGGCAGCATCACCGCCACCCTCGCGATCCGCGACGTTCCCACGGCGGCGCCCGCCGCCTCCGCCCAGCCGCGGCAGGCGGCCTGAGGAGAGGCCCCATGAGCCACGCGCCCACCGCCGCCGCGGCGGAGACCGATGAGGAATACGCCGCCGCCGAGGAGGCCCACGGCATCGCCGTGCGCCAGATCGGCGAGGTGGTCATGGACATCCGCAACATCACGCTGCGCTTCGGCGGCGTGACCGCGATCCGCGACATCTCCTTCGACATCCGCGAGGGCGAGATCCGCGCGATCATCGGCCCGAACGGGGCCGGCAAGTCGTCGATGCTCAACGTGATCAACGGCTTCTACCACCCGCAGGACGGCGAGATCTGGTATCGCGGCAAGAAGCGCGGGCCGATGAAGCCGCACCAGATCGCCCGGCTCGGCATCGCGCGCACCTTTCAGAACATTGCGCTGTTCAAGGGCATGACCACGCTCGACAACATCATGACCGGCCGGCTCACCAAGATGCGGCGGAACATGATCTGGCAGGCGCTCTGGACCGGCCCGGCCGAGCGCGAGGAGATCGAGCATCGCGCCGCGGTGGAGAAGATCATCGACTTCCTCGAGATCCAGTCGATCCGCAAGACCCCGGTCGGCCGGCTGCCCTACGGGCTGCAGAAGCGCGTCGAGCTCGGCCGAGCGCTCGCCGCGGAGCCCACGCTCCTGCTGCTCGACGAGCCCATGGCCGGCATGAATGTCGAGGAGAAGGAGGACATGTGCCGCTTCATCCTCGACGTGAACGACGAGTTCGGCACCACCATCGCGCTCATCGAGCACGATATGGGGGTGGTCATGGACATCGCCGACCGCGTGGTGGTGCTCGACTACGGCCAGAAAATCGGCGACGGCACCCCCGACGAGGTCCGCAAGAACCAGGCGGTCATCGACGCCTATCTGGGGGTGAGCCATGACTGATGCGACGCCGAGCATGGTGGAGCGGCTGACGCGGACGGGCGTCACGGTGCGGGGGATCCATCTCGGGCCCGGCGCGCTGCTCGGGCTCGGCGCGGCCGCCGTCGTGCTGCTTGTGCTGGCCGTGCAGGGGCTGCTGATCGACGTGTTCTTCTGGGAGGTCGTCATCTCCGGCCTCCTCGCCGGCGTGATGTATGCGCTCGTGGCCCTCGGCTTCGTGCTGATCTTCAAGTCCTCCGGCATCTTCAACTTCGCCCAGGGGGTGCTCGCGCTCTTCGCGGCCCTCACCCTCGTCGGCTTCCAGACCGGCCAGGTCCCCTTCGCGCATCTGCTGAGCTGGATCCTCGGCATCGAGGCGCATCACTGGGGAGACGGGTTCGGCACGATCCTCGCCCTCGTCTTCTCGCTCGTGGTGATGATCGCGCTCGCCTGGCTCATCGTGCGCGTGGTGCTGCGCCCGCTGGTGAACCAGGAGGGCATCATGCTCTTCATGGCCACCATCGGCCTCGCCTTCGTGCTGGAGGGCGTGGGTGACCTCATGTGGGGCGCCAATGTGAAGGCGCTCGATGTGGGCCTGCCGCAGGGCCCGTCGGACACCATCATCGACGCCACCGGCATGTTCGTGGAGAAGATCGAGATCTCGGCTGCGGTGGTGGCCATCGTGCTCGTGATCGCGCTCACGCTTTTCTCGCAATACACCCGCATGGGCCGGGCGCTGCGCGCGGTGGCGGATGATCACCAGGCCGCGCTCTCCGTCGGCATCTCGCTCGAGACGATCTGGTGGATCGTCTGGTCCATCGCGGGCCTCGTGGCGCTGGTGGCGGGCGTGATGTGGGGCGCCAAGCTCGGCGTGCAGTTCTCGCTCAGCCTGATCGCGCTGAAGGCCCTGCCGGTGCTGATGCTCGGCGGCTTCACCTCGATCCCGGGCGCCATCCTCGGCGGGCTGATCATCGGCGTCGGCGAGAAGGTGTTCGAGGTCTATGTGGGCCCGATGATCGGCGGTGCCACGGAGAACTGGTTCGCCTACATGCTGGCGCTCGGCTTCCTGCTCTTCCGGCCCCAGGGGCTCTTCGGCGAAAAGATCATCGAGAGGGTCTGATGCCGGGGGCCACCGCCACAGCACCGATGCGCGCGACCGAGGGGGAGGCGATCCCTTTGTTCCAGAGCGATTTTTCCTTTGTGATGCGGACGCTGCAGATCCTCTACTCGGAGCTCGACACGCTGCCGAGCCTCGGCCAGCTCGGCGCGATGCGGGGCTTCTGCGTGCAGATCCGCGCGCTCGGCGGGAACGAGTACGACGCGGCCATCGGCCTTCTGCTCTCGCGCCCCGCCAGGCCCTCCGCCGCGCTCGCGGCCCGCGCGGACAAGGCGGTCACGCTTGCGGGCTCGGCCGCGCTCGGCACCACCGCCAAGCAGGCGCTCACCTTCGCCGAGGCACAGCGGCGGGAGGGCGGCTGATGCCCTGTCGCGCGCCCTTCTCAGCGCCGCGCGCCGCGGCCCGCGGTCAGAAGAAGTCGCCGAGGCACGCGACGATGGCGACGACGACGAGTAGCAGGAACAGCACGATGCCGAGCACCGGCCCGATCGTGCTGCTGGCCGCCAGCGCGCCGGCACCGAGCACCACCGAGCCGAGCCCGATGGCAAGCCCCGTGGGAAACTCCTCGTCGGTGAAGTTCCGCAGGAGCGCGATGCTGCCGAGCAGGACCATCCCGCCGACGCCGAGAACCGACAGAAGCTGTGCGCCGCCGTCGGTGAAGAAGACAGCGGCTGCCGCCATGCCGAGCGCGGCGAGCGCGATGAGGATGAAGGCGAGCATGTTGGACGCGACATCGCGCCAGAGCGCCGAGAGCCAGCTCCGCTTCGGCTCCGGCGGCTTCGCGCCGCCCTCGGCGCCGTACAGGAGCTTGGCCTTGGCCGCCGCATACTCGTCGTTGCTGAGCGAGCCGGCGGCGTGCAGGTCCTTCAGCTTTCCCAGTTCGCGCGATAGGGTCATGTCCGGAATCCCCGATAGATACGGCGCGACATTGGCGTCGAAATGCGGCCCTTCCGCGGCGTATGCGCGCCCCGGCGGGCACCAGAACAAGACCAACGCGCAGGGAGTGGCCTGATGTTCTACCGCGAGGCCGGTGAGTTCAAGACAAGCTACGCGGCCGACCATGCCACGTTCCCGATCGCCTTCGATTTCTGGCGCTTCTGGGTGCTGATCGCCTTCGCGTTCCTGATCGTGCCGGTGTTCATCAACGACTATTGGGAACAGTCGATCTTCCTGCCGTTCCTGGTGTTCTCGATGGCGGCGCTGGGGCTCAACATCCTCACCGGCTATTGCGGCCTGGTCTCGCTCGGCTCGGGCGCGTTCATGGCCTGCGGGGCCTATGCCTGCTACAAGTTCATGACAGGCATGCCGGACCTGCCGATGCCGCTGGTGGTCCTCGCCTCGGGGGCGGTCACGGCGCTGGTCGGCATCCTCTTCGGGCTGCCATCGCTCCGGATCAAGGGCTTCTACCTCGCCGTGGCGACGCTGGCGGCCCAGTTTTTCCTGATCTGGGTCTTCAACAAGTTCGGCTGGTTCTACAACTACTCCGCCACGGGCCAGATCACCGCGCCGGAGCGGGAGTTCCTGGGCGTGCTGGTGACGGGCCCGAACACGGAGCCCTGGGCCACCTATCTCTTCTGCCTCTGCTTCGTCTTCGTCTTCGGCTGGATCGCGCGGAACCTGGTGCGCGGGCGGATCGGGCGGTCCTGGATGGCGATCCGGGACATGGACATCGCCGCCGAGATCATCGGGGTGAACCCGCTCCTGACCAAGCTCTCCGCCTTCGCCGTCTCCTCCTTCTACATCGGCATGGCCGGCGCGCTCTACTTCGCGGTCTGGAAAGGGGCGGCGGAGGGCACGGAGGCCTTCTCGATCGACATCTCCTTCGAGGTCCTCTTCATGGTGATCCTCGGCGGGCTCGGCTCGATCTTCGGCTCCTTCGTGGGCGCGGCGTTCCTCACGCTCCTGCCGGTGGTCTTCAAGAACATCCTGGTGGGTCAGTTCGGCTGGCCGACCGATATCGCCGCGCAGCTGCAGACAATCCTGATCGGCGCGCTCATCATCTTCTTCCTCATCAAGGAGCCACACGGCATCGCGGCGCTCTGGCGCACGATGAAGGAGAAGCTTCGCCTCTGGCCCTTCCCATACTGAGCGGGCCGAGCAAGACCTAACCTCAAAACCAGAACCTTCGGGAGGTCCGACCATGAAGACATCGAAACTGGCCATCGCGCTCGCGACGGCAACGCTGCTCTCCGGCCCGGCGATGGCCGACCTCGTCTTCCCCTCGCTGGACTACCGCACCGGGCCCTACGCGCCCAACGGCATCCCGCTCGCGGATGGCTATGCGGACTACTTCACGCTGCTGAACGAGCGCGACGGCGGCATCGGCGGCGTCGAGGCGCGCGTGCTGCCCTGCGAGACCGAGTACAACACGACCAAGGGCGTGGAGTGCTACGAGTCCACCAAGGGCGAAGGTGCGCTGGTCTACCAGCCGTACTCCACCGGCATCACCTACCAGCTCATCCCGAAAGCCTCGTCGGACGGTATCCCGATCCACTCGATGGGCTATGGCCGCACCTCGGCCGCCAACGGCAAGGTGTTCGAGTGGGTGTTCAACTACCCCGGCACCTACTGGGACGCGGCCTCGATCCTGGTGAAGCACGCGATGGAGCAGTCGGGCGGGTCGCTCGAAGGCAAGAAGATCGCGCTGGTCTACCACAACTCCGCCTACGG
>JBCBWF010000650.1:0-1826 GCA_039817245.1 Pseudomonadota bacterium | reverse complement strand
TCGTACGCGCCGCGCATTTCGTTAGAGGCATGATGGGCGTCAGTCCCAGCGCATGGGACGAGGCCATCGTGGAAATGGGCGAGGTCTCTGCGTCGGTCACGCTCGCCTGCATGTTGGAGCGGATCACGGAGATCAGAAGCCCAGGCGGCTATCTTCGATCACTGAGCCGGAAGGCGGCCGCGGGGACGTTCTCGCCGATCCCAATGGTGACTGCCCTACTCAACACATCGGGGCGGTAATTCCATGGGGCCGCGCGAAGGAGTTGGCAGCTGTCAACTCAGTGCTTGGCTCGAGACAGTTGACAGCTGTCAACTCGGGCCATTCGAGAAGCGTGCGTCGCCCACGGATCGGTCGTCTGAGGCCGTCCACCGTTCCTGCGGCAATGTCATCACGCCCGAAGCCAACCCTGGCGGCCGAAGAGAGCCTAGAAGTCGCTCCTTGGGCAAAGCGCAATCCGGAAGGATCGGCCCGATATGGGCCCTTCGAAAGAAAGGAGCCCGGAATGACCCTAACCGCTCGAGAGATCTGCTTCGCGCTTGGCGGCCGCTGGCTCGGCGCCTATGGCGCGGCCTGCTGCCCCGCACATGACAACCAGCGCACGCCCGCGCTGAGCCTGGCTGATGGCGCCGACGGTCGCTTGCTCGCCAAGTGCCACGCGGGATGCGACTTCGTCGAGATTATCATTGCCCTCAGACGCCTCGGTCTCGCCCCGCCGATGTCGCGGCGTACCGTGCCAACGAGGTGCAGACGCTCCGACACCCGCCGACCCTCACCTCAAGCTCTAGGAGAGGCCGCCGCCGATCATCGCGACATCGCCAAGCAGCTCTGGAACCGCGGCGTGTCGATTGGGGAGACGTTGGTGGAGGATTATCTGAAAGCTCGTGCGATCTCGCTGCTGCCGCTGCACGCGTTGCGGTTCTGCGGCTCGTGCCGTCATGGTCCGCATCAGAATTCCTATGCGGCGCTTCTCGCGCGGATCGATCGGATCGGGGAGAGCGCCCTCGTCGGGATCCATCGGACCTTCCTCTCAATCCGTGGCACCAAAATCCCGACTGAGCCGTCGCGTCTCGCACTTGGCGCCGTCGCGGGTGGAGCCGTGCGATTGGTGGTAGGGCAGGGGTCTCTTGTCGTTGCCGAAGGCCTCGAGACGGCGCTCTCCGCAGCCGAGCTGATTGCGCCTCCCGACGCGTCCGTTTGGGCGGCGCTCACCACGTCAGGTCTCTCCGGCCTCATCTTACCAAGGTTGTCCAGAGAGTTGATCATCGCGGCAGACAATGACGCTCCGGGCCTTCGTGCCGCTGAGGTCCTCGCGGCCCGCGCGAGCCGAGCGGGGTGGCATGTGGTCTGCCGGCCGCCGCCCTCCGCCTTCAACGATTGGAACGATGTCGCGCAGGACCGCCGAGGGCTTTCTGCTTGATGGAGGTCGGCCAACCAGGATCGTCCGTCTAGCCGTCTCCCAGCGTGATACCGACGTCGAGTGCCGTTGAGACCCCCGCCTGAGGCGGACGCTCTAGATAGGTCGATAGCGCCATATAGGTCCGCGTGCCCCGGACTCCCGGGATGTCGTGGAGGCGGGCCAGAAGCCCTTCGAGCGCTTGACTGCTGGCAACCCGGACTTTGAGTAGCAAGCAAGTATCGCCGGTCACGCTGTGGATTTCCTCGAGCTCCGGCAGTTCGGCGAGCGCCATCAGCTCCTGCGACTTGCCCCAGCCGACCGTATCGACATGCACAAAGGCCAGCATCGGTTTGCCAATCGATGCTGGATCGGCAAGTGCCACGGTAGCTCGGATCACACCGTCGGCCCGCATCCGTTTGACTCTCTCATG
>JBCBWF010000245.1:0-7856 GCA_039817245.1 Pseudomonadota bacterium | reverse complement strand
CTTCGCCGCCCAGGCGCCCGACCCCGAGCGCGATGCGCGCGGCGAGCCGGTGGCGCGCGCGACCGTGGTGAACATGATCGACCAGCGCGTCTGGAAACCCACGCCTTTCTTCCTCTCCTACACCGTCGCCAAGGCGGGCCTGCTCAGCTTCACCAAGACCGCGGCCCAGGCGCTCGCCCCGCGGGTGCGGGTGAACGGGATCGGTCCCGGCCCCACGCTGCAGGGCACGCGCCAGACCGATGCGCACTTCGCCGCCCAGCGCGCCGGCTGCATTCTGGAACGCGGCGCGGATGTGGAGGACATCCTAGCCGCGCTCGATTTCCTGCTGGGCTGCAAGGCCTTTACCGGCCAGATGCTCGCGATCGACGGCGGCCAGCACCTGGCCTGGGCGACGCCGGACGTGGTCCGGAGCGGGGAATAGTTTCAAATCCAGCCGTCTTGCACCGGGTTGTCCACCGGCGGGTCTGACTGACACGGTTCTGTCAAGTCGCGTCGAATAAGACTGAAATGCGACGGGTAACGGGAATTTGTGTCGATTTATCAGTATCCTCCGGACGGGGCTTGCAGAAGTCGCCCCCCAGGTTTCGTCAGAATCTTCGCGAGCGTGTCCTAGGGGTCCGAGAGTTTGCACAGAGTTTTCCACAGCCTCCCGCATCACAGGATCGGATAGGCTGGAGTGGCGGAGCATGGCGAGGGGCAGGAGGCCCGGCGAGACGGCATGACGGCAGAGGAGAGAGAGCCCGGGCTGGCGACGGCCGATCCGGAGGCGACAGAGGCGCCCGACGAGACCGCGCCCCGCCCCTGCGGGCCGGAGGTGATCCGGCGGTATCTGCCCCAGCTCGACGACCATCCCGGCGTCTACCGCATGCTCGGCCTGCGCTCGGACGTGCTCTATGTGGGCAAGGCGCGGTCACTGCGCAAACGCGTGGCCAACTACGCGAACCAGGGCGCGCATAACAGCCGGATCATGAGGATGATCCTCGAGACCGCCTCGATGGAGTTCATCACCACCGAGACGGAGACCGAGGCGCTGCTCCTGGAGAGCAACCTCATCAAGCAGCTGAAGCCGCGCTACAATGTGCTCCTGCGAGACGACAAGAGCTTCCCCCATATCCTGATCGAGGACGGGGAGTTTCCGCGCCTGCGCAAGCATCGCGGCGCGCAGCGCGAGAAGGGCCGCTTCTTCGGCCCCTTCGCCTCGGCAGGGGCCGTGAACCGCACGATCAACCAGATGGAGAAGGCGTTCCTGCTGCGCACCTGCACCGACAGCGTGTTCTCCGCGCGCACCCGGCCCTGCCTTCTGCACCAGATCAAGCGCTGCTCGGCGCCCTGCACCGGCGAGATCGGGGAGGCGGACTATGCCGCGCTCGTGGGCGATGCGACGCGCTTTCTCGAGGGCCGCTCGACCAGGCTGCAGGAGGATCTCGCCCAGCGCATGGCCGCGGCGTCGGCCGAGATGGATTTCGAGCGCGCCGCGATCTATCGCGACCGGCTGCGCGCGCTCGCGCATGTGCGCGGCGTCCAGTCCATCAATCCCCAGCGCACGGCGGAGGCGGATGTGTTCGCGCTCGCCCGTGCGGGCGGGCAGGCCTGCGTGCAGGTGTTCTTCTTCCGCAGCAACCAGAACTGGGGCAACCACGCCTATTTCCCGCGCGCCGCGGCGGATATGGAGGACGATGAGCTGATCGGCGGGTTCGTCGCCCAGTTCTATTCGCCCGAGCGCCCGCCCCCGCGGATGGTGCTCCTCAGCCACGAGGCGGACGATCCGGATCTCCTGGCGCGCGCCCTCGCCACGCTGGCAGGGCGGCGCGTGGCGCTGGCCGTGCCCCGGCGCGGCGAAAAGCGCGAGCTCATGGACCACGCCGCGCAGAACGCCAAGGAGGCGCTGGCGCGCAAGATGGCGGAGAGCCAGAGCCAGAGCCGCAGCCTCTCGGAGCTCGCCGAGGCGCTGGAGCTGGCCGAGGTGCCCCGGCGCATCGAGGTCTACGACAACTCGCATATCATGGGCAGCGACGCGGTGGGCGGCATGATCGTCGCCGGCCCCGAGGGGCTGGAGAAGAACAGCTACCGCAAGTTCAACATCAAGGATGCGCGCCTCACCCCCGGCGACGATTTCGGGATGATGCGCGAGGTGCTGACCCGGCGCTTCAAGCGGCTGGTGAAGGAGGATCCGGACCGCAAGGAAGGGGGGTGGCCGGATCTGGTGCTGATCGATGGCGGGCAGGGGCAGGTGAGCGCCGCGGCCGAGGTGCTGGCGGAGATGGGCCTCTCGGATCTGGCGCTCTTCGGTGTCGCCAAGGGCGAGGAGCGCGATGCGGGCAAGGAGCTTTTTCATGCGCCCGGCCGGCGGCCCTTCGCGCTGCCCTTCCGCAGCCCCGCGCTCTATTTCGTCCAACGCCTGCGCGACGAGGCGCACCGCTTCGCGATCGGGGCGCATCGGCAGAAGCGCGCCAAGGCGACGACGCGCACGCCGCTCGACGAGGTGCCGGGGATCGGGCCGGCGCGCAAGCGCGCGCTGCTTGCGCGGTTCGGCTCGGCAAAGGGGGTCGCGCGCGCGGGGCTCGCGGATCTGAAGGCGGTCGACGGGATCTCGGACGCCATGGCCGATACGATCTACGCCTTCTTCCATGGCGAGCGGGACTGAGCGGGCTTCGGCCAGGGCAGGCGCGACGTCGGGCCCCTCCGGAGCCCTCCGCCGCGCCTCTCGCCCCTTGCGGGGCTCGGGGCGCCCTGCTCTAAGCGCTGTGATGTGGACGCTGCCGAACATGCTGACGATGGCGCGGGTCGCGGCGGCGCCGGGGGTGTTGCTGGTCTTCGCCGTGCTCGATCGGCCGTTGGCGGATGCGGTGGCCTTCGGGCTCTTCGTCACCGCGGCGCTCACGGATTTTCTGGACGGCTGGCTGGCGCGGCGGCTCGGGCAGGAGAGCGCGCTGGGGCGGATGCTCGATCCGATCGCGGACAAGGCGATGGTGATCCTGGCGCTCGCCGCGGTGCTCGTGCTGCATTCGGGCGGCGCGGTGGACTGGGCCGTGGCCCTTCCGGCCGCCACGATCATGCTGCGCGAAGTCTTGGTCTCGGGGCTGCGGGAGTTCCTAGGCGATGTGAAGCTCGCCGTCACGCAGCTCGCGAAGTGGAAGACGACCGCGCAGATGGTCGCACTCGGTGTGCTGCTTGCCGCGGGTGTCGTCGACGGGGCCGACACCGTCTCCTCCGGCGAGACGGAGGCGAACCGGGCCGGCGGCGCGCTGGTCGCCCCCATCGGCATCCTCCTCCTCTGGATCGCCGCGGGGCTGACGGTGGCGACCGGGTGGGATTACTTTCGCAAGGGCCTTGCCCATATTGGCAAGCGGGAGGAAGGCTGATGCAGGTTCTCTATTTCGCCTGGATGCGCGAGCGGATCGGGGCTGCCTCGGAGGAGGTCGATCCCGGCGAGGCGCGCACGGCCCGCGAGCTGGTGGCGCAGCTCAGCGCCCGTTCGGAGGGTCATGCGGCGGCATTCGGCGACCTGCGCGCCGTTCGCTGCGCCGTGGACCAGGAGATGGGCGATCTGGACATGACCATCGCCGGCGCGCGGGAGGTTGCGTTCTTCCCGCCCGTGACCGGGGGCTGAGGCGGTGGACGGCGCCGGGCCGCGCACGACCGTCACGGTCTGCCGCGAGGATTTCGATATCGGCGCAGAGCAGGCGCGGCTGACCGCAGGCAACCTCGAGATCGGCGCCGTGGTCGGCTTCACCGGGCTGGTGCGCGAGATGACCGGGGCGGGGGCGATCTCGGCCATGGAGCTCGAGCACTGGCCGGGGGTGACCGAGAAGGCGTTGGAGGCGATCGCGGCGGAGGCGGAGGCGCGCTGGCCGCTGGCCGGCCTGCGGATCGTGCATCGCTACGGGCCGCTTGCGCCCGGGGACCGGATCGTGCTGGTGCTGGCGGCGAGCCGGCACCGCGAGGCGGCCTTCGAGGCGGCTGCCTTCGTTATGGACTACCTGAAGACCCGCGCGCCTTTCTGGAAGAAGGAAACCGGGCCCGAAGGCGGGTGCTGGGTCGACGCCCGCGACGCCGACGACGCTGCCGCCGCGCGGTGGCAAGATGGCAGCTAGCGCGCTGTTCGCCAGCAACCTTCGACCTCTGCATCCGCTCCCACCCACGTCAGTTTAGTCTCGGCATTCAGAACAATAAGTGAACAAAGAGCACCGGCCACTCTGCGCATGGAAGAGCAGGGGCGTCCGCTCAGCGCACGGAGAACGGCAAGATCCGTTCCGAGCGTTCATTGTCCGGGCGCGGATGGCCCGCTCGGCCGCACCTGCCGAACGCGGCGTGGGGGATGAAGCGCTACCGGCCGCGGGTGTCCCGGGCTTGACCCGGGACCTCCTTGAGTTTCGCTGACGCGCGCGCTTTCCGGCTGTGCGTCAGCTCGGCTGCCAGATCTGGATGCCCGCCGCATCCTCCACCGCGCGGATCTCGCCGAGGGTGGCGAGGTGGTTGAGATGGGCGATCGTCTCGGCGAGGGCGAGGCCGAACTGGCTCTCGGCAATCTCGCGGTGGAAGAGCACGCCGAACAGGGCCACCGCCGGCCGCGGTTCTTCCGCCAGCGCGCGGCGCAGCCGGTCGAGCGCATGGGCGTGGTTCTCGATCAGATGGTCGAGCCGCCGCGCCGAGCCATGAAACGGCAGCTGGTGGCCGCAGAGGATCAGCGGATCGTGCTCCGCCGCAGCCGGCCGGAACCGCGCGCAGCTCGCCAGCCACCCGCTCAGCGGATCGGCCTTCGGCTCGGTCGGGTAGACGCCGATATTGGGCGAGATCCCGGGCAGGATCTGGTCGCCCGCCAGGACCAAGCCGCCGTCCTCGGACCAGAAGGTGGCGTGGTCCGGCGCATGGCCGTCGCCGAGGCGTACCTGCCAGCGCCGCCCGCCCGCGGCGAGCCACATCCCCTCCTCGAGCGCCGTGAAGCCGAGCGGGATCGGCGCCACGCAATCGGCGAAGTTGAAGGGCCGCTCGGCAGCATAGGCCGCCAGCGCCGCCCCGCTCACCCCGGCGCGGCGGCGAAAGGCGATCTGCTCCGGCGTCGGGCGGTCCTGCGGGTCGAGCTGCAGCATGCGGCCGAGGAGCCAGCCCGTGCGCGTCGCCAGGATCTCGGCACCCTCCTCCGCCAAGGGGCCGGCGCGGCCGATATGGTCCGGATGGTGATGCGTCAGCACCACGCGCAGCACCGGCCGCCCGCCGAGCGGCCCCGCCAGGAGCGCCTCCAGGGCCAGCCGCCCGGCCTTCCAGTCGAGCCCGGTATCGACCAGCGTCCACCCCTCCGGCTCCTCCAGCGCGAAGATGTTGACATGGTCGAGCTTCATCGGGAGCGGCAGGCGCGCCCAGAGGATGCCCTCGGCCACCTCCAGCGCCTCGCCGGGCGCGGGGGGCTCGGCGAAGGGATGGGTGATGGGGGGCAGGGCGCCGGGCTCGGCGATCGCCCCGACCGTCCCGCTCACGCGCCGAACGCCTCGGCCTCGATGGCGTAGAGCGCTTCGGCTCCATCCACCGCCGCCTGGGCCAGCGCATGCGCCTGGGGCAGCACCTGGCTCACGAAGAAGCCGGCCAGCGCGCGCTCCACACTGCCGCCCGAAAGCGCGCTCCGCAGCAGATAGTGCCCGCCGAGCACCAGCGCCCACATGCGCAGGTAGGGCGCCGCACCGGCTGCGCGGTCATTCGCCTCGCTCTCCAGCATCCAGCTCGTCACGCCCTCGAGCTTCACGCGCGCGGCGTCGAGCCGGTCCGCCAGCACCGTCTCGCCGGCTGCGCGCGCGGCCTCCACGGTCGCCGTCACATCCGCCAGCACGCCCTGCGCCGCCGCGCCGCCATCGCCGGCGAGCTTGCGGCCCACGAGATCCATCGCCTGGATCCCGTTGGTGCCCTCATAGATCGCCGTAACCCGCACATCGCGGGCGAGCTGGGCCACGCCGGCCTCCTCGATATACCCCATGCCGCCATGCACCTGGATCGCGAGATCGGCGACCTCCATGCCCGTATAGGTGCCGAAGGCCTTGGCGATGGGCGTCAGGAACGCCCCGCGCGCGGCCTCCGCCGCCCGGCCCGCCGCATCCTCCGCCGCGCGGCCCATATCGAGCGCCAGCGCGCAGTCGTAGCAGAGCGCCCGGGCGATCCGGGTCTGGGCCATCATGCTCATCAGCATCCGGCGCACATCCGCATGGCCGATGATCGTGTCGGTCCCGTCGGCGGTCCGGCCCTGGCGGCGGTCGCGCGCCCAGGCGGTGGCGGCCTGCAGCGCGGTCTCGGCGATGCCCACGCCCTCGATGCCCACGCTGAGGCGCGCATTGTTCATCATCGTGAACATGCAGGCGATCCCCGCGCCCTCCTCGCCCACGAGCCAGCCGGTCGCGCCCTCGAAGGCCATCACCGCGGTGGGCGAGCCGTGAAGCCCCATCTTGTGCTCCAGCGACACCGTGCGCACCGCGTTGGCCACGCCCGCGCGCCCCTCCGCATCCGGGATCCGCTTCGGCACCAGGAACAGCGAGAGACCGCGCGTGCCCGCCGGCGCCCCGGGCAGCCGCGCCAGCACCAGATGGACCACGTTCTCCGCGATGTCGTGATCGCCCCACGAGATGTAGATCTTCTGCCCTGTCACCGCGTAGGTGCCGTCGCCCCGCGGCTCGGCCTTCGAACTCAGCGCGCCCACATCCGAGCCCGCCTGCGGCTCCGTGAGGTTCATCGTGCCCGTCCACTCGCCCGAGGTGAGTTTCGGCAGGTAGAGCGCCTTCAGCTCCTCCGAGCCATGCACCTCCAGCGCCTCGATCTGGCCCTCCGAGAGCACGGGGCAGAGCGAGAGCGAGAGGCAGCCCGAGGCCAGCATCTCGCGCACCATCACCGCAAAGCTCTGGGGCAGGCCCATGCCGCCATGCTCGGGATCGGCGGTCATGCCCACCCAGCCGCCGCTGGCGATCGCCTCATAGGCCTCGCGATAGCCGGGCGAGCAGCGCACCACCCCGTTCTCAAGCCGCGCCGGGTGCAGGTCGCCGGCGCGGTTCACCGGCGCCACGGTCTGCTCGGCGAGCTTGGCCGCCTCGGTCAGGATGGCGTTGCGCGTCTCGTCCGTGGCCTCGGCGAAGCGCTCGGTCGCGGCCAGGCGGTCCTGGCCCACCAGCCGAGCGGTGCGGGTGATCTCGTCGAGGGGGGCGTGATAGCTCATGGTCCTGTCCTCCGGCCCGCCGGGGCGGGGTCGCTCTGGTCTCAGTCGGCCTGCCATGCCGCTCTGGTCTCGCGTCTATCGCTAGCACATAACCGCGCCGAGGGGGCAGGGAAGGGCCGCGGCGCGCCCTGCGGCGCACGGGCCCACCCTCCCCGAGGGCAGGTGACGAGGCAGACCGATGGCGCGGAACGGGCAGGGGGCAGGGGAGCGGCGCGGGACACAGCGCCTTGCGGCCGACCGCGCCGGTGTGGCGGCCGCCGCCCGCCTCCTGCGCGCCGGCCGCCTCGTGGCGTTCCCGACGGAGACGGTCTACGGCATCGGCGCCGATGCCACCGATCCCGCCGCCGTCGCCGGGATCTACAGCGCCAAGGGCCGGCCGGCGGAGAACCCGCTCATCCTGCATCTGGCCGACCCGGCGGCGGCGGCCGACATAGCGGCGCTCGGCCCCCTCGGCGCCGCGCTGGCGCGCGCCTTCTGGCCGGGCCCGCTCACGCTCGTGGCCCCGCTCCGGCCGGGCGCGGCCATCGCCCCGGCGGTCATGGCCGGCAGTGCGCGCATCGCGCTCCGCGTGCCGGCCCATCCGGTGGCGCAGGCGCTCCTGCGCATGGTCGCCCGCCCTGTCGCGGCACCCTCCGCCAACCCGTCCGGCCGCGTCAGCCCGACCGAG
>JBCBWF010000541.1:0-2902 GCA_039817245.1 Pseudomonadota bacterium | reverse complement strand
GCGCGCGCGGCTGATGGCGATCATGCCCTTCAGCACGAGCGTGAAGGCGCGGGCGGCCTCGGCGTCGGCGGGCCCGGTGGCGAGCGTGCGGGTTATGTCGGTGGTGCCGTCGCGATACTGCCCGCCGCTGTCCACCAGCAGGATCTCGCCCGGCTGCAGCGTCCGGTCGGGCGAGATCCTGCTGGTGGACAGCGGCGGGCAGTACCGCGACGGCACCACCGACATCACCCGCACGCTCGCCACCGGGCCCGCCGACGCCGAGGCCGCCCGCGCCTTCACGCTCGTGCTGAAGGGCATGATCGCCATCAGCCGCGCGCGCTGGCCCGAGGGGCTGACGGGCCGCGATCTCGATCCCCTCGCGCGCGCGGCCCTCTGGCGCGCCGGGCTCGACTACGACCACGGCACCGGCCACGGCGTCGGCGCCTATCTCAACGTGCATGAGGGGCCGCACAGCCTGTCGCGCCGCGGCGGCGGCGTGGCCTTCGAGCCGGGAATGGTGGTCTCCAACGAGCCGGGCTGCTATCGTCCCGGCCATTGGGGGATCCGGATCGAGAACCTCGTCGCGGTCACGCCGCCTTCGGTGCCGGAGGGCGGAGAGCGCGCGATGCTCGGCTTCGAGACGCTGACGCTGGCCCCCATCGACCGCCGCCTCGTGCGCCCCGCCCTGCTCGACGGCGAGGAGCGCGCCTGGCTCGACGCCTATCACGCCCGCGTGGCGCAGACCCTCGCACCGGCGCTCGCCGGGCACCCGGAGGCCGCGGCCTGGCTGAATGCCGCCTGCGCCCCGCTTGAGCCGGCCGCCTGAGCCGCCCGGAGGCGGCCACGGCCCATTGAGACGTCCCGCCACCGGCGCCGGCCCCGCAAGGCCGGACCGAACCGACGCCACCCGCCTGCACCCGCAAGCCCGGCGCCAGACCTCAGCCCGCGCCGACGCCGCGGCCCAGCCCTGGCTCAGTCCTGGCTCAACCCCGGACCGGCTCCGGGCCCCACGACCAACGAGAGACGGAGGAAACCATGCCAGAGATCCGCATCACCCCCGCCGAAGGCACCATCGTGGTTCGCGCCGGCGGCGCCATCATCGCCGAGAGCACCCAGGCGCTCTGGCTGCACGAGGAAAGCTACGAGCCGGTGGCCTACATCCCCCGCGCCGATGTGGGCATGGCGTTCCTCGAGGCATCCGAGACGCGCAGCCGCTGCCCCCACAAGGGCGAGGCGATCCACTTCCACGTGGTCGCCAAATCCGGCCCGATCCGCGACGCCGCCTGGTCCTACGAGACCCCCTCGGACTTCGTCACCCCGATCGCCGGCTACATCGCTTTCTACCAGAACAAGGTCACCGTCGAGACCCTTTAGCCCCGCCGCCGCCTTCCCCAGCGCGAGCCCATGCGACACCCAAGACGGCGGGGCGTTCTCTTTCGACTATGCGGGCCTTGGTGACTTCCAAGGGACCACGCAAACAGTTGAGGTCCGCGCAAAGCGCGGCCAAGTCGGAGCGCGACGCGAGCGGCGTGCCTCACCCCTGCGTTCGCTCCCTCCCACGTCATTTTGCGCAACAACGTCTGAACACTTTGTAAGTGCCTTCGATTCTCTGCCGAATGCGTGAAAATCGCCTCGGACGCGGCATGCAGAGAGATGCTGAGGTTTAAAAAAGCGTGCAGATAAAGTCAGAATGGACTAGGCAGATCCAAATACAATGGCACTGCCAGAGAAATCTGCAATATTTTGGCGCATTATAATTTATCCTTTCGTTAGTAAAATGACATCCATTGAGAAACGATATCATATCTGAATCTACAAAAAACGAGGGTATCAGAAATCCTTATTCAATTTGAATGACGAGGGGCACTAGCGCATCTCAGAATTTAGGGTGTTTTTCCGAAATGCCCTTTTCCTCAGACTCTCGAGGAACACGAAGATCGTTGAAGATTTTTGCCCAAGGAGAATGATCGATGTGGATAACTCAGCCCGCGACTTGGCGCCCGCCCCAAAATCGAACCACCCGCACGTCCAATCTTCGCGCCCCGTGGCAATCCAACACCAGTCGCGAATATTCACTATATGTTCGATTCTCCAGGCCCAAAATAACGCGGGAGGGAGCGGGAGCCCCCCACAGCGCCATCCGCCACCGCCCCCGCCGTCAAGCCCCGCCAACACCGCATGCCCAAGGGCCCATCGCTCGACGAACCCCGCAGGGGTGAGGAGAGCGCAAAATGCATCGGCGCGCGCAGCGCGGCGATACCGCGAGGCCCGTCCCGCGCCACCGCCCGAACCTTCAGGAATGCTCCTCGCGCAGCTCCTCCTCCAGCCGGCGCGAATAGGCCTCCAGCGCGTCGGTGTGAAAGAGCGCCCCCACCAGCACCGGCTCCGCATCGCGCCCGTCCGCCTGCAGCACCGGCAGGAAGGGCCGCCCCGCCCGGCGCAACAGCGGCAGCGCCTCCGCCAGCGTGTCCGTCGGGCGCAGATACGTCCCCTGCCGGTAAAGCTCCCAGCAGGCCGTATCCGGCGCCCCGTTCTCGTCGCCCCGCGGGCGCATGCTGTGCGCCACATCCACCGTGGTCTTCAGATAGCCCTGCGGCCCCTCCGCCAGATGCAGCCCCTGCATCTCCAGCTGGTTGATGAAGAAGCTCCGCGCCCCCAGCCGGTCAGCCACCACGGTCGCGAGCGAGATCGACACCATCACCGCGATCCCCGCCTGCCAGTCGCCCGTCAGCTCGATCACGATCAGCGTCGACGAGATCGGCGCGCCCAGCACCGCCGCCGCCACCGCGCCCATTCCGGCCAGCGCATAGAGCCCCTGGCTCCCATGCACCGACGGGAACACATCGATCGCCACCGAGCCGAAGGCCGTCCCCAGCAGCGCCCCCAGCATCAGCGCCGGAGAGAACACCCCGCCCCCCATCCG
>JBCBWF010000472.1:0-3844 GCA_039817245.1 Pseudomonadota bacterium | reverse complement strand
CCAGGGCGTCCGAAACCGCCACGGGCTCGACGAGACGGCGATCGAAGGTGACGCTTACGCGTCCATCCGCCTGGTCCGCACTGGCGTTCTCGGGGCCCGTGAGGGCGGCCCGCTCCCCGCTGACCCAGAGATAGCTGTCGCCGTCGTAATCCGGCGGCCAGGTGGTCTGGTCGGCCACGATTCTCGCGCGGTCCTCGTCGCTCAGTTCGCCGTCCTGATCGGCGTCGAGCTCGAGCGCCTCGATCATGAAGAGGCTGACGAAGGCGTCGAAGGTCCAGCGCACCCTGAGCGCGGAAAGCCGCCCCTCGTCGTCGAAGACGAAGGACGCATTGGCATCGATGAACACATGGGGATGCGTTGCAGCACGCAGCGGCACCACGGCGATGGCGGCGGCCAGGAGCAGGCGAGAGAGCATTCCGACAATCCTTTGCAGCGCGTCCGATACTGGGAGCCAGCGCTGCTCGTTATACAGGTCATGCGGCCGCTGAGAAGCAATCTGTCATGGCCCTCACGAGGTTCTCGAATGGGGTTTCGTGGAGCGGGGGAACAGGCACCATTTCAGCGCGGGGCGGGACGTCCTGATGCGCCCGCGCCCTGCATCACCGTTGCAATCGGTGAGTGGACCGGAGTGATGCCGGTGACACTCTGTGGCGGATCATTGGCGGCCCTGGCATAGCTCGCCGCGACGGTGGCAAGGGTCGCGACAGGGTTCGTGATAAAGCGTCGTTGTGTTACGCGCTCTCCTGAGAGGGCATAGGCGCTGTGCCGTCACGAAAGAGGTGGACAATGTCCAGTGCCGCTGATCCGGCCGTGGCCTTCGCGGAGCACGACCACACCAGATGCGCGACGGAAGCGCTCGAAACGGTCGCCAGGCTGTCGAAGGAGCGCGGTCTGCGGTTCACGCCCCTGCGCCGTCGGGTGCTGGAAATCCTGCTGGAAGAGCACCGCGCCATGGGCGCTTACGACATACTCGACCGGCTCAAAGCGGAGGGGATGGGCTCGAAGCCGCCGATCGCCTATCGCACGCTCGACTTTCTCGTGGCGGAGGGCTTCGCGCACAAGATCCAGCGGTTGAACGCGTTCCTGGCCTGCAGCCATCCCGGTCAGGGGCACCGGCCGATCTTCCTGATCTGCCGGGTCTGCCGCGTGGTGGCGGAGGCGCCGGAAGGCGCGGTGGCGGCGGCGCTGGAAGAGACGGCCGACCGCTTCGGTTTCACCATCGAGCGCAATGTGGTTGAGGCCGAAGGGCTCTGTCCGCGTTGCGCTGCTGCTGGCCTCGGCTGAGCCTGTTTCCGGCCAGTGACCGTTCTGGACAAACGATGCGGCTGCGGCTTCTGACGGGCGCGCTCCGCGCACAGGCGGGGCTGGCGCTTGTGCGACGCATTGCGCCCAGATCGCGCCGACGTCGCCAGTTCGGCATTCGGGGCCGCAGGCTTGTCGGTGAATTTTTGCTGCAGCGCGGCATGTGAGCGGTCGCACCCTGCGTCTGCTGTGGTAATCTCGTCCTGCGACCAGCCTTTCCCGTATTGCGACGCATGAGGCCATACGCATGAACGACACTCCTCCCAAGCCCGTCTCCGCAGCCGAACTCCGCCAACGCATCGCCGAGATGGAGGCCGAGCGCATGGCCGAACTGATGCGCAAGCGGGCTCGCGCAGACACCGCGATGGACGACTTCGTGAAGCATTTCATGCATGACGAGATCAGCGAAGACGAGGCGAACGAGATCCGCGCCAGCGTGCGCCACGCCGCCGAGCGCGGCGAGATGGAGGTGATGGCGATGCGCTTTCCCTCGCGCCTCTGCCCCGATCACGGCCGCGCCATCAACAACGCCGAGGACGGCTGGGTCGAAACGCTTCCCGGAAAGGCGCGCCAGCTCTACGAAGTCTGGAAGGAGCGGGGGCAGCCGCTCGGCTACCGTCTGCGCGCGACGATCGTGAACTTTCCGGACGATCTGCCGGGCGATGTGGGCTTGTTCATCAGTTGGGCGCCCACGGATCGCGGGGTCTGAGCGGATCGCGCCGGAGGAGCAGGCATGCAGCAGTCGCGCGTGATGGTGACGGGGTTCGAGCCTTTCGGCGCATGGACCTTCAACCCGAGCGGCGAGGCGCTGGGCCTCATCGCGCGCGACCTGCCCGGTGCCCTCACGCTGCGCCTTCCGGTGGACCATGCGGCGGCGGCGGCAAGGATCCGGGCTGCCGTTGCCGAGCATCGCCCGCAGACGCTGCTGCTCACCGGGCTGATGCCCGATCCTGTCCTCAGGCTCGAGACCGTGGCGCGCCCCGGCCCGCTCGTCCCCTGGGCGGGTGGCGTGCGGGCCGGGCGCTGGCCCTTCGCGGCCTCGGCGGCGGCGCTCGGCGCCCATGGCCTGCCGCTCCGGCTCTCCGCCGATGCCGGGCGCTATGTATGCGACACGACCTACTGGGCAGCGCTCGGCACCGAGGTGCCGCGCGTCGTCTTTCTGCATGTCCCGCCTCTCTCGCCGGCCTGGCCGCTCAGGCGCATCGCGCGCGCGGTGGCGATCTGCGCCGCCGCGGCGTGAGGCGCGAGCGCGCTCAGCGATCCGGCAGCGGGATGTGCTCGGCGTTGTCGTCCGGCGGCAGGTGGAAGCGGCCGTTCTGCCAGTCCCCCGCGCGCCATGCCTCCTTGGCCACGTCGATGCGCTCCTGGCTGGAGGCGACGAAGTTCCACCAGATGTAGCGCGGACCCGGGAAGGTTTCGCCGCCGAGGATCATGACGCGCGCGGGCTCGAGTGCCTTCAGCGCGATCGCGTCGCCGGGGCGGAAGACCAGCATGCGGCCCGCCTCGAAGACCTGCCCGCCCACCTCCACGCGGCCCATCACCACATAGGCTGCGCGATCCTCGTGATCCTCGGGCATCGCCAGGACCGCACCCTCTTCGATCGTGGCGTCGGCGTAGAACATCTCGGAGAAGGTCTTCACCGGGGCGCGTTCGCCATAGGCGTTGCCCAGGATGAGGCGCACATGCTTGCCCTCGCCCTCGATCACCGGCAGCGCGGCCTCGGGCTGGTTCTCGAAGCCGGGATCCGTGTCCTCGTCGCTGTCCGGCAGGGCGACCCAGGTCTGGATGCCATAGAGCGGCTTCTTGGGCTTGGCCCGTTCCGCCGTGCCGGTGCGCTCCGAATGGGTGATGCCGCGCCCGGCGATCATCCAGTTCACCGCCCCCGGAGTGATCTCCATCGAGGTGCCGAGGCTGTCGCGGTGATGGATCGCGCCCTGGAAGAGATAGGTGACCGTGGCGAGCCCGATATGCGGGTGCGGGCGCACATCCATCCCCTGATCGGTCAGCATCTCCACCGGGCCCATCTGGTCGAAGAAGATGAAGGGGCCGACCATCTGGCGCTTGGAGGAGGGCAACGCGCGGCGCACCTCGAACGCGCCGATATCGCGCGCGCGCGGGATGATCACGGTGTCGATGCGGTCCACCTCGTCGCCGGTGGGGCAGTGGGGATCGAGGGCGGGGTTCCAGCTCATCGCGCGGCTCCTTGCTGTCGGTGTCCGGACCCGAAGATACGAAGGTGACCGCCGCGGACAACGCCTGCTCGCGCAACTATCCGTTGCCCTGATTTGCAGAAGGCCCCGCCGTCGGGAGGCGGGGCACTGGGGCGCTCAGCGTCGCGGGGCGATCTCGGCGCCGGGCTCCTCCGGCTCGTCATCGACCATTTCGGGCGGAAAGCCGGGGGCGCGGATATCGAGCCCGGTGGCGTCCTCCAGCCGGCGGATGATGTTGGGAGAGAGCTCGCGTGGCCCGTAGCGCTCGATCCCGTCCGCAAAGATGCGGTTGAGGAGGGGCGACAGCTCGAGCGGAACCTCCGCCTCCTCTG
>JBCBWF010000135.1:0-11529 GCA_039817245.1 Pseudomonadota bacterium | reverse complement strand
AGCTGGCCCGCAGCGGTGGCGATCACCAGAAGGGCCAGCTCATGCGCCGCATGGTGGCGGACGGGCCGACGGTCGAGAACTTCAACACCCGCGTCGCCGCCTGGTGGGCGATGACCGCGCTCGGCTCGGTGGCCCTGCTCGCGGGGCGCGCGGGGGTGATCCTGCTCTTCGCGCTCTGCTCGCTCGCCGCGATCCGCGAATTCATCACGCTCACGCGCTTCCGGCAGGCCGATCACTGGGCCGTGGTGGTCGCGGTCTTCGGCGTGCTGCCCGCGCATTACGCGCTGATCTGGATCGACTGGTATGCGCTCTACTCGATCTTCATCCCGGTCTACGCGTTTCTCCTGCTGCCGATCCTCTCGGCGATGCGGGAGGACACGATGGGCTTTCTCGGCCGCATCTCCGAGATCCAATGGGCACTGATGATCTGCGTCTTCTGCCTCTCGCACGTGCCCGCGCTGCTCTCGCTGCAGATCCCGGGCTTCGAGGGCGGCAACGTGCTGCTCATCGCCTTTCTCATCGTCGTCGTGCAGTTCAGCGACGTGATGCAGTATGTGTGGGGCAAGCTTCTGGGGCGGCGGCGGATCGCACCGGGCCTCTCGCCCTCCAAGACGGTGGAGGGCACCGTGGGCGGGATCGTGACGGCCTCGCTGGCGGGCGCGGCGCTCTTCTGGCTCACCCCTTTCGCGCCCTGGCAGGCGGGGCTCCTCGCACTCGCGATCTCGGTGATGGGCTTTCTCGGCGGGCTCGTGATGTCCGGCATCAAGCGCGACCGGGGCGTGAAGGACTGGGGGCATCTGATCCCGGGCCATGGCGGGTTCCTCGACCGGCTGGACTCGGTGATCTTCGCGGCCCCGATCTTCTTTCACCTCGTGCGCTACTTCTGGTCGGTGGCATGAGCGGCGCTCCGCAGAGCGCGGCGGAAGCGCGCCGCCCGATCCCGAGCCGCGGCACCGCCTGGGCGCGCTGGATGACCGCGCGGCTGGCGGCAACGCGGATCACGCCCAACCAGATCTCGCAGCTCGGCCTCGCGATGGCGGTCCTTGCGGGGCTGGCCTTGCTCGCCGCGCCCGCGGCCGGGGGCTGGTTCGGGGCGGGCCTGCTCGTGACGGCGGTGGCGCTGATCGGCCTGCGCCTTCTCTGCAACATGCTCGACGGGCTCCTGGCCGTGGAGGCCCGCCGCGGGGCGCTGGACGGGGCCTTCTGGAACGAGGTGCCCGACCGGCTGGCCGATTGCGCCATCCTCATCGGCGCCGGATTCGGGCTCGGCGCAGGCAGCCTCGGTCTGGCCGCGGCGCTGGCGGCGGTGCTCACCGCCTATATCCGGGTGTTCGGCGCTGCTCTCGGCCAGCCGGCCGATTTCCGCGGCCCCCTCGCCAAACCGCAGCGCATGGCGGTGCTGGCCCTCGCCGGCCTGGTCGACGCCGCCCTGCTCGCGACGGGAGGCGCCGCTGCCGCGCTGGAGCTCGCGCTTTGGGTGGTCCTGACCGGCGCCCTCCTGACGGCTGCGCGCCGCACCCGCACCCTGCGCAGCCGTCTGGCCGGCTGAGCGCAGGGATAGTCTGGCTCTGTGCGGAGCGCTTCCAGCACGTGTCCGAAACATCCTGCTCCGCGCCCCCGAGCGATGCGCCACGGGCGACAATGAGGCTCGAAGGCCCGAGAGCGGGCCTGATCGAACCCAGGACAGTTAGAAATCGGAACGAGATCCTCCTCGACATCTGCAGAGAGAGCTCCGCGCGTCCGACCGTTAGGATCGGCTGGGCTCCGGGCGGGACGGTTCCGGTGCCACAGTCTCGTGGCCGGAGAGATGTGCGCGCTTGCCCTCGCCTGTCTGGATCCCGATCAGCCCTCCGTTGCGTGCCGTAGGATATTTCCGAACAGCGCGGACCGCGGATGCAAAGCGCACCGCGCCGAGGGCGTCTGCTTCATCCAGAGAAGGCCAGGGAGAGGCCATTGGGCGCAGGTGGCACTGGGGCGCAACCATTTTCTGCGCATGGACGGGCATGGTTACCCAGAACAGCGTCCAACAAACCGGCCCGCGATCGCTCCCACCCACGACATTGTTATCGTCGAGAAGGCGAACATTGAATGAACATTTGAGCGGTCGAACGCAGGTTGATGAAACGGCACGCGCACGAGAAGGCTAACGGAGAATTCACCAAACGCGGCCCAAGATTTCGCGGGTGGGAGCGGCCGCAGCGCCGGTTAAGGCTGGCCGGTCCCTGCACAAACCGCTCCCTGTCGGGATCGAGGTCCGGCGCCGGTTCTCGGCAAGCGGCGCGTCTGCGCCGCCGGAAGGCCGCCCGCCCGATGAGCCGGCGGCTACACTACCGCCCTTTCGGGGACGGATGCGTGGATCCGGCGGGTACCGAGCCGTCAGTCCAGCCAGATCGGGTTCGACCAGGCGCGCGCACCGGCGGCATCCTGCACCGCGATGCGGATCCAGGGCGCGTCTGCCATGCCGTCGAGCGGGATCTCCGCGCGGGTAAGGCTTCGCCCCTGCACCGCGGCCGAGGCCGAACGCGGCCCCATCGCGATCACGTTGGCCGCGGGCGAGCATTCCACCACCGCCATGCCGCCCTCCACGCGCACATCGCGCAGTTCCGGCCCGGTGGAAGAGTAGTAGGCCCCCGCCTTCAGCGCCGCCAGCAGCGCCTCGGGCTCGTTCGCCTCCGCCTTCACCATCACCCAGCCGCCGAAATGGTCCGGCCCCGCGAAATGCGCATCATCCGTCGCGCAGCCCGTCAGCCGGCGGCCCTCGGAGAGCAGCACATCCCACACCGCGATCCCCGAGCCCCGATCCGAGCCCACCACGCAGCCATGGTTGTAGATCTCCACCGCATGGGCGACGTCGATCAGCCGCGCATCCTCCGGCGTGCAGCCATACCATTCGGGATGCGCGATCGCGAGGAAGGCCCCCGCCTCCACGCAGCGCCGCGCGAGGCTGACCGCCCCCTCGCCCTGGTCGATGGCGTAGAAATCCGGCGTGTCCGGCGGCGTGAAGCCCGCGGGCAGGCCCACCGCCAGGAGGTGCCAGAGCTCGCCATTGGCCATCCGCCCGCTATGCACCTCGGCGCCGAGGATCGTGGTGAAGCGGTTCGTCCGGTACCCCGTGGTGTCGGTGATCGGATAGCCGTAGCGGCCCACGAAATGGTCGGAGAGGCAGAGGAAGTCGTAGCCCGCCGCCTCGTAGCGCGCGCAGACCTCCTCGGGCGGGAGCACGCCGTCGGAGATGGTGGAGTGGGTGTGCAGATTGCCGCGCCAGAACCGGCCGGGCTGCGCGAAGGCGAAATGCTGCATGGCGGGACGGCCTCCTGATGCTTGATGCTGCGGGTGCCCCGCTCTAGCGCGCCAGCGTGACGGTTTGACGTCGCCGCGCGCGGGACCCTGCGCAGATCACCCGGTCGCGGCCGCCGGCGGCCGGTCTCCCGCTTCCGCCAGCAGGCTCGCATTCCCCCCCGCCGCGGTGGTGTCGACGCAGACATGGCGTTCCAGCGCGTAGCGCTCGGCGGGTTCGGCGGCGGAGAGGAGCGGCAGGATCGGCCCCGCGCGCGCGGCCAGCGCGCGGCGAAGCGCGGCGCGCTCGGCCTCCGGCGCGTCGGAGGCGACGGCGTCGACGCCCTCGAGCGCCGTCAGCGCCTCGGGCGCGAGCCGGCCTGCCAGCACCGCCAGCGCCGGACCGGGCGCGAGGCCCGCCCGCTCCGCCTCCGGCGAGAGCGCCAGCACCGCATTGCCCGCCTCGCCCGCGCGCCGGGCCTGCTGGCGCAGCGCCTCCGCGCCGGGGCCGAGGCAGAGCACCCGGCCGCGCGGCGCGGTGGAGAGCCGGTTCGATTCGCCCGTCGGCCCCGGCAGGCTCACCGCCATCTCCGCCCCGCGATCCGGCACAGAGAGCCCCGCGAGCGCCGCGCCCACCGCCTCGGCCGCAAGCGCGGGCGCGAGGGCGGCCGCGGCCGCCGGCATGCTCCCGGGGCCCTCGGGGCGGAGGAACCGCGGCAGATAGGCCGGCCCGCCTGCCTTCGGCCCCGTGCCCGACAGCCCCTCCCCGCCGAAGGGCTGCGAGCCCACGATCGCGCCGATCTGATTGCGGTTCACATAGGCGTTGCCCGCGCGGATCCGCTCCACCACGCTCTGCACCCGGTCGTCGATCCGGCTGTGCAGCCCGAAGGTGAGCCCGTAGCCGGCCGCGTTGATCTCCGCGATCACCCTGTCGAGCGCATCGGCGGCGAAGCGCGCCACATGGAGCACCGGGCCGAAGACCTCGCGCTCGAGGTCCGCGATGCCGTCCACCGCGATCAGCGCCGGGGGCACGAAGCGGCCCGGCCCGCCGGGATGCGCGAGCCGGTGCACCAGCCGGCCGGCGGCGGCCGCGGCCTCCACATGCTCCGCGATGCCCGCCTCCGCCGCGGCATCGATCACCGGCCCCACATCGGTGGAGAGCGACCAGGGATCGCCGAGGCGGAGCGTATCCATCGCCCCCTGGAGCATCTCCAGAAGCCGCGGGGCCACGTCCTCCTGCACATAGAGGATGCGCAGCGCCGAGCAGCGCTGGCCGGCGCTCTGGAAGGCGGAGATCAGGATGTCCCGTACCGCCTGCTCCGGCAGTGCGGTGCTGTCCACGATCATCGCGTTGAGCCCGCCCGTCTCGGCCACCAGCATCGCGTCCGAGGGCAGGGCGGCGGCCATGGCCCGGTCGATCCGCTTCGCCGTCGCGGTCGAGCCGGTGAAGGCGACACCGGCCACGCGCGGGTCCGCGACCAGCGCGGCGCCAACGCTCGCGCCCGCCCCGGGCAGGAGCTGCAGCGCCGCCGGCGCCATCCCGGCGGCGTGCAGGAGGGCGACGGCACGCGCGGCGATGAGCGGCGTCTGCTCCGCGGGTTTGGCCAGCACCGCATTGCCCGCGGCCAGCGCGGCCGCGATCTGGCCGGTGAAGATCGCGAGCGGGAAGTTCCAGGGCGAGATGCAGACCACCGCGCCGCGCGCAGCACCGGGCTGGTCGCCGCCGCCGGCCGCGGCCAGCCGCTCCGCCTCCGCCGCATAAAAGCGCAGGAAATCGACCGCCTCGCGGAGCTCCGCCACCGCATCCGGCAGCGTCTTGCCCGCCTCGCGCGCGCAAAGGGTGAAGAGCTCGGGCGCATGGGCCTCGTAGAGATCGGCCGCGCGGCGGAGCGCGCCCGCCCGCGCCGCCGTATCGCGCGCCGACCAGTCCGCGAAGCCCTCGCCGGCCGCAGCCAGCGCCGCCTCCACTGCCGCGGGATCGGCCATGCGCACCGTGCCAACCGTTTCGCCGGGATCGGCAGGGTTGGTCACGGGCTCCTCCGTGCCGCTCCCCTCGCCCGCAGCGAGCATCGGCGCGGCCTGCCAGTGATGGCTCCGCCAGTTCTCCCGCGCATCCGCCAGCGCATCCGTCACCAGCGGATCGGTCAGATCCCAGCCCTTCGCGTTCCGCCGCGAGGGGCCCCAGAGCGCGGGAGCCGGCAGGATCCGCGGATGCGCCGCCCCGCCCCCCCCGGGCGCCACCAGCGCCTCCGCCTCCGCCAGCGGATCGCGCGCGATCTCCTCGGGCGAGATGCTCTCGTCCACGATCTGGTTCACGAAGCTCGAATTGGCGCCGTTCTCCAGCAACCGGCGCACGAGATAGGCCAGCAGATCCCGATGCGCCCCCACCGGCGCGTAGATCCGGCAGCGCATGCCCGCCGCCTTCATCGCCTCCGCATAGAGCGCATCGCCCATGCCGTGGAGCTTCTGGAACTCGTAGGCCGGCCCCAGGCCGCGCGGCGTGACCGAGGCCGCCTCCTCCGCCATCCGCCGCACCGCCGCCACCGTATGCGCGTTATGCGTCGCGAACTGCGAGTAGATCCGGTCCGCATGGTCGAGCAGCACCCGCGCGCAGGCCAGATAGCTCACATCCGTGGAGAGCTTGCGCGTGAAGACCGGAAACCCCTCCAGCCCCAGCACCTGGGCGCGCTTGATCTCCGCATCCCAGTAGGCGCCCTTCACCAGGCGCAGCATGATCCGCCGGTCATGCCGCCGCGCCAGCGCCGCGAGCCATTCGACGATATGGACCGCCCGCGGCCCATAGGCCTGCACCACCACGCCGAAGCCCTCCCAGCCGGCGAGCGCCGGCTCGGCGATCACCGCCTCGATCACGTCGAGCGAGAGATCCAGCCGGTCCTGCTCCTCGGCATCGATGTTGAAGCCCATATTGGCGGCGGCCGCGAGCTGGGCGAGCGCCTTGGCCCGCGGCACCAGCTCGCGCGCCACACGGCCCGCCTGCGCGAATTCGTAGCGCGGCGAGAGCGCGGAGAGCTTGACGGAGATCCCCGGGTTCTCGCGCACATCCGCGCTGGTGCAGCGCGGCGCGATGGCCGAGATCGCCCGGGCATAGGCCAGCGTATAGGCGCGCGCATCCGCATCCGTGCGCGCCGCCTCGCCGAGCATGTCGTAGGAATAGGTGTAGCCCTCGCCCTCCGCCTCCTCGGCGCGGCGCATGGCCTCCGCGATGTCCTGGCCGAGCACGAACTGCCGGCCCATCTCGCGCATCGCCTGGGCCACGGCGGTGCGGATCACCGGCTCGCCAAGCCGCTTCACCGCGCCGCGCATCACGCCGGCGAGCCCGCTGCCATCCTCCTCCAGCACCCGCCCCGTGAGCATCAGCGCCCAGGTCGAGGCATTGACCAGCGAGGAGGACGACCGGCCGAGATGCCGCCCCCAGTCCGACGGCGCGATCTTGTCCTCGATCAGCGCATCGATCGTCTCGGCATCGGGCACGCGCAGCAGCGCCTCGGCGAGGCACATCAGCGCCACCCCCTCGCGCGTCGAGAGCCCGTATTCGGCGAGAAAGCTCTGCATCAGGCCCGGGCTGCCGGAGGCGCGCACGGCGCGCACCAGCCGCGCGGCATCGGCCGAGATCTCGGCGCGCCGCTCCGGCGAGAGCGCCGCCGTCCGGATCAGGCGGGCCAGGACACCGGTCTCGTCCGGTATCGTCGCCGCGCGCATCGCCGCGCGGAGGGAATCGAGATCACGGTCGAGGGCATTCATACGCGGCTCCTCTCGTCACACGTCGTCGAGTGCAACGAAGTGCCTTCAGCCGCGTCAGGTCAAGATGGTCCCGCATCGCGGGTGCCCAGAAAGGCTTTGCAACCGGGCGTTGCGGGCGGGCATTGCGGGCGGGCCCCGACCGATGGAGGCCCGCCCCGACTTGCTTACCGCGTGTGGCTCACTGCGTGGAGCGCGCACCCTTGGCATTCTCGGCCGCCGCCGTCTCGCGGTCGTCGAGGCCGAAGAGGCGGCTGAAGAAGTTGCTGCCGCTCTCCTTGCCGCCCTTGGCCGCGCGCGCCTCGGCCAGCTCGGCCTTCAGCTTGGCGCGCTGCTCCTCGATATCCGCGCCACCGCCGCTGGCGAGGGCAGCGCTGCCGGACATGGCGGCGACGGCGATGGCGATGGCGGCGACGGTGCGGATCGCGGGGCGAAGATGGGTCATGGGTCGATCTCCTCTCGGTCGGGTCGCCGCGGGTTGCGGCTGTTGCTGGCGCTCGCCGGAGCTGCGTGTCCTTTGGGTCACGCGCCCCGTTTCCGATGAGCATCAGGTGGGGCGCCACCGCTCACGGTTCACTGCCAGGCGCGTCACGAAAGCGGCAGCGGCGCGTGTGCGCGCCCCGCCCTGCCAGCCGAGAAGAGAGAGGGGCGCTCAGTCGCGCAGGAGATGCAGCGCAATCTTCCGGTGCTGGCCGGTCGCGCGGTGCTCCCAGAGATAGATCCCCTGCCAGGGCCCGAGCGCGAGCCCGCCCCCGATGATCGGGATCGAGAGATGCACGCCCGAGAGCACGGTGCGGATATGCGCGGCCATGTCGTCCGGCCCCTCGGAGGCATGGGCGTAGCGCTCCCGACCGCCGGGCGGCGCGAGCCCCTCGAACGCGGCCTGCAGATCGCTGCGGACATCCGGATCCGCGTTTTCCTGCAGGGTGAGCGAGGCGGAGGTGTGCTGGCAGAGAAGCGTGAGCATCCCCGTCAGCAGCATGCCCCCATCGGTGCGCTCGGCCTCGAACCACGCCTCCACCCGGTCGGTGATCGGCATGAGGCCCGGGCCGGGCGTGTGGACATGGAGAAGCGAAGTGACCTGGCGCATGCGGGCATGCTACCTCCTCGGCGCCACGGGTGCCATGGCCGCCAGGGGGACGCTGCGTTGCAAGAAACGATTGAATTCGATGAGGCCCTGCCCTGGCGGCAGGTGCGCGGGACCGGCTTCAACGCGCATATCGGCCCGGTCACCATCGCCCGCGCCGGCGAGGCGGAGTGGCACGCCTACATCGATCTCGATCCGCGCCACATCAATGTGGGCGGCGTCTGCCATGGCGGGGTGCTGATGAGCCTCGCGGATATCGCGATGGGCACGGCCACCTACGAATCCGCCGGCGGGCACCCCTGCGCGACGATCGAGATGGACTGCCACTTCATCGCCGCCGCCAAGAAGGGCCAGCGCCTTCTGGCCTCGGCGCGCCAGCTCCGCCGGGTCCGCGGGCTCTCCTTCATGGAGGCGTCCCTCTTCGCCGGCGGGCGGATGACGATGCGGGCGAGCGGGCTCTGGAAGTATCTCGAGAGCCGCACGCCCGGCCAGAGCGGACCCTGAGCCGCCTCAGATCCCTTCCAGATACTGGATCAGCCCGTCCGGCGTGCTGCCCTCGCGGGTGTAGATCGCCGCGATCTCCTCGCGCTGCGAGATCAGGAGCGAGACGCCCTCGATCACGATATCGGCAATCACCGTGCGGCCCGGCCGGTCGCTCACCAGCCAGTCCACCTTCACCTTGGTCTGGTTCGGCCCGTCCACGAGGCTGGCCACGGAGAGCCCGCGCTTGCCCTGGTCGCTCACCGCGCCGAGCTGCACCGCCTGGCCGGAATACTCCTGGAACCGCCGCGCATAGACCGTGGAGATGTAATGCGCGAACGCATCCGAGTAGCGCGCCTGCTGGTCGGCCGACATCTCGCGCCAGACCCGCCCGGCGGCGAAGCGCGCGATCTGGGGCATTGCCGCGCGGTTCTCCAGGATCGCGCGGAAGCGCTCGGCGCGCCCGCCGCTGTCCCCGCCGGCGGCCATCAGCGCCAGCACCTCGTCCACCGAGCTCTGCACATGCGCCTTGGCCGCGGCGGCGTCGAGCGCCCAGGCCGGCCCTGCGCCCAGCCCGGCGCTCAGGCCCGTTCCGAGCCCGATCGCGCCCGACAGCGCGGCCGCTCCAAATCCCTTAAGCATCTGCCTGCGCGTGCGCATCATCTCGCTCTCTCCCAAATCTGCGTCCGGAACCGCCGGTTGCATCAACGCCCGGGTTCCGATAGCCCGTCGGTAAGTCGGCCCGGGTGATATATACGGGGGGCCGAAGTCAGGCCAACCGGCCAGGCGGCGGAGCTGCGGACGGTGTGGGATTTCCGGCACCCGACAGGCCTGCGTGCCTGCAGGCCAGTGGCCGCAGCGTCTGCGTGGCGGCCAATGGTGGGGATCCGGCGGGATCGTGTGCGCGCCGCACGCGTTGCCGCACAGGGTCCGGCGAGCGGAGAGGGTAATGAAGCAGAAATACGGTCGTGAAGAGCTGCGCGCTGCAATGGGGCAGTGCCGCAAGCACTTCTGGAACGTCGGCATCTTCAGCGTGTTCGTGAACTTGCTGATGCTGACGGGTCCGCTCTTCATGCTGCAGGTCTACGACCGCGTGCTGTCCAGCCGGTCGGAGGCGACGCTGGTCGCCCTGCTGGTGCTGGTCACCGCCCTCTTCGCCTTCATGGGTATTCTCGACTTCATCCGCGGCCGGGTGCTGGCGCGGGCGGGCGCGCGCTTCTCCTCGATCCTGGAGAACCGGGTGTTCACCGCCGTGATGCGCCGCTCGGTCTCGCCGGCGGAGCGCTCGCGGCCCAACACCGGCGCGCGCGATCTCGACAGCATCCGCCAACTCCTTGCCGGGCCTGCACCTTTCGCGGTGTTCGACATTCCCTGGGTGCCGATCTATTTCGGCGCGATCTTCCTCTTCGACCCGATCCTCGGCTATGTGGCCGTCGGCGGTGGGCTCATCCTGGTGGCGCTGACGGCGATCAACCAGTACCGCTCCTCCAAGCCCAACCACGAGAGCCAGATCGCCACGAACGAGGCGGAGAACCTCTCCGAGCAGCTGCGCCAGAACGCGGAGGCGGTGCAGGGCCTCGGCATGATGCCCGCCGGCATGAACCGCTGGAACCAGATGCGCGAGAAGGCGCTCGACGCGCAGATCCTCGCCTCGGACCGCACGGCCAGCTACACCGCCGCCTCCAAGTCGATGCGCTTCTACCTGCAGTCGCTGATCCTCGCGGCGGGTGCGTATCTGGTGCTTTTGGGCAACATCTCGCCCGGCATGATGATCGCGGGCTCGATCCTGATGGGCCGCGCGCTCGCGCCGATCGAGCAGGCGATCGGCCAGTGGTCGCTGATGCAGCGCGCGGGCCGCGCCTGGGGCTCGCTCTCCGAGATGCTGGAGCGCACGCCGGTGGAGGCGGACAAGACCCAGCTTCCCGCGCCGAAGGGCGTCGTGCAGGTCCAGAACGTCACCGTGGTGGCGCCCGGCGAGCAGGCCCCGTCGCTGCGCGGCGTCAATTTCGAGCTGAAACCCGGCCAGGCGCTCGGCGTGATCGGCCCCTCCGGCTCGGGCAAGACCACGCTCGCCAAGGTGCTCGTCGGCATCTGGCGCCCGGCCGCCGGCAAGGTGCGCATCGACGGCGCGGCGACCGACCAGTGGCGCCTCGACGATCTGGGCAAGCATATCGGATATCTGCCGCAGGAGATCGGGCTCCTGTCGGGCACGGTGGCGCAGAACATCTCGCGGCTGTCCGAGAGCCCGGACGACAAGCAGATCATCACCGCCGCCCAGCGCGCCGGCGCGCATGAGCTGCTGCTCGGCCTCACCCAGGGCTACGACACCGAGGTGGGCCAGGGCGGCCAGCGCCTCTCCGGCGGTCAGCGCCAGCGCGTCGCCCTTGCCCGCGCGCTCTACGGCGACCCGCCGCTCATTGTGCTCGACGAGCCCAATGCCAATCTCGACGCGCAGGGCGAGCAGGCGCTGGTGGATGCGATCCGCGATGCCCGCGCGCGCGGGCGCACCGTGATCATCATGGCCCACCGGCCGAGCGCCATCGCCGCCTGCGACCTGCTCCTGATGATCGACAAGGGCCAGCAGGTCGATTTCGGCCCGCGCGACGAGGTGCTGAAGCGGCGCACCAAGAACTACCAGCAGCTCCAGCAGCAGAAGGGGGGCGACAGCCAGTCCGCCGCCGCGGCCGCCCAGAAAGCGCTCGCCCAGGCCGCGCCCAACGCCGCGCTTGCCGCGGACAAGGCCGCCGCGGCCGCCCAGACCGCCACGCCGGCAACGACCCAGACTGCGGCCCAGACTGCAAAAACGGCGGCGGGCAACGCGGCGGCGGCGGCCGCCACCGTCTCCGTCGGCGCCGCCGCGGCGGCGAGCGGGGCGACGTCCGCGGCGCGCACCGCGGGCGTCACCACCGTCGCCGCCGGCGCCGGCT
>JBCBWF010000625.1:0-2061 GCA_039817245.1 Pseudomonadota bacterium | reverse complement strand
GGAGATCGCGGGAAACCTGGGCTACGCGCCGAGCCGGGTGGCGGGCTCGCTGGCCGGCGCCAATTCACGGCTGATCGCGATCTCGGTGCCGACGCTGGGCGATGCGGTCTTCACGGATATCGTGGAGGGGATGCAGGCGACGCTGCTCTCCGCCGGCTTCGACACCATGATCGAGACCTCCGACTACGACCCCGCACGCGAGCACGCCTGGGTGGAGCGGATGATCGCCTGGTCGCCGGCGGCGGTGGTGGTGAGCGGGGTGGACCGGGCGGAGGCGGTGCGCGAGCGGCTCTCGGGCTCGCGGATCCCGACGCTGGAGCTCTGGGATGTGGCGGAGACGCCGATCGATCTCTGCGTCGGCATCGACCACCACGCGGCGGGGCTGGAGATGGGGCGGTATCTCGCGGGGCTCGGCTATCGGCGGCCGGGCTATGTGGGGGTGAGCCATGGCCGGGACCTGCGCGCGGAGAAGCGGCGCGCGGGGCTGGCGGCGGGCTTCGCGGAGGTGGGTGCGGGGTTCGTGACGGATATCCGCACCGACGGCACGCCCTCCTTCGAGACCGGGATGAGCGGGGCGCGGGCGGCGCTGGTGGAGACGACGGGCGCGGCGCCGGATGTGCTTTGCTTCCTGAACGACCATCTGGCCTTCGGCGGGCTGGTGGCCTGCGAGGCGGCGGGGCTGGCGGTGCCGGAGCGGATCGGGATCGTCGGCTTCAACGCGCTCAACATCAACAACGTGCTGCCGCGGCGGCTGACCACCTCGGCCACGCCGCGCAAGCTGATGGGGGCGACGGCGGCGCGGATGCTGGTGGCCGCGATCCGCGGCGTGCGCCCGCGCCGCGCGGTGACGATGCCGGTGGAGCTGGTGCCGGGGGCGACGACGCGCGCTCGTTGACATCCGCCCGGCGGGCCGACTAGGCTGTGTTATCGATAACACAGCAAGCCCAAGATGACCGTTCCCCGCAAGCCGACCATGGCCGATGTCGCCCGCGCCGCCGGGGTGTCGCCCATGACGGTCTCCCGCGCGCTCCGACCCGAGACCTCGGTGAGCGCCGAGACCCGCGCACGCATCCGCGAGGCCGCGGAGCGGCTCGGCTATGTGCTGGACAGCACGGCGGCCGGGCTCTCCTCGCGCCGCTCGGGCTTCGTGGCGATGACGATCCCCTCCATCAACAACGCCAATTTCGCTGAGACCGCGCGCGGGCTGACGGAGGGGCTGCGCCCGAGCGGGATGGAGCTGCTGCTCGGCTACACCGACTATGACGAGGCGGAGGAGGAGCGGATGGTGGAGACCTTCCTGCGCCGCCGTCCCGAAGCCGTGGTGGTGACGGGGGGCGTGCATACCGAGCGCTGCCGCACCCTGCTGGCCGCCAGCGGCGTGCCCGTGGTGGAGACCTGGGACCGCCCGGCCCGGCCGATCGACAAGGTGGTGGGCTTCTCCAACGCCGCCGCCGGGCGGCAGATCGCGCATCACCTCTATGCCGAGGGGCGGCGGCGGATCGGCTTTATCGGGGGCGACAGCAGCCGCGACACCCGCGGTGCGGACCGGCGGCGCGGCTTCCTGCAGGCGCTCGAAGATCTCGGCGTGCCGCGCGACCGGCTGGTGGCCGACGGCGCGCCGCCGATCACCATGCGCGAGGGCGCCTCGGCGATGCGGCGGCTGATCGAGCGCTGGCCGGATACCGAGGCGGTGATGTGCGTCTCCGACCTCTCCGCCTTCGGGGCGCTGAGCGCTGCGCGCCGGCTCGGCCTGTCGGTGCCCGGGGATATCGCCATCGCGGGCTTCGGGGCGTATGATATATCGGAGTTTACCGATCCGGGGATCACCACGGTCGATGCGCGGGCCCATGCGATCGGGCTGAAGAGCGCGGAGGTCATCCTGGCGGCCCTGTCCCACCCGGAGGCGGCCCGGCGCGGCGCTGCCGATCCGAACGATGTGATCGAGATCGAGACCGCGCTGATCGTGCGCGGGAGCACGCGCTTGCAGCCGGGCTGAGGGGCCCGGGCGGCAGCGGGGGCCGAGAGCGAGGAGACGAGGATGGTGGGGATCGCCGAGAGGCT
>JBCBWF010000474.1:0-3839 GCA_039817245.1 Pseudomonadota bacterium | reverse complement strand
GTCTTGGGTTTGGGAGGGCGGCGTGGGCCGCCCGGAGTCTTGGGTTTGGGAGGGCGGCGTGGGCCGCCCTCCGGGGTAGCCGCTCAGAGGGTGCCGGCGGCCATTTCGCGGGCGATGTGATCGGCCTGGCGGATGGCGAGGGCGACGATGGTGAGCGTCGGGTTCTCCGCCGCCCCCGTGGTGAACTGCGAGCCGTCCGACACGAAAAGGTTCGCGATGTCGTGGCTCTGGCCCCAGCGGTTCACCACGCCGTCCTTCGCCTCGGCGCTCATCCGGTTCGTCCCGAGATTGTGGGTCGAGGGATAGGGCGGCGTCGGGTAGGTCTGCGTCGCGCCGACGCTGTCATAGAGCGCCATGCCCTGCGCATAGGCATGGTTGCGCATCGCGATGTCGTTCGGGTGGTCGGTGAAGTGGACATTCGGCACGGGCATGCCGTGCTGGTCCTTCTCGCTGCCATGCAGCGTGATGGCATTCGTCTCCTGCGGCATGTCCTCGCCCACGATCCACATGCCGGCCATGTTCTCGTAGCCGTCCATCGCCGAGGTGAAGCTGCGCCCCCAGGCTCCGGGATCGAGGAAGGCCGCCATGAAGGGCACGCCGATGGAGAGCGTCTCGAGCTCGTAGCCGCCCACGAAGCCGCGCGAGGGGTCGTTGCGGCTCTCATCCGTCACGATCCCCGCCATGGTGGTGCCGCGCCACATGCGCACGGGCTCCTGGAAGACCGCATAGACCGAGCCGGTCATGTGCCGCATGTAGTTCTTGCCCACCTGGCCCGAGCTGTTGGCCAGCCCGTCCGGGAACATCGACGAGGCGGAGTTCAGCAGCAGCCGCGGGCTCTCGATCGAGTTGCCCGCCACGGCGACCACGCGGGCGGCCTGGCGGAAGCGGTTGCCCTCGGGATCGGCATAGACGACGCCGGTGACCCTGCCGGAGAGGTCGTGCTCGATGCGCAGCACATGGGCGTTCTCGCGCACCTCGAGATTGCCCGTGGCCTCGCCGGCCGGGATCTCGGTATAGGCGGTCGACCATTTCGCGCCCATCTTGCAGCCCTGGAAGCAGAAGCCGAGCTGCTGGCAGGCGGGACGGCCGGCGCGAGGGGCGCTGTTGATCGCCATCCGGCCGGTATGCACGCTCTGGTAGCCGAGCTTCCGGGCGCCCGCTTCCAGCACCTTGAAGTTGTTGTTGCCCGGCAGGCCTGCGATGTCGTTGGTGCGGGTCACGCCGAGCTTGTCCTCGGCGAGGGCGTACCAGGGGTCCATCTCCTCGGCGGTGACCGGCCAGTCGAGCAGGTTCGCGCCCTCGACATCGCCGTATTCGGAGCGCACCCGCCATTCATGCGGCTGGAAGCGGAGCGAGGCGCCCGCCCAGTGCACGGTGGAGCCGCCCACCGCCTTCACGATCCAGGCGGGCAGGTTCGGGAAGTCCCGCGACACGCGCCAGTCACCGGAGGTGGTGCGCATGTCGAGCCAGGCGAGCTGTCCGAAGCTCGCCCATTCGTCGTTGAGATAGTCCTCGGGCAGGTGCCGCCCGCCGGCTTCCAGGGCCACGACCTTCACGCCCTTCTGGGCAAGCTCGTTGGCCAGCGTGCCGCCGCCGGCGCCGGTGCCGATGACGACGACCACGCTGTCGTCGTTGCGATCGAAAGTTGCCATTGTCCCGGTCCCCCTCAGAGCCACGCGATGTCGTCGAAGCCGCGGTCGAGATAACCGCCCTTCGAGAAGGACTCGCCCTCGTAGCCGAGATGCGCCCAGACCTCGTGCTGGTTGTAGAGGCCGACGACGAGCCCGCCGCGGATGGTCTGGAAGAAGGGCGTCGTCTCGATGCCCTTGAGGATCGCGACGCGGTCCACCTCCCAGCCGGTTCCGACATAGCTCGGATGGCCCGCATCGACGGCGGCCTTGTCGAGCCCGGCGACGCCGTCCTCGATCATGTCGCGGAACGCGGCGTCCTCGGCGGCCTTGTCGTCATGGCCCTTCACGGCGGCGGCGTAGAGGCCGTCGGCGAAGCGGTCATGGGGGTAGATGTCGCGGGCCATCTGCACGAGCGTGACCATCGTGGCCGGCTGCAGGCCGCGCAGCTCCACCGCCCAGGCCTCGGTGGCATGGGCGACATAGCCCTGGCCGACGAAGAAGCTCGCCCCGGCGGCGACGCCGGAGGCGAGCAGGTCGCGGCGGGTCATGCCCCGCAGGGCACCCCGAACGCGTGATCTCTGATCCATCATTTCCTTCCCTTCTGCTGGTGCCCGGGTTGGCCCGGTGCATCTGGCTTGTCGTGATCGGCATGTCGGTCGGCACGTCCGGCGGCTGGCGCCGCCCTACTGGTAGCGCCCCGCGCGCTGGAGAACCTCGATCTGGTAGCCGTCGGGATCGGCGACGAAGAAGAAGCGCGCGATCACGGGCGTGCCCTCGCCGCCCGGCGCGAAGGCGACGAGCTTGCGCGGCTCGAAGCCGGCCTCGGTGAAGCGCGCATGCTCGGCGTCGAGATCGTCGACCGCGAAGGCCATATGGCCGTAGCCGTTACCGAGATCGTAGGCCTCGCTCTGGTCCTTGTTGACCGTGAGCTCGAGCTCGAAGTAGTTCTCGGGGTTGCGCAGATAGATCAGCGTGAAGTTCGGGAAGTCGAGCCGGTCCGCGACCTTGAGGCCGAACGCGCGGTCGTAGAAATCGACCGAGCGGGCCTCGTCGAGCACCCGGATCATGGAATGGATTGCCTTCGCCACCATGGGCCTCCGCAGCGGTTGCGCCTGTGGAAAGGCTAGCGGAGGCGGCGGGGGGCGAGGTGGTATCCCGTTACTACTCCGCGGCTATTGCGCCGGGAGGGGCCGCGGGCGCTGCGGCGCGGCGTTCGATATGGACGAGGCAGGCGCAGCGCAGGAGCGAGGTGAAGTTGCGCGCCTCGCCATGCATCTCCAGCACCTCCGCATGCAGGCGCGAGACGAATTGCGGCGTGGTGAGCGCCTCGGCCGCGGCGATCTCGTCGAGCACGCGCCAGAACAGCGCCTCCAGCCGGATCGAGGTGCAGTGGCCGTTGAGGCGCATCGAGCGCGTCTCGGTCTCGTAGTCCGACGGGTCCTGGCCCGCGAAGATCTGGCACATCGGTGTCGTCCTCCCTGCGGCGAGACATCGGGCGCGCCCCTGTCATCGCTCCTTCACACCGATTACAGCCTGCGCCGGCCCGGGGTGCAAGCGCGCAACGGGTGCGGCATCGGGGTTTCAGGGGACGTCGATGCGCCGGTAGCTGCCGGTGCCGGCATTCTCGAGGTCGGTCCAGGTCTCGCTGAGCGGCAGGCGGTTCTTGTCGTAGCTGACGGTGCCGATGCGCACGGGCACGAAGCTGCCCTCGCGCTCCTCGAAGAGGCTGTAGACCCAGGCCCCGCCCTCGCGGCCGGTGACGCGCTGGTAGCGGGTCTCGCGCCCGTCCGGCCCGGTCATGGTGTAGTCGCAGATGCCGAGGACGCGCTCGCAGTCATGCGGCGCGAAGCGGTAGACCGCCCCGCCCGGCACGCCGAGGGTGATGAGGCGGCCTTCGGCGTCCTTGCCGAAGCGCGAGATCAGCGCGCCGGCGGCGTTGACGAGCTCGAAGGCGGTGACCTCGCCCTCGGCGGGCGGCACGGCGCGCAGGGCAAGGCGGTTGCCCTGATCGTCCTCGTAGACGAGGCCGGGCTCGCGGCTGAGGCCCATGGCGAGAAGGCAGAGGCCCGCCGCCGCCGCGCCGCGCAGGAGGCCGGCGGCGAGGGCCGGGGCCTTCCGCCCCGCGCTCATCCCACCAGCTCTTCGCGCGCCACTTCGAGGGCGTCGCGGCCGTCGCGCGTCTTCACGCCGTCGAGCCAGCCCTCCCAT
>JBCBWF010000630.1:0-2018 GCA_039817245.1 Pseudomonadota bacterium | reverse complement strand
TGCCTGCCGCTTCCCCGCGCGCGCCGGGGCACGGCCGGAGGCGCTTCGCGCACGCCGAGGCGCGGCACTGGCAGCTCCGCCGCACCTTCCGCCCCACCACAAGCCCCGCCATACGCTGAGCCCGCAAGCCCCGCGCGGCGCACGGATCGGCCCGGAAACCACCGATTGCACCGCCCCCGCTCGGGCGGTAGAACGCCCTCCGTTCCGCAGCACCGACCGGAGAGAAGCGATGGCCTCGTACCAGTATGTCTACCACATGGACGGCGTCTCGAAGACCTATCCGGGCGGCAAGAAATGCTTCGAGAACATACGCCTTTCCTTCCTGCCCGGCGTGAAGATCGGCGTCGTCGGCGTCAACGGCTCGGGCAAGTCCACGCTGATGCGCATCATGGCCGGCCAGGACAAGGACTTCACCGGCGAGGCCTGGGCGGCGAAGGGCGCCCATGTCGGCTACCTCCCCCAGGAGCCCGAGCTCGACGAGAGCCTCGACGTGCGCGGCAACGTGATGCTCGGCGTCGCCGCCAAGAAGGCCAAGATCGACCGCTTCAACGAAGTCGCCATGAAGGTCGCGGAGGACTATTCCGACGAGCTGATGGAGGAGATGACCACCCTCCAGGACCAGATCGACGCGGAGAACCTCTGGGATCTCGACGCCCAGGTCGATGTGGCCATGGAGGCGCTGCGCTGCCCGGACGATTTCGCCCAGGTCTCCACCCTCTCGGGCGGCGAGCGGCGGCGCGTGGCGCTCTGCAAGCTCCTGCTCGAGGCGCCGGACATGCTGCTGCTGGACGAGCCCACCAACCATCTCGACGCCGAGACCATCGCCTGGCTGCAGAAGCACCTCATCGAGTACAAGGGCACGATCCTGATCGTCACCCACGACCGCTACTTCCTCGACGACATCACCGGCTGGATCCTGGAACTCGACCGCGGCCGCGGCATCCCCTACGAGGGCAACTACTCCTCCTGGCTGGAGCAGAAGGCCAAGCGGCTCGAGCAGGAGGCGCGCGAGGACAAGGCTCGCAAGCGCACCCTCGACCGCGAGCTCGAATGGATCCGCCAGGGCGCCAAGGCCCGTCAGGCCAAGCAGAAGGCGCGTATCAACGCCTATAACGAGCTCGCCAACCAGTCCGAGCGCGAGAAGGTGGGCCGCGCGCAGATCGTGATCCCCAACGGGCCGCGCCTCGGCTCCCGCGTGATCGAGGTGGAGGGGCTGCGCAAGGGCTACGGCAACACGCTCCTGATCGACGAGCTCAGCTTCTCGCTGCCCCCGGGCGGCATCGTCGGCGTGATCGGGCCGAACGGCGCGGGCAAGTCCACGCTCTTCCGCATGATCACGGGGCAGGAGACGCCCGATTCAGGCGCCATCCAGTTCGGCGACACGGTGAAGCTCGCCTATGTCGACCAGTCCCGCGACGCGCTCGACAGCGACAAGACGGTCTGGGAGGAGATCTCCGAGGGCAGCGACATCATCCAGCTCGGCGATGCCGAGGTCCCGTCGCGCGCCTATTGCGGGGCGTTCAACTTCAAGGGCGGGGACCAGCAGAAGAAGGTGGGGCTGCTCTCGGGCGGCGAGCGCAACCGCGTGCATATGGCCAAGCTGCTGAAATCCGGCGGCAACGTGCTGCTGCTGGACGAGCCCACCAACGACCTCGACGTCGAAACCCTCCGCGCCCTGGAAGACGCCCTCGACGACTTCGCCGGATGCGCGGTCGTCATCAGCCACGACCGCTTCTTCCTCGACCGCCTCTGCACCCACATCCTGGCCTTCGAAGGCGAGGCCCACGTAGAATGGTTCGAAGGCAACTTCGAAGACTACGAGGCCGACAAGATCCGGAGGCTGGGCCCGGACGCCGTGGAACCGAAGCGAATCAAGTATAAGAAGTTTAAACGATAGTTAATGAAGAGGTCTCGCACGCCACTTAAAACACACGTTATCCCGATTCGCCTCCCACACACGAGTCGAAGCAGAATCGTATTTTCCGAGTATGACGAGGAATCCAAATTTGTTAATCCTA
>JBCBWF010000229.1:0-8165 GCA_039817245.1 Pseudomonadota bacterium | reverse complement strand
GCGGGCGCGCGCTCGCGCGGGTCGAGCCGGGCGACCACCGCGCCGCGGCGGAGCACGGTGGCGCTCTCGCAGAGCGCGCGGACCTCGCCGAGCTTGTGGCTGATATAGAGGATCGCGCAGCCCTCCTCCGAGAGCCGCTCCAGGGCCGCGAACAGCACCTCCGCCTCCTGCGGCGTGAGCACCGAGGTCGGCTCGTCCAGCACCAGGAGCCGCGGCTCCTGCAGGAGGCATCGCAGGATCTCCACGCGTTGCTTCTCGCCGGCGGAGAGGGTGTGGACCGGGCGCCGCGGGTCGAGCGCCAGGCCATAGGTCTCCGCCAGCGCCTCGATCCGCTCGGCGATGCCGCCGAGATCGAGATCGGGCACCGAGAGCGCGATGTTCTCCGCGACCGTCAGCGCCTCGAAGACCGAGAAGTGCTGGAACACCATCCCGATGCCGAGCGCGCGGGCCTGCGCGGGGCTGGAGACGCGGACCGGCTCGCCCTCCCACAGCACCTCGCCCGCGCCGGGCTCGAGGACACCGTAGAGGATCTTGACGAGGGTCGACTTGCCCGCCCCGTTCTCGCCGATCAGCGCATGCCGTTCGCCGGGGCGGATCGCGAGCGAGACATCCGCCAGGGCCGTCACGTCGCCGAAGCGCCGGCCGAGCCCGCGCGCCTCGATCAGCGGCGTGCCGGTGCGCGCCGGCGTGGGGCGCGGGGCGTGTCCGGCGAAGCTGTCAGAGGCGGGAGCGGGGGCGGGCGGCTGTGCGTCCGCCGCGACAGCCTCTCCGGCCTCGACATCGGCATCGGCTGCGGCCTCGCCGGGCTCCGCCATCTCAGCCCCGGCTCCGGAGCGGATCGACATACATGAGCGCCATGTCCCAGGGGAAGAAGATCCAGGTGTCCTGGCTCACCTCGGTGATGAAGGTGTTCACCATCGGGGCGCCCTTGGGCTTGGCGTAGACGGTGGCCAGATGCGCCTCCGGGTAGCGCGCGCGTACGACCTCGAGGGTCCGCCCGGTGTCCACCAGGTCGTCGACGATCAGGATGCCCGCGCCGCGCCCCATCAGCGCCGCATCCGGTTCCTTCAGCACCTCGGCAGCCGCCTGGGTCTGGTGGTCATAGGACTTGATGGAGATCGTATCGACGACGCGGATCGACAGCTCCCGCGCCACGATGCAGGCCGGGACCATGCCCCCGCGGGTGATCGCGACCACTGCGCGCCACGCCCCCTCCGGCCCGGGCCCGCGCTTGTCGAGACGCCAGGCGAGCGCACGGCTGTCGCGGTGCATCTGCTCCCATGAGACGTGAAAGCCCTTCTCGTGGGGCAGCCGCTCATCCGTCACAATGCTTATCCCCCAACCCCGCGCGACCCCGCTTCGCTGTCACGGCGCCGACCCATAAACGAGTGCCCGACGGGCTTAAACCCTGTTTTCGGCTGCCTCCGCGGCACGGCCGTTGCGCGCCCCGCCCGTCGGCAGGCCGGCATCGACATCCGCGAGCGGCGCTGCCGGGAGGCCGAGCGCTGCGGCGAGCGCCGCGGCCAGCGCCGCGATCTCGACGCCGGCGCGCCCCGGCCGCGCCAGTTCCCCGGGCCCCCGCCCGGTCATGAAGGCCTCGGCGAAGGCGGTGCGGCTGCCGAGGCGCGGCTCCAGCACCGGCGCGCCCAGCTCCGCCAGCCGCGCCGCCGCGATCTCCGCCACGCGGCCCCGCGGCGGCACCCGGTTGAGCGCGATGGCATGGCCGAGCCGCGCCTCGGCGAGAAGCTTCAGCGTCGCCCCCGTCGCCCAGACATCGGCCATGGAAGGCTGGCAGGGGATCAGCGCGAAATCCGCCGCGCGCATCGCCGCCTTGCCGAGCGTATCCGCCGAGCCGGGCGCATCGACGAAGACCCAGTCCGCCCGGGTCGCCGCGTCCTGAATGTCCGACCGCGCGCGCCACTCGGCACTCTCGGCCAGATGCACGCCATGCCCGTTTCCGAACCGGCGGCACCGCTCCGCGTGCCAGGCGGCGGTGGAGCGCTGCGGGTCGAGATCGACGACAGTGACGGCAGCGCCCGCCCGGGCGAACTCGGCCGCCAGCGCGGTCAGCAGGGTGGTCTTGCCGGCCCCGCCCTTCTGCTGGGTCAGAAGGACCGCCTTGCCGCGCCCTGTGCCCCTGCCTGTCCCCGCCCGTGCTGCCATATCCCGGCCTCCGCGCTCAGCCCGGCGCCGTGGCGCCCATTAACGAAGCCTAACGCGGGATGGCGCACCGGCCAAGCACAGTTTGCGCACGAGATGGCCCCAGACCACCAGATTTCGTCATATTCAAGCAAATGTTGGGGGTAGGAGAGCTGCGTGAAACCAATGAAGGAAGCCGATCACGGAGTGGACGGGCATGCCCGTCGCCGCGGCCACCGCCGGCGCATAGGGCGCCATGTTGGTGCATTCGAGGAGCAGGGCGCCGATCCCGGGATGCGCTGCGAGAAGCGCGCGGGCCGCGGCGACCATCTCCGCCTGCGCCGCGGCCGTGTCCAGCACCGCGCGATCGGCGAGGATGGTGCCCGCCAGCGCGCCCTCCCGCGCCACGCCGCCGACCGGGCTGTCCGCGGGCACGCCGGCGGCGGCCAGCACATCGGGCCCCAGGCTGGCCGGCGCAATGGTGAGCACCCCGACGCGCCGGCCCTGCGGCAGCGTCGCCGCGATCGCCGGCGCCATCATGAGCGGGGAGGCCGCCACGGGCACGCCGAGGGCCTCGGCGAGCGGGCGCTGGAAGGGCGCGAGGAACCCGCAGGAGGTGGCGATCCCGCGCGCGCCCTCCGCCACGAGCGCGCGCCCGGCCTTCACGAAAGGCGCAAGGAGTGCGGGATCCTGCGCCAGCACCACCCGCTCCGGCGACGCGCCCGCGACAATCCGGTAGCGCACGGCGAAGGGCCAGGTCGCCGCGTTGCCGATATCGCCGGGCGGGCGCGGAAACCGGCTCTCGAGCATCAGCACGCCGAGCACCGGCCGCCCCTCCGCCGGATCATGCGCCTGCCCCATCGCCCTCTCCCCGCCGTTGACAGCCGCCCGATTAGGGCGAAGCGTGGCGCCTGCGGCAAGGCCGGCGGCATCGGGGAGGGCTCAGAGGCATGGACGTCACGGTTCTCGGCGCCGGCATCACCGGCGTGGCCACGGCGGAGTGGCTGCGCCGCGCAGGCCACCGCGTGACGCTGATCGACCGTCTGCGCCCGGGCGATCCGGGCCAGACATCCTATGGCAATGCCGGGATCCTCGCCTGCGGGGCGGTGGTGCCCGTCTCCGTGCCTGGCCTGTGGAAGAAGGCGCTCGGCATGGCGCTGAGCCCGGATCAGCCGCTCTTCCTGCGCTGGCAGTACTTCCCGCGCTTCCTGCCCTGGGCGCTGCGGTTCCTGGCGCAGGGTTCGCAGGCGCGGGTGGCGGAGAACGCCGCCGCGCTCGCCCCGATCATCACGGACGCGGTCGACCAGCACCTGGCGCTCGCCGAGGGCACGCCCGCCGCCGCCTTCATCCGCCGCGGGCCATATGTCTTTCTCTACCGCGACCGGGCGGCCTTCGAGAAGGATGCGCTCGGCTGGGCCCTCCGGCGGACCCACGAGATCCCGTTCGAGACCTGGGACCGGGCGCGGATGGAGGCGGAGATGCCGGGCATCGCGCCCGAATTCGGCTTTGCGGCAGCCCAGCTCGACCATGGCTGGGTGCGCGACCCCGGCGGCTATGTGGCGGCCCTGTTCGCGCATTTCAGCGCGGCGGGCGGGCGCTTCCTGCAGGCGGAGATGCGCGGGCTCACGCCGAGCGAGGGCGGTGGCGCGACGCTGTATCTCTCCGATGGCAGCACGCATACCGCCCCGCGCCTTGTGGTGGCTGCCGGCGTCTGGGCTGCCCGCATCGCCGCCGATCTCGGCCATGCGCCGCGGCTGGAGGCGGAGCGCGGCTACCACCTCTTCCTGCGCGGCGCGGCGGAGGCCCCGCCCTTTCCCCTGATGATCGCCGACGCCAAGGCTGCCGTGACACCCATGGCAGCGGGTCTGCGCGTGGGCGGTGTCGCCGAATATGCCGGCATCGACGGGCCGGAGGCGGAGGCCCCCCGGCGGCTGATCGAACGCGCCGCGCGCCGGCTCTACCCCGACCTGCCCTGGGAGGCGGCCGAGAGCTGGATGGGCCGCCGCCCCACCACGATCGACAGCCTGCCGCTTCTCGGCGAGAGCCCTGCCGCCCCCGGCATCGTCTTCGCCACGGGCGGGCAGCATCTGGGGCTGACCATGGGCGCGCGCCTCGGCCGGCTTGCCGCGGGGATCGTCACCGCGCAGCCGCCGAACATTGACATCACCCCCTACAGGATGGACCGTTTCGCGAGATGAGCCGCCGCCAAGACCGGCCCGAACAGGGAGCCCCCGCCATGACATTCGCCACCCGTGCGGCAACCGCAGCCGCTGCCCTCACCCTTGGTCTCGCCCTCGCCGCGCCCGCTGCGGCCGAGAGCTGGGACATGCCGATGGCCTATGCCGACTCGAACTACCACACCCAGAACGGCAAGCTCTTCGCCGAGGCCGTCGGCGTCTGCACCGGCGGCGATCTGACGATCACCGTCCATGGCGGCGGCTCGCTCTTCAAGGGCAACGAGATCAAGCGCGCCGTGCAGACCGGTCAGGCGCCGATCGGCGAGCGCCTGCTCTCGGCGCATGCCAACGAGAACGCGCTGTTCGGGATCGACAGCGTGCCGTTCCTCGCCACCTCCTTCGAGGCCTCCGACAAGCTCGCCGCCGCGGCCCAGGAGAAGTTCGACGCGCTGCTCGACGAGCAGAACCTCGTCCTGCTCTACTCGGTGCCCTGGCCGCCCCAGGGCATCTACGCCAAGAAGCCGCTGGAGGGCGTGGGGGACATGGCGGGCCTGAAGTTCCGCGCCTACAACGCCGCCACCGCGCGGCTGGCGGAGCTGGCGGGCATGACCCCGGTGCAGATCGAGGCGGCCGAGCTTTCCCAGGCGCTGGCGACCGGCGTGGCGGAGAGCTTCGTGTCGTCGGGCTCCACCGGCTATGACCGCAAGGTCTGGGAGCATCTGACCCATTTCTACGACACCCAGGCCTGGCTGCCGCGCAACTACGTCTTCGCCAACAAGGATGCCTTCGAGGCGCTGGACGCGCAGACGCAGAACTGCCTGCGCTCGGCCGGCATGCTGGCGGGCGTGGCCGGCACCACCCGCGCGCGCGAACTCACCAACTGGTACACGAGCCAGCTCGCGGCCAACGGCATGAGCGTGGCGCCGCCGAGCGAGACGCTGGCGGCCGATCTGCGCGGCATCGGCGAGACCATGGCCGGCGAGTGGGCCGAGGCGGCCGGCGCCGACGGGGCCGCGATCATCGACGCCTTCAAGGCGAACTGAGCCCGCTTCCTTTCGTCACCAGCCCGCCCGCGGCCCGCTGCGCGCCGCGGACGTGCCCTGCCGCTCCCCACCCCCGAGCCGGAGACAGGTCGCCATGGTCGAGACGGATCTGCGCATCTTCGAGCGAGCGAGCGGGGGCGAAGCGGCCTGTGATCGCGCGCTGAGCGAACGTGTCCCGTGGGAGATGCCGTTCTTCGCGGTCCGCGGGCCGAGAATCGCAGTGAGCCCGCGCTGATGCAGACCCTTCGCCGCATGCTCGATGCCCTCTACCTCGCCGCCGGCTGGATCGCCGCGATCTTCCTCGTTGCGATCCTTGTGCTGATCGTCGTCCAGATGGCCGCGCGCTGGACGGGCAGCGTGGTCCCCGGCACCGCGGAGTATGCCGGCTACTGCATGGCCGCCGCCTCGTTCTTCGCGCTCGCCCATGCGCTCAATCGCGGGGCGCATATCCGGGTCTCGCTGATCCTGTCGCGCCTTGGCCCCGCGCGCCGCATGGCCGAGATCCTGGCGCACGGGCTGGCAGCTCTGCTCGCGATCTTCTTCGCGCGCTACGCCATCAAGGCCACCTGGTGGTCGCACAAGCTCAACGATGTGAGCCAGGGGCAGGACGCGACCCCGCTCTGGATCCCGCAGCTCGCCATGGCCGCCGGCACGGTGCTGCTCGCGGTGGCATTGCTCGACCAGTTCCTGCGCGTGCTGCTCACCCGCCATCCGGGCGTGCCCGACGGGGGCGAGGGCGCCGCTGACGAGATCGGAGCACGGGCCGAATGAGCGATCCGATCGAACCCGCCTCGAGCCTCCGGCCCCGCCTGATCGCGCTCGGCGCCTATCTGCTCATCGGCAGTGCGGTCTGGATCCTGCTCGATGCGGCCGGCGAGGGCGGGGTCTGGCTCAAGACGGCGATCTTCCTCGGGACGCTCTTCTTCCTGCTGGGCGCCGGTGTCTGGGTCGGGCTCGCGCTGATGGGCGTGGCCTATGTGGGGGTGGAGGTCTTCACCCCCCGACCGGCCGGCGACGCCATGATCACCACGATCTGGTCCACCGCCTCCTCCTGGACGCTGACCGCCCTGCCGCTCTTCATCTGGATGGGCGAGATCCTCTACCGCACCCGGCTCTCGGAGGACATGTTCCGCGGGCTCGCGCCGCTCATGGCGCGCCTGCCGGGCGGGCTCCTGCACACCAATGTGGTGGGCTGCACGATCTTCGCGGCGGTCTCCGGCTCATCGGCGGCGACGCTCACGACCATCGGCAAGATGTCGGTGCCGGAGCTGCGCCGGCGCAACTATCCGGAGTTCATGACGATCGGGACGCTGGCGGGTTCGGCGACGCTGGGGCTGATGATCCCGCCCTCCCTGACGCTGATCGTCTATGGCGTGGCGATCAACGAGTCGATCACCAAGCTCTTCATCGCGGGCATCCTGCCGGGGCTGGTGCTGGCGGCGCTCTTCATGGGCTATTGCGCGGCCTGGCACTATGCGCGGCCCGACCAGCGGCCGGAGCCGGAGCCGCCCATGCCGTGGCGCGAGAAACTCTGGGCGGCGCGCTTCCTCATTCCGGTGGTCTGCCTGGTGCTGGCGGTGATCGGGTCGATGTATCTCGGCCTGGCCACGCCCACCGAAGCCGCGGCGATCGGCGTGATCGGGGCGCTGGTGCTCGCGGCGGTGCAGGGCTCGCTCACGGCCGAGAGCTTCGCCGAGAGCCTGATGGGGGCGACACGCACCTCGGCGATGATCGCGCTCATCCTGATGGGTGCGGCGTTCCTGTCGCTCTCGATGGGCTTTACGGGGTTGCCGCGCGCGCTGGCCGAATGGATCGCGGCGCTCGATCTCTCGGTGGTGACGCTGATCGCGGCGCTCACGCTCTTCTACATCGTGATCGGGATGTTCCTCGACGGGATCTCGGCGGTGGTGCTGACCATGGCCGTGGTGGAGCCCATGGTGAACACGCCCGCCTTCGCCGATGCGGGCTTCTCGATGATCTGGTTCGGGATCTTCGTGGTGGTGACGGTGGAGATGGCGCAGATCACACCGCCGATCGGCTTCAACCTCTTCGTGTTGCAGGCGATGACGCGCCACCAGATCGGCTATATCGCGCGCACGGCGGCGCCGATGTTCCTGATCATGCTGGCGATGGTCGCGATCCTCGTGGCTTTCCCGGGGCTCGCCACCTGGTTGCCCGAGACCGCGCGCACCGCACCCGGCGGCTGAAGACGCCTCAGGGCCGGCCCACCGGGGGCATCGAGCCCCCGGCGGGCCGCGTCCGGCTGCGCCGTCCGGGCCGCGCGGCGGCAACCCAAGCGGGCCCTTGCGGCGGCCGCATGCCCGCTCGGGGGGGGGGCGTTTGCCGGGCGTTTCAGGGCCGGGCGAGACGGTGACGCCTGGCCCACCGCTCGAGGAACCCCGAAGGGGTGAGGAGAGCGCGGAATGCATCGCTGCGCGCAGCGCAGCGATTCCGGCAGGCCGGGTCCTGGTCGCGGGCGCGTTCAGTTGGAGACGGGGCGGCTCTGGGTCGCGGGGGCGTTGCAGCCGCCGCGGGCATTGGGGAGCCGGCGCCATTCCTGCGTCTTGCCGAGGAGCGAGATGCCCAGAAAGCCGCGCACCTTGAGCGTCTGCGGGCCGTCCAGCGCCACTTGCACCCCGTAGGTCCGCCCGTCGCGCGTGTTGTAGATCTCGCCGCCCTCGTAGCGCCCGTCGCCCGCGCGCATCAGCCCCTGGATGAGCTGCAGCCGGCAGAGCGGACGCAGGCGCGCGGAGGGATCCGGGTTCTTGGCATCGCGCTTCGGGGCCCCGTCGGCCGTCTCGGGCCG
>JBCBWF010000255.1:0-7432 GCA_039817245.1 Pseudomonadota bacterium | reverse complement strand
GTCGCGACCGATGCCACGCCCGATATCGGCGCCGTCAGCGGTGTGGTGGATCTCGTCGAGGATGGCGGCCTGAGCTTCGTCGAGGCGGCGACGGCCGTGGCGGCGACGGCCGGGCTCCTGGATCCGACCCTCAGCGACGGTGATTTTGTGGACGGCCTCTACCTCGCTGGGCTGGAGCGCGAGGCCGATGCGGGCGGCCGGGAGTTCTGGCTGAACGGTCTCGGGGAAGGCGCCTTCGAGCGCGGCGACGTGGTCGCGGCCTTTGCCGGTTCGGAGGAAGCCCAGGTACTCTACGCCGAGCAGACCGACGACGGCGTGCTGCTGCTCGCCTGACCCCGGTACGGGCGGGCCCAACGAAGACAGGCAGGCCGCGCGGTATCCCCTGCGGCCTGCCGACCAGATGGAAGCGCCGGTCTAGTTGATCTCTTGCACCTTCATGACCAGCTCGTTCCAGTTGCGCTGGTTCTCGATGTCGTGCTCCAGGCCCTGCTCGTCGGCGATGGTGAAGCGCTTGATCGCCGGCGTCTTGCTCGTCGCCTGGTAGAGCCAGTAGGCCTCGGCTTTCAGGGCGTCATCGATGGGCTTGTCGATCGACTCGTAGACCGCCTGCTTGCAGGCATTGATCGACTCCGCCGGGAATTGCGCGATGCGGCGGGCGAGCCGGTCGACATAGGCGCCGATCTCGTCGGGCTCGAGCGCCTTGTTGATCGTGCCCATCGCCTCCGCTTCATCGGCATCGAAGTCGCGCGCGCTGAGGATGATCTCCAGCGCACGGCCAAGGCCGGTCTGGCGCGCCATGCGCGACGCGCCGCCCCCGCAGGGCAGGATCCCCATCCCGACCTCCATCTGCATGAACTTGAACTTGCCGCGCGCGGCGAAGCGCATGTCGAGCGCCAGCGCAAGCTCGTGCCCGCCGCCGCGCGCAAAGCCTTCCAGCTTGGCGATGGTCGCCTGCGGGACCTTGCTGATCCGCTCGCAGACGGATTGCAGATCGAGCAGCGCGGCCTCGTCGCGCGACACCGCCTCGGTCGACATGTCCTTCAGGAGCTCGGTGTCGTAGTGGCAGACCCAGATCTCCGGGTTGGCGGACTGGAACACGACGACCTTTGTGTCCCGGTCCCGCTCGAGCCGCATGGCGAGGCTGTTCAGATCCGCGAGCATTTCCTGCCCCTGAACATTCACGGATCCGAAGTGGAAGGTGATTGTGAGGATCCCGTTGTCCTGCTCGGCACGGAACGTGGTGAAGCCCTGATATTTCATCGGATGGTTCTCCATGGGGGAACGACTTGCATTCGGACACACCGCCGGGGCCGGATCGCAGCCCAGGCCGGCGCGGGCGGCGGCGGCCTGCCCCCTGCCCGCGCCACATATCGCTTCCCCTTGTTTCCGATAAAATCCGCCTTTATCCTTATTCAGAATTCCGAAAACACGTCGAATGGTGATGGATACACAGGCTGTGCGGCTCTTCGTGCTGGCCGCGGACATGCTCAATATCAGCGCGGCGGGGCGCAGGCTCGGGATGGCGCCGGCGGTCTCGAGTGCGCGGCTGGCCAAGCTCGAGACGCAGATCGGGGCGGACCTCCTGCACCGGTCCACCCGGAAGGTCTCGCTCTCGCTCGAGGGGGCGGAGTTTCTGCCCTTCGCACGCGAGATCATCGCGCAGGAGGACGCGGCCCTCGCGGCCCTCGGCCATGGTCGCGCGGAGGTGACCGGCACCTTGCGGTTCGCGGCCCCGAGCAGCTTCGCGCAGCTCTACATCGCGCCGATCCTGCCGAAGTTCATCGCGCGGTATCCGGCTGTCAGCCTGGAGCTGAAACTCTCGGATACGCAGGCGAACCTGATCGAAGGCGGCTTCGATCTCGCTTTGCGCAACTACGCCATCGAGGACAGCAGCCTGCGCGCGCGCAAGCTGGCCGACGACACCCGGATCCTCTGCGCAGCCCCCGCCTATCTCGCAGCCCATGGCGCGCCCCTGGTGCCGGAGGCGCTCGGCGAGCACCGGCTGATCGTCTTCTCGGGCGTCGCGCCGCGGAGGCTTTCGACCACCGACGGCCTCTCCGCCGGCCAGTTTCCGCCGGCGGGCGCTGCGTTCCAGGTTGTCTGCGACGATGGCGCGAGCATGCGGATCGCGACGGAGGCCGGTCTCGGCATCTCCATGAACTCGCGCTGGAGCGTTCACCGAGCGCTCGAGGACGGATCGCTGGTGCGGGTTCTGCCGGATCACGAGATCGTCGACCGGTCCGCCATCTGGCTCGTCTACCCGAAATCGAACGTGCTCACCGCAAAGGTGCGCGTGTTCATCGATTTCCTGATTGCCGAGATCGGCACGCCACCGGTCTGGGAGCGCAGCGCCCCCGATACGCTCGGTTCAGGTTCCCGGCCCGCCGATGCACCCTGAGCGAAGCGCGCTTCGAAAGGAGCCAAAGCCGCGGTTTGCCTGGGACTGGTGGAGCCGAGGGGATTCGAACCCCTGACCTCTGCAGTGCGATTGCAGCGCTCTCCCAACTGAGCTACGGCCCCGACAGGGCGCGGGGTAGCCCTCTGCCGCCATGCCTGTCAATGGGCAACGCGCCGGCCCATGCGGAGGGCGCATGGCAGGAGCCGGGCCATGGCTCGTCGGTTGCGCTTCGGGGCCGCGACGGCTACCACTCCGCGGACCTCAAACCCGCCATGGCGGAGCGTGCCCCATGCAGTCTTTCCTCGCGATCTTCAATCTGGCCGTCAACATCGTGTTCTGGATCATCATCATCCAGGCGATCCTGAGCTGGCTGGTGGCCTTCAACGTGTTGAACATTCACCAGCCCTTCGTGCGCCAGGTGTGGGACGGGCTGAACCGGCTGACGGCGCCGATCTATCGGCCGGTGCGGCAGATCCTGCCGGATATGGGCGGGATCGATCTGGCGCCGCTGGTGGTGCTGTTCGCGCTCTTCGCGCTCCAGACCGTGGTGATCAACAACCTCGCGCCGCTCGCCTATGGCTGATGCCGCGGCCCCGGCGGCGGCCGTCTTCTGGGAGACGGCGCCGGCGGGGCTGCGGCTGCGCGTGCGGGTGACACCGCGCGGCGGGCGCGACAGCGTCGATGGTCCGGGCGTGGATGCCGACGGTCGCGCGCATCTGCGCGTGCGCGTCGCGGCACCGCCTGCCGAGGGCGCGGCAAACACCGCGGTCTGTGCCTGCCTCGCGAAGGCTTTCGGGGTGCCGCGCCGCGCCGTTGCGCTGGTCGCCGGCGCGGCGTCGCGGGTGAAGACGGTGGAGATCGCCGGGCCGGGCGCGGAGCTCGCACTGCGGGCGGCGGCCCTCGTGGGGCGCTGAGGCGGTTCGCGGTCCGGCCTCAAACCTGACGTTGACGCAAACGTCACACCTTATGCTGCAGCGGCGAAGTTCCAGCAACGTCAGGGGCCGACACGGGCCCCGGCGGCCCTAACCTCGTGACATCGAAGCGATGGCGTGACGTGGTTAGGGAGGTGCATCGATGGTTCCCCTCGCGCTGAAACGTGCCATGCGGGCTGCCGACTGGCTCTCGCCGCGGCTGGCCGGCGAACTCGCCTACTGGCTCTTCCACTTCCCGCCGAAATCGAAGCCCACCACGCCGGAGCAGCAGGCGCTGATCGCGGATGCCGAGCGGCTCTTCGCGGCGGGCGAGCGCAAGGCCGTGCCCTTCGACGGAACGCAGATCGTGACATACCGGATTGTGGCGAAGGGGGCGCGGCGGGGCACGGCTCTCCTCATCCATGGCTGGACCAGCCGCGCGCTGCACATGGCGCGCTTTGCCGGCCGGCTGCAGGCGGCGGGGTTCGATGTGGTCTGCATCGACCTGCCGGCGCATGGGCAGTCGCCCGGGCGCTTCACCAATGCGGAGGAGGCCGCGGCCGGGGTGCGCGCGGTCATCGCGGAACTCGGCCGGGTCGATCTGATGGTCGGCCACAGCTTCGGCGGTGCGGTGATCTCGCTCGCGCTGCGCGTCCCGGCCATCGCCGCCGCGGTGGCGGATGTGCGGATCGTCCTCGTCTCCTCGCCCAATTCGCTCGGCTATGTGACCGGGGAGTTCGGCGCCGCCCTGGGGCTCTCGGTACGCGCGCAGGCGCATTTCGAGCGGCGGACCTGTGCGTTGCTGGGTCTCAGCCTCGAGGAAGCGGAGGGCAACCCCGCCTGCCGCGCCATCGGCCGGCCCGTCCTGGTGGTGCATTGCCGGGACGATCAGGAGATCGCGTTCACCGAGGCCGAGAAATGGGCGCAGATCCCGGATCTCGTGACGCTGCGCCCGGTCGAGGGGTTCGGCCATCGGCGGATCCTCTATGCCGAGCCCGCGCTGGACGCGGTGGTGGCCTTCGCCAAGGCCTGAGCGCCGCCCTGCCCGCTTGCGCTCGCTGCGCCGTGCGGCTACGAGGCGGGCGCGGGGTGGCGCGTTCTCCCGCCGAGGCGCTCGCGCCCAAGCATCGCCGGAACGCACCTTGAGAGAGGGCGATGCGATGACCGATGACCAGTTTCAACTTCCCGCCGTTTCCGCGGCCTAGGCGCTTGCCGATCCCGGTGTGCGCTGGATCGATGGGCGCAAGGCGCCGGCCCGCGTGACCTCCGGCCAGACGCTCGCAGGCAGCCGGTGGGTGGACCCGCTCGCAGTCGGGCCCGCGGAGGCGCGAGCGCTCGGGCCCGGCCCCCTCACCGTCTTCTGTGCGCATGGCCAAGAAGTGTCACACTTTCTATGCGCTGTTGTGCTCGTCCATGGCGGACGGGCGCGCTATGTGATCGGCGGATTCGAAGCGCTCGCGGCGGCGGGCGCCCCGCTGGAGGCCATCAGCACATGACCGACGGAACGGATACGGCCGCCGCTGGCGCGCGGAGCGCTGGGAACCCTCAGGTGACGCTGGCCGAAGCGCTCGGCGTCTATGCGCGGATCGGGCTTCTCTCCTTCGGCGGGCCGGCCGGGCAGATCGCGCTGATGCAGAGCGAGATCGTGGAGCGGCGCGGATGGGTGAAGGGCGCGGCTTTCGACCGCGGCCTCTCCTTCTCCATGATGCTCCCGGGGCCGGAGGCGCAGCAGCTGGCCACCTGGCTCGGCTGGCGCCTGCATGGGCTCGCGGGCGGGCTCGCGGCGGGGCTCTGCTTCATCGTGCCGGGCATGGTGCTGATGGTGGCGCTGGCCTGGATCGCGGCGGCGCAGGGCTCGGTGCCGATCATCGCGGCCATCTTCGCAGGCGTGCAGCCGGTGGTGATCGCGGTGGTGCTGCAGGCGATGCAGAAACTCTCGGGCCGCGCGCTGAAGGTGCCGGCCTCCTATGCGCTGGCCGCAGCGGCCTTTGCGGGGATTGCCATCCTGGGGCTGCCCTTTCCGCTGATCGTGGCGCTCGCGGCGGTCGCAGGGCTTGCTTACGACTTCACCGGGAGCACGGCGGCGCAGGCAGACGCCGCGCCCGCACCGGTCGCCGAGAGCGACAAGCGCGGCGCGCTGGTGGTGGTGGGCACGTCGCTGGCGCTGATCTCCGGGGTCTTCGCGCTGGTCTGGGCCGGGTTCGGATGGCAGCCCTTCGCGGATGTGGCCGAGCTCTTCACCACCGCAGCCTTTGTGAGCTTCGGCGGGGCCTATGCGCTCTTGCCTTACGTGGCGGACCGGGCGGTGGAGAGCTTCGGCTGGCTGACCCCGGCGGAGATGCTGAACGGCCTCGCCATCGCGGAGGCCACGCCGGGCCCGCTCATCCTGGTCAACACCTATGCCGGCTTCTTCGCGGGGTGGACCGCCACGGGCGAAGGGGCGATGGGCGCGTTCACCGCAGTGCTCGCAACCTTCTACACCTTCGCGCCGAGCTTCATGCTGATCCTGGCGTTTGCACCTGTGGTGGAGCGGATCGACAGCGTGCCCTGGGCGCGGCGTGCGCTGGCGGGCGTGTCGGCGGCGGTGGTAGGCGTCATCGCGAACCTCGCCGTGTACCTCGCAGAGGCCGCCTTCCTGCCGGACGGGTTGAGCAACCCGGCCTGGGCGAAACTCGCGCTCTTCGCTGCCGCGCTCTGGCTCGTCTTCGTGCGCGGGATCGGGGTGGTGACGCTGGTGGTGCTCGGCGCGGCGTGCGGTGTGCTCCTGCACCTCATCGGCCTGCTCTGAGGGGCTCGCTCAGTCGAGCACCACCGGGCCCCGCGGCGTGTCGAGATGGGCGCGCAGGGCCGGCTCGCCCGCTTCGCCGATCTGGGCAAGCCCGTGGGCGCCGAGATCGGCGAGCGCCGGAGCGAGGGATCCCGGCGCTCCGGCGATCTCGATACGCTCGAGCGCCAGCGGGGTCTCCGGCAGGCGCTGAGGGGGCAGCCGGTCGCCCGCGCGCCATTCGATCATCACCGGGAAGAGGCCGCCGAGGGCGAGCGCCCCGTCCCCGCGCACGGTGAGGCGCCAGACCAGATCGTCCCGCGCGGCATCGAGGGGCGGACCGGTGTCGATGCCCCGCGCGGCCATGGCGGCCACCGCGTCGTCGAGCGGGCGGTTCGGGCGGATCTGCCAGGTGATGAGGCGGGGGCGCGCGGCGATCCGCGCCTTTGTCTCGGGCGCATCCAGCGAGAGCCAGCGCGGCCGGTCCGGCCCGGGCGCCGCGGGATCGATGGCGATCACCTCGATATAGGCGTCGCCGAGGCGCCAGAGCGCGTTGTGCGTGCCCATGAAGGCGTGCACACCGCCGCCCCCGGACGGCACGCCGAGGCGATCCTCCACCCAAGCCGTGCCCTCGGCGAGCGAGGCGGCGGCAATGACGAGATGGTCGAAGGTCGCGCGCGCGGATGCGGTGCTCATGCGCCGTCTCCCCTGTTGTGCGTAGGAATGGCCCGATCGGGCGCCGGTCAGCCGCGGCTGCTGAAGATCCGCGAGACGATGCTGCCGCCGGGCTTGGAGGCGGTGCTGCTGCGCCGGGTCTCCAGCGTCTCGGGATCGACCGTGGCACCGGGAAGGACCAGCAGCGCGACCGGCTGGCGCGGGCGCATGAAGCGGTCCGTCAGCCGCAGGATCGCCGGCTCGCCGAAGCCGGTGAGGGCGATCTCCTGACGGTCCTCCAGCGTGTCGCCATCCATCAGCCGGGCGGCCACGAGGCGGCTCACCTCCAGCGCGGTCTCGGGATCGACGGGGGCCGGCGCCACCTCGACCTCGCGATCGCAGAAGTTGCGCAGGCCGAAGCTCATCATGCCGCGCATCTCCATGCCGCCGACCTTGGCGGCGCGGACCTCGGCGAAGGAGATCCAGAGATCGCGCGGCGCGCGGCCCTGCATGACCGCGGCGGCGGCCTCGCTCATCTCGGCCGGGGTGCGCAGGCGCCAGCTTTCCTTCCAGAAGGCGGCAAGGGCGGGGGCCTGCTCGCAGACCACCGAGCAGATCAGGGTCAGCAGCGCGCTGAAGGCCTCGCCGAGCTCCGGATTGCCCTCCGGATACTCCGAGGCGAGGATCACATAGGCGACATGCGCG
>JBCBWF010000591.1:0-2402 GCA_039817245.1 Pseudomonadota bacterium | reverse complement strand
GCCGCCAAGGGGAGCATCGATGGTGTGTTCGACCAACGTTGGCGTGTCCTCGACAAGATCGAGAAGATGGGCAAGCCGTCCATTGTCACCCTGTTTGGTTACTGCCTGGGCGGCGGACTAGAGCTTCCACTCGCCTGCCACTTCCGGCTGGCCGCTGAGGAGGGCGCTCAGATCGGACTTCCTGAAATGGAACTCGGCACCGTCCCGGCCTGGGGCGGACTCGCAAGGCTGCCGCGCTGCGTCGGACGCGACCACGCCCTCGACATGATCCTGCGCGCCAGGAAGATATCAGGGCCCGATGCGTATCGGATTGGTCTGGTGAACGAAGTCTGGCCCTTGGCCGAGCTTAAAGATCGTGCCGTCGCCCTCGCCGAAGAACTTGCCGGCATGCCGCGCCAAGCCGTCAAGAGCGTCCTCGACTGCGTCATCGGATACGAGTCCAGGAGCGTTTACGAGTCGCTGCAGGACGAACGGCGAGCGGTGCACCAAAACGCGCGGACTCCGGATGCGAAAGAGGGGATGATGGCCTTCATTGAGAAGCGTAAACCCGTTTTCAACAGATCGGACGGCTAGGCTCGCCTGGTGCGCGTTCGACATGTTACGCAGGGGTACGCCGGTGACCATTGACCTTGGAGGAAAAACAGCTGTGGCGACTGAAAAGTTGACGTCAGAACAATTGGAGTTTCAGGACTATGCACGCCGCTGGTTGGGCGAGAATGCCCCGCCACCGCCACCTGTGCGTCTTCCGATTACGCCGATTGAGGTCATGACCACAGAGCAGCGCGACTATCTGCAAGCGTGGCAGCGAAAGTGCTATGATGCAGGTCTGGTCGGCGCCGACTATCCCCGCGAATACGGCGGGTCCGGCCACAAGGGCTTTCAGCGCATTGCGAACAGGGAGCTGAGTCGTGCCCGCGTGCCTTTCCTTATCAATATCGTCGGACTCAGCATGGCGGCACCGACCATCCTGCAACACGGGACCGAGGAGCAGAAACGGAAGTTCATCCCGGGGTGTTTGTCTGGCGAGGAAATCTGGTGCCAGGGATTCTCCGAACCGGCAGCCGGTTCTGATCTTTCAAACCAGCGCACCTTCGCGGCGCCCGATGGCGACGATTGGATCGTCAACGGTCACAAGGTGTGGACCAGCCTCGGTCACTTCGCCAAGTGGATGATCCTGGTCACCCGGACGAGCAGGGACCATAAGTATGAAGGGCTGACGTATTTTCTTTGCCCGATCGAAGGGCATCCGGGCGTCACGGTCAGGCCACTCGTGAAGATCACCGGCGAGACCGGCTTCAATGAAGTTTTCTTCGCGGATGTGCGTGTCCCCGACGCAAACCGGCTGGATGATGTGGGCAAAGGCTGGGCGGTGGCCATGACGACACTGCTGTCCGAGCGCGGTGCGGCGGAGGGCGCCGGCAGTGGCGGCGGAGGCGGCGCAAGCGCGATCAGCGACCTGATCGAACTGGCCCGCGGCAGCTGGCGCAACGGCGTCCTCGCCGCCGACGACCCCATCACCCGTGACGCGATCATGCAGCGCGCCATTGTGGGCGAGGGCATGCGCCAGAACGCAAAGCGGGCACGCGTCCCGGCGCTTTGTGATCATCCCATGCGCCTGCCGCTCCAGCAGAAACTGACCGGCAGCGAATTCCAGCAGGACAATGCCCGGCTCGGGGTGGAGATCGCGGGCGCCCACTCGACTCTCTACAAGCGGGATCCGCGCGCGCCGAACGCCGGGCACTGGCCGCTTGCCTACCTCAATTCGTATGGCAACACGATCGCCGCGGGCACCAATGAAATCCAGCGCAATATCCTTGGCGAGCGCGTGCTCGGCCTGCCGAAGTCGAAATAGGGGGAGGCGATGAGCGATACCCAATCCGCGCCGCGCGATTTCGGCTTCGGCGAGGACGAGGCCATGCTGCGCGACATGGCGCGCAAGATGCTCGACGACCGCCTGCCTCTGGAGAAACTTCGCACGCTGGTCGCTGCAGCGCCCGAGCCCATCTATGACGAAGGCCAGCGCGCCCCCTGGGACAAGGACCTCTGGGCAGAGATCGTCGAACTGGGTTGGACGGGCCTTGCCGCCAGCGAAGATGAGGGCGGCTCTGGCATTTCCCTTGTCGGCATTGCCGGCATGGTCGAGGAAGTCGGGCGCCATGCCCTGCCTTCGCCCCTTGTCCCGACACTTATGGCCAGCCTTGTGCTGCGCGCTACCCGCGGCAACGTCGCCTCGCGCTTGCTCCGCCAGATTGCCGATGGTTCCGCTGCAAGTCTTGCGATCACCGGTGACCGAGGAAGTTGGGAGCCGGGAGACGCGCCCCTGGTTGCGAGCGCGGAGGGTGAAGATCTCATTCTGCACGGCACGGCCCGTTTTGTTCAGGACGCCTTCAAAACCGATCTTC
>JBCBWF010000629.1:0-2049 GCA_039817245.1 Pseudomonadota bacterium | reverse complement strand
CTGGCGCGTGTGGCGGAGAGTGACGGGCTGAACCTGGAACGCCGCGCCGATCTGGAGACCGCCCGAGAAACCCTCAACCGCGCCCATGTGCAGCTCGGCATCACGCTCGAACGGAACGAGGTACTGCGCCAGGACGGGGTGATCGATGCGGCGCGCGACGCGCCCCTGTCGGATCGTAGGATGTCTGAAACTGAGACACCCACGGCGACGGAGGTCGTCCGGGCGCCCGTCCTCGACCCAGAGGTTCGGCGGGTGCTGGAGAACGAACGGACGGGCGAGATGTCCGCGCCCTTCGCGGATGCCGACCAGCGTCTTGCCTATCGGGAAGCCGTAGAGCGGGAGCTTGATGCCGAGCAGATAGAACGATTGAGGGACGGCGACTTGGACGTGTTGAAGGAGCAGATCACGGACCACCTCGACCGGCTCTATGCGGCGAAGGTCTACCTGCAGTCCGACGAGGCGACCGCCAACAGCGAGGCGGCGCGCGCCGTCGTCGAGGAGATCGCCGACCGGGAATACGAGCTTCATCGTGCCGATCTTACCGATGGCGAGAAAGAGCGTGGGGAGACCCACTGATGGGCGGCCTAGGGACTGGCCGGCTCGCTGTCGGCGTCATGCTGGTGACCCTCATCGCCGCCGCGATAGGATACGTGATTGCCTCGGCTGTGCTGACCTTCCGCGATCTGGGGTTTCAGGGAGAGATTGATTTCTTCTACATCGCCGAGAACTACCTGGCCTTCCGCACCGCCCGGCCCGACGACTTCCGGCTCGTCAACCTGATCATGGGCGGGGCCGGGGTGGCGGGCCTTCTGATGAGCCTCGCCATGTCTGGCTCGGCGCTCACCCGTTTCGGGTATACCCATTGGCAGACCCGACGGGAGATGAAGCGGAACGGCTTCTTCGGCGCACCCGGCACCGGCTTCGTGATCGGAAAGCTCGGCAAGCCGACGTCGCGGGCGCCGTTCCTGTGCTCGAAGACCTTCCCGCACGCGTTGATCGTGGCACCGACCGGGCGTGGCAAGACCACCGGGTTCGTGATCCCGAACCTCCTGACCTGGCAGGGCTCGGCCGTCGTCCTGGACGTGAAGGGCGAATGCTACGAGGCGTCTGCCCGTCAACGCGCTGCAGCAGGTGACACGGTCTTCCGCTTCGCGCCGACTGACTGGGAGACCAAGCGGACGCACCGCTACAACCCGCTTCTGCGCATCTATGATCTCGAGGATCCGGCGCGCCAGCAGATGGAACTGCTGCTTCTCGCGACTCTCTTTCTGCAGAACGACAACGACAGGGTGCAGGGCCTCCTGAAGGGCGGGATCGATCTCTTTGTCGCCGCTGGGCTTCTGGCCTTCCAGCGCCACCGCCCGACCCTGGGCGAGATCTACCGGATCGCCGCCTCGGGCGGGCACAAGCAGAAGGAATATCTCGCCCGCGCCCACGAGGTCCGCAACCCGGCCGCGCGACTGATCTTCACCCGGCTGGCCTCCACCAACAACGACACGCTGACCTCCTATGTCTCGCTCCTGATGACCTCCGGGCTCGACCAGTGGCAGAACCCGGCGATTGATGATGCCACGGCGGTGTCGGATTTCGATTTCCGGACGATCCGCAAGCAGCCCTTCAGCGTCTATCTCGTGGTCCAACCGCTCATGGTGAAGCCGCTGGCGCCGCTGATCCGGCTCTTTTTCTCGGACCTGCTCTCGGCGATGCAGGAGAAGGAACCCGGTCCGGACGAGCCCTGGCCGGTGATGGTCCTCCTCGACGAGTTCAATCGCCTCGGCAAGATGCCGATCGTGGCCGAGAGCATCGAGATCCTCCGGCAGTATCGCGGGCATCTGGCCATCGTCACCCAGACCATCCCGGCCATTGACGAAATGTACGGCGAGAACACGCGGCGTGCGCTGCAGGGCAATGCCGGCATCAAACTCTACCTCACACCTTCAGACGAAAAGACTGTCGAAGAGCTGAGTAAGGCGGTCGGCAAGACCACGAAGACCGTCGTGACCCGCTCCCGCGCGATCGGCAAGAACCCCTTTGAGGGGCGAAGCCAGT
>JBCBWF010000429.1:0-4263 GCA_039817245.1 Pseudomonadota bacterium | reverse complement strand
CGGCGCGGGTGCGCTCGGCGCCGGCGGTGCGCACGATGAGCCCCATCCCCTGCGGCACATCGAGCTCGTCCACGATCTCGCGCAAGCGCGCGCGGTGGCGGCATCTCGCGCAAGATCACCAATGCCGGCGACCGCAAGCGCTTGCGCGAGATCGTGGACGAGCTCGATGTGCCGCAGGGGATGGGGCTCATCGTGCGCACCGCCGGCGCCGAGCGCACCCGCGCCGAGATCAAGCGCGACTACGAGTTCCTGCTCCGCCAGTGGGAGCAGGTGCGCGAGCTGACGCTGCGCTCCTCGGCGCCCTGCCTCATCTACGAGGAGGGCAGCCTCATCAAGCGCGTGATCCGCGACATCTACAGCCGCGAGATCGAGGCGATCCTGGTGGAGGGCGAGGCCGGCTACCGCGAGGCCAAGGACTACATGAAGATGCTCATGCCGTCCCACGCCAAGAACGTGCAGCAATACGCCGAAACCATTCCGCTTTTCATGCGCTACCAGGTGGAGAGCTTCCTGAACGGGATGTTCTCGCCGGTCGTGCAGCTGCGCTCCGGCGGCTACATCGTGATCGGCATCACCGAGGCGCTGGTGGCGATCGACGTGAACTCCGGCCGTTCGACGCGCGAGGGCTCGATCGAAGAGACGGCGGTGAAGACCAATCTCGAGGCGGCGGACGAGGTGGCACGGCAGCTGCGCCTGCGCGATCTCGCGGGGCTCATCGTGATCGACTTCATCGACATGGATGAGAGCCGCAACAACCGCGCGGTCGAGAAGCGCATGAAGGAGCGGCTGAAGACCGACCGGGCGCGCATCCAGGTGGGCCGTATCTCCGCCTTCGGGCTGATGGAGATGAGTCGGCAGCGGCTGCGCCCGGGCATGCTGGAGGCGACGACGCAGCCCTGCCCCCACTGCCACGGCACGGGCATGATCCGCTCGGATGAAAGCCTGTCGCTCGCGATCCTGCGCGAGATCGAGGAGGAGGGCGTGAAGGGCCGCGCCTCCGAGATCATCGCGACGATGCCGGTGCAGATCGCGAACTACATCATCAACTCCAAGCGCGCGCATCTGGCGCGGATCGAGTCGCGCTACGAGCTCTCGGTCTCGCTGATGGGCGATCCGGCGATGGTGAGCCCGGAGTTCAAGATCGAACGCTCCAAGACGGCGCCGGAGCGGCCGCGGACCAACGGGGCGGCCGACAGCGTGGTGCGCGCGGAATCCGGCGTGGCGACCGTGGCGGCGACGGCGGAGGACGAGGTGGAGGAGGCCGAGATCGTCGCCGAGGAGGCGCCGCGCGAGCGGGTCGCCGCGGAGGACAGCAACGGCCAGGGCAAGAAGCGCCGGCGCGGCAAGCGCGGCGGTCGGCGGCGGCGCGCGGGCGAGGAAGGCGGCCCGGAGGGCGAGTACGATGCGGCCTCGGCCTCCGCCGAGGAGGCCGGGGAGGCTGCGGCCGATGCGGAGACCGCGGAGCCTGCCGGGGATGCGGATGGCGAAGGCGGCGGTGGCCGGCGGCGGCGCAACCGCGGCGGCCGACGGCGCAACGGCGCCGCCGAGGCGGCGGACGCGCCTGCCGGCGCGGAGGCCGCGGCCGCGAGCGAGGCGGATGCCGCGGTGACCGTGGAGGCCGCTGAGGATAACGTGCCGGCCGAGGCCGCGGCGGTGGAAGCGGCGGAGCGCGAGATCGCGTCCGCCGCGATGGAGATCGCCGAGCCGGAGTCCGAGACGGCCCCCGAAGCCGAGGATGCGGCGGAGCCCGATACGGCGCCCGAGGCACCCGTGGCGAACGGTGCCGACACCGCTGAGGCGGAGAGCGCGCCGGCCGAGGACACTGCGCCTGCAGAGCCCGAGGCGGTGGATGCGGGCGAAGCGCCGGAGGCGGAGACAGCCGTCGCGGATCCCGAACCCGAGCCCGAGCAGGCCGCCCCTGCCCCGGCGCCCGAGCCTGACCGGCCGAAACGGCGGGGCTGGTGGTCGCTCCGCCGCTGACGGCCGATCGCCGCCGCGCCCTCGCTCAGGGCCCGGCGGCGATGAGCGCGCGCAGCCGGGCGATGCCCTCGGCGATCCGGGCGGGCGATTGCGCGTAGGAGAGCCGCACGGTCTCGCCACCGCGCTCGGGGTCGAAATCGAGCCCGGGCGTGGCGGCGACATGGTGCTCCTGCAGAAGCCGCGTGCAGAAGGCGCGGCTGTCGGTCCAGCCCTCCGGCAGCCGGGCATAGGCGTAGAAGGCGCCGTCGGCCGGGGCGATCTCGCGGAAACCGAGCTCGGTGAGGGCCCCGGTGAGGCCGGCGCGATTGGCGCGGTAATCGGCGAGATGGCCCGCGGCCTCCGCCTCGCCCTCCTCCGAGAGCGCGCCGAGGGCCGCGACCTGCGCCGGGTGCGGCGCGCAGATAAAGAGGTTCTGGGCGAGGTTCTGCACGGGACGGACGAGCGCGCGCGGCACCACCATCCAGCCGATCCGCCAGCCGGTCATCGCGTAGTATTTCGAGAAACTGTTGATCACGATCACGTCATCGGTCAGCTCCAGCGCCGAGACCGCGTCCGCGCCATAGGTGATGCCGTGGTAGATCTCGTCGGCGATCAGGACGCTGCCGTGGCGGCGGCAGGCCTCGATCAATCCGACCTGCGCGGCCCGGTCGAGCATGGTGCCGGTGGGATTGGCGGGCGAGGCGACGAGGAGGCCGGCGACAGGGCCATGCGCAGCGGCGGCATCCAGCATCTCGGGCGTCGGTTGATACCGGGTCTCGAGCGTGGCCGGCAGGCGCACGGCCTGAAGCCCGAGCGCGCCGAGGATGTTGCGATAGGCCGGGTAGCCCGGATCGGCGAGCGCGACGCGCTGGCCCGCATCGAAGAGCGCGAGAAAGCTCAGCACGAAGCCGGCGGAGGAACCCGCGGTGACGACCACGCGCTCGGGGTCGAGCTCGAGCCCGTGGCGGCGGCGGTAGAGCGCCGCGATCGCCTGGCGCAGGGCCGGCGTGCCGAGCCCGCTCGTGTAGCCGAGCGTCTCGCCCGCCGCATCCGCGCCTGCCAGCGCCCGGCGCGCGGCCCGGGGCGCGCCGAAGGCGGGCTCGCCCACCTCCATATGCACGACATCCGCCCCGCCCGCTTCGAGCCGGCCAGCCTCCGCCAGCACGTCCATGGCGATGAAGGGGGCGGTCTGACCCCGCGTCGACGTGATCACTCGATTTCCCTCCGGTTCTGGACTTCCCCGCACTCCCGCATGATATGGCTTTTACGGGATAGCAAGGTGTTGCGGCCGATGCGGGCAAGGCGCTGGATGCAAAAGGGGCTGGGACGGTGCGTGGGGGCGCTGGCCGGGCTGGCGCTCGCGGCGCTGCCGGGCATGGCCTCGGCATTGGGGCTGGTGCGCGATGCGGAGATCGAGCGCACCCTGGCGCGGCTCACCAATCCGATCCTGCATGCGGCGAGCATCTCGCCCGCGACGGTGGATATCTACATCGTCAACGACCGGCGGCTGAACGCGTTCGTCGCGGGCGGTCGCAACATCTTCCTCAACACCGGGCTCCTGATGGAGCTGGAGACGCCGGAAGAGCTGGCGGGCGTGATCGCGCACGAGACCGGGCACATCGCGGGCGGGCATCTGGCGCGGCGCCAGCTCAATGCGCGCGCGGCGCAGGGGCCGGCGCTGATCGGCACGCTGCTCGGGATCGCCGCGGCCGCGGCGGGCGGCGGAGCGGCGGGCGCCGCGATCATCGCGGGCAGTCAGAGTGCCGCGATCCGGAGCTTTCTGCGCTACAGCCGCGCCGAAGAGGCTTCGGCCGATCAGGCGGCCATCGGCTATCTGGAGCGCGCGCGGATGAGCCCAGAGGGGCTCTTGAAGGTGATCGGACGGTTCCGCGGGCAGGAGGTGCTGAGCGTCGGCAGCCTCGATCCCTACACGCTGACCCACCCGCTCTCCACCGACCGCATGCAGCTCCTGGAGCGCGCGGCGGCACAGGCACGCGGGCGGAGCTATCCCGAGGACCCCGAGCGCGAGTACTGGCATGCGCGGATGCGCGCGAAGCTGGAGGGGTTCCTCGACAACCCCGAGCGCGTGCTCGACCGCCATGCCGATGCGGAGCCGACGGAGCTGGTGCTCTACGCCCGCGCTGTGGCGCTGCACCGGCTGCCGAGCCCGCGTGAGGCGGAGGCGGCGATGGACCAGCTTCTGGCCCTCCGCCCGAACGATGCTTTCTACGAGGAGCTGAAGGGTCAGATCCTGTTCGAGAGCGGTAATGCGGCGGCCGCGCTGCCGCATTACCGCCGCGCGGT
>JBCBWF010000594.1:0-2356 GCA_039817245.1 Pseudomonadota bacterium | reverse complement strand
GGTGGAGGGCTCGAAGAAGAGGTTGATCTGGGTGCGCCCGTTCAGCAGGTCGAGATGCTTCTCCGCGCCGAGGTTCAGCGCCGCATAGCGCTCCGCCAGGTCCAGGATCTGCACGATCTCCTGCGGCGCGAGCGGCCCGATCCCCAGCAGATGCCGATGCGCGAACCCTGCCATGAGCCCCGCCATTAGCCCCGGCTCGCCCGCTTCTCGCGCGCGCGGATCTGGAGCGACACGAACCACGGGAAGAGAAAGCGCAGGAGCAGCACGTTGAGCCCGCCCACGATGACGAAGGCGATGAAGAAGACGCCCACGCCCGCATTGCCGATGCCGGCACCGGGGTTGAGGCCGACGAAGAGCGCCAGCAGCAGCATCGGGATCATCCCGATCGCCGCCGCGATCAGCGTCATCCAGAGCGCGAGCTCCCACGCGAGCAGGCCCCCCGGCCGCTCGCCGCCCCGCGCCGCATGGCGCGCCGCCGCATAGACCGCCGCCGCGATCACGACGCCGATGCTGCCGCTGCTCCCGAGCTCGTAATCGAAGAGCGTGGCCAGGAGCAGCGAGAGCAGGATGAGGGCGACCAGCGCCGCGGCATAGCCGATCGCGAAGTCCCGCAGGATGAGGCGCTGCATGGGGGTCTCCCGGGCTGACGCTCCGGCAGGGCGCGCCGGATCGCGCGAGTGCTAGCATGGCGCGCCCCGCCCGGCCCAGCCCCCATCGCCCGCGCTTGCCCCCTCCGGGCGAACGCGCCTAGGCTCGGCCCGCGGCGACAGACGGAGATCCCATGACCGACGCCCCCACCGCCACCGCGACCGCGCTGCCCGAGCCCGCGCGCCTCTACGACCAGCCGCGCGCGCCCAATCCGCGCCGGGTCAACATCTTCCTCGCCGAGAAGGGCGTGGATTTCCCGCGCGAGACCCTCGATCTCATGCAGGGCGAGCACCGCGCGCAGGGCTATACCCGCCTCACCGGCATCGCCCAGGTGCCTGCGCTGGCGCTGGCGGATGGGCGCGTGCTGACCGAGACGGTCGCCATCTGCCGCTATGTCGAGGCGCTGCATCCCGAGCCCAACATGCTCGGCCGCGATCCGCTGGAGATCGCCGAGATCGAGATGTGGCAGCGCCGCGTCGAATTCGGCCTCTACCAGGCCGTCGCCACCTGCTTTCGCCACACCAACCGCCATCTCGCGGTGCTGGAGAACCAGGTGGCCGAATGGGGCGAGATCAACCGCGGCCGCATCGCCGAGCGCCTCGCCGCACTCGATGCGCGCCTGCAGGGGCGCGACTGGATCGCGGCGGACCGGCTGACCATCGCCGATATCACCGGGATCGTCGCCGTCGATTTCCTGCGCATCATCAAATACCCGCTGCCCGAGGAGCTCGGCGCGCTCGGGGCCTGGCTGGCCCGCATGCGCGCGCGCCCCTCGACCGCGTTCTGAGCCCCCAGGAGAGAGCCATGACCAACCCGCTGCTCGAGGACTGGACCGGCCCCTTCGGCCTGCCGCCCTTCGACCGCATCACGCCCGAGCATTTCGAGCCCGCCTTCGCGGCGGCGATGGCCGAGCACCTCGCCGAGATCGCGGCGATCCGGGACAATCCGGCACCCGCCGATTTCGTGAACACCGTGGAGGCGATGGAACGCGCCGGCCGGTCGCTCGACAAGGTGGCCTCGGTCTTCTTCAATCTCTGCTCGTCGGACACCAACGACGCGCTGCTGGCCATCGAGCGGCGCATGGCCCCGCGCCTCGCCGCGCATCGCAGTGCCATCCTGTTCGATGCGGCCCTCTTCGCCCGGCTCGAAGCGGTCGCCACCGAAGGGCTCGGCGCCGAGCAGGCGCGCGTGCTCGAACTGGCGCTGCGCCGTTTCATCAAGGCCGGCGCGCGGCTCGAGGGCGCGGCGCGCACCCGGATGGCCGAGATCCTCGAGCGCCTCGCCAGCCTCGGCACCGATTTCGCCCAGAACGTGCTGCGCGACGAGGCCGAATGGGTGATGTGGCTGGGCGAGGAGGATCTGGAGGGGCTGCCCGACGCGGTGGCCGCCGCCGCCCGGGCCGAGGCGGCGCGCCGCGGGGGCGAGGGGGCGGCGATCACGCTCTCGCGCTCCTCGGTGGAGCCCTTCCTCACCTTCTCCGCCCGGCGCGACCTGCGCGAGACCGCATGGCAGGCCTGGACCGGCCGGGGCGAGGGCAACAACTGGGAGCTCGTGGGCGAGACCGTGGCGCTGCGCGTCGAGCGCGCGGGCCTGCTCGGCTTCGAGAGCTTCGCCGCCTGGCGCCTCTCGGACCAGATGGCCAAGACACCGGAGGCGGTGCGCACGCTCCTGCACCGGGTCTGGGAGCCCGCCCGCGCGCGCGCCGGCG
>JBCBWF010000476.1:0-3811 GCA_039817245.1 Pseudomonadota bacterium | reverse complement strand
TTTCCCATCGCCAAGATCGCCGCCAAGCTCGCGGTCGGCTACACGCTCGACGAGCTGCAGAACGACATCACCGGCGTCACGCCCGCAAGCTTCGAGCCGAGCATCGACTACATAGTGACCAAGATCCCCCGCTTCGCCTTCGAGAAGTTCCCGGGCTCCGTGCCGGAGCTGACCACCGCCATGAAATCCGTCGGCGAGGCCATGGCGATCGGGCGCAGCTTCCATGACAGCATGCAGAAGGCGCTCTGCTCGCTGGAGACCGGCCTCACCGGCTTCGACGAGATCGAGATCCCCGGCCTCGCGCTCGAGCAGACCGGCGATGAGCGCAAGCGCACCGTCCTCGCGGCGCTGGCCCGCCAGACCCCGGACCGCATCCGCCTCATCGCCCAGGCCATGCGCGAGGAGCTCACCCTCGACGAGATCGAGGCTGCCACGAGGTTCGACCGCTGGTTCCTCGAGCGCATCGACGAGATCGTGTCGGAGGAGGCGCGCCTCGTCGCCGAGGGCCTGCCCGGCGACACCGCCGGCATGCTGCGCCTGAAGCAGATGGGCTTCTCCGACGCCCGCCTCGGCCATCTCACCAACCTCACCGAGGACGGGGTGCGCCGCATCCGCCATGCGCTCGGCGTGGAGGCGGTCTTCAAGCGCATCGACACCTGCGCGGCCGAGTTCGAGGCCCAGACCCCCTATCTCTACTCCACCTACGAGGCGGGCTACGATGGCGACGAGCCCGAATGCGAGGCCCGCCCCTGCGAACGCACCAAGATTGTGATCCTCGGCGGCGGCCCGAACCGGATCGGCCAGGGCATCGAGTTCGACTACTGCTGCTGCCATGCCTGCTTCGCGCTCACCGCCGCGGGCTACGAGACGGTCATGATCAACTGCAACCCGGAGACGGTGAGCACCGACTACGACACCTCCGACCGGCTCTATTTCGAACCGCTCACGCTGGAGCATGTGCTCGAGGTGCTCCGCGTCGAGCAGTCCGCCGGCCGGCTCCTCGGCGTGATCGTGCAGTTCGGCGGCCAGACCCCGCTTAAGCTCGCCCGCGGGCTCGAGGCCGCCGGCATCCCGATCCTCGGCACGCCGCCGGATGCGATCGATCTCGCCGAGGATCGCGGGCGCTTCCAGAAGCTGCTCAACGAGCTCGACCTCCGCCAACCCCGCAACGGCATCGCCCATTCGGCGGAGGAGGCGCAGGCCATCGCCCGGCGCATCGGCTTTCCCATCGTCATCCGCCCCTCCTTCGTGCTCGGCGGGCGCGCCATGGAGATCGTGCGCTCCGAGGCCGATCTCGAGCGCTATATCCGCGAGGCGGTGGTGGTCTCCGGCACCTCGCCGGTGCTGCTCGACAGCTACCTCTCCGGCGCGGTGGAGGTGGATGTGGACGCGCTCTGCGACGGCGAGACGGTCCATGTCGCCGGGATCATGGAGCATATCGAGGAGGCGGGCGTCCATTCGGGCGACAGCGCCTGCGCCCTGCCCCCGCATTCGCTGCCGAGCGAGATCCTCGAGGAGCTGAAGCGCCAGACCGAGCTGATGGCCGACGGGCTCGGCGTGCGCGGCCTCATGAACGTCCAGTTCGCGATCAAGGACGGCGAGATCTATGTGCTCGAGGTGAACCCCCGCGCCTCGCGCACCGTGCCCTTCGTCGCCAAGGCCACCGGCTCGCCCATCGCCTCGATCGCCGCGCGGCTGATGGCGGGCGAGCGGCTCGAGAGCTTCGCCCTCGCCGATCCGCTCACCGGCCATGTGGCCGTGAAGGAAGCGGTGCTGCCGTTTGCGCGCTTTCCCGGCGTCGACACCCTGCTCGGCCCGGAGATGCGCTCCACCGGCGAGGTCATGGGGCTCGACCAGAGCTTCGCGCGCGCCTATCTCAAGAGCCAGCTCGGCGCTGGCGCACCGCTGCCCACGGGCGGGACCGCCTTCGTCTCGGTGCGCGACGCGGACAAGGCCTCGGTGCTGGAAGCCGCGCGCATCCTCGAGCGTCTCGGCTTCAAGCTCGTCGCCACCCATGGCACCCAGGCGCATCTCGCCGCCGCCGGGATCGCGGTGGAGCGGGTCAACAAGGTCTATGAGGGCCGGCCCAACATCGTGGACCGCATGAAGAACGGCGACGTGACCCTGGTGCTCAACACCACCGAGGGCGCGCAGTCGGTGCGCGACAGCTTCGATATCCGCGCCACGGCCCTCAGCCAGAAGATCAGCTACTACACCACCGCCGCCGGCGCGCTCGCTGCCGCGCGCGCGATCGAGGCTGCCGCGGAGGGCGATCTCGCGGTCACGCCGCTCCAGCGCTACACACACTGAAACGCACCGCGCGGGTCACGTCCCGCGCGGATCCCGTCCCGGGCAGAAACGGCCAGCTGCACCGTTTCGAAGCAAGATTGATTGCAGCCGATCAATCTGCTGAGATCTTTCCAAGCCCGCGCCCCCTTTCGGTCACATGGGCCGGGCATCAAGATGGTGTGAAAAGTGTTGTGGGAGTAAATCCTGTGTTTGAGTACCTGAACCGAGCCATCGGTCTTCGCCGTCACCGTTCCGCCTCGGCCTCGCTGCCGGTCTATCGGACCGAGACCCTGCTCGACCGCGTCCTGCGCCGCCGGGCGCCCGAGGAGAGCGTCCTGCTGCCCGTCTACCGGCGCAGCGCCGCCGGCGCCTGACCCAGGCGCGCCGCATCTCCGAGACGGCGCGCAGACAAAGACCACCTCTCTCCCGCAGTTCCGCTCAGACGCCGCGCCGAAAGCCCGGTGGCGAGTGTCAGTGTCGGTTTCAAATGTCGGGCGCAATCAGGCCGCAAGCCCTGCGTTCATGCGAAAGGCATTGGACGCACAGCACTTGAAGTGCGTGTGACTGCGTTTTATGCAGGAGGACTGATCGGCCGCGCCCGTCTGGCGCGGTCGGTTTTTTTCACCCCGCATGGCAGGGAGGCAGACCCCACCGCCAGCGGGGACAGGTGACATCCCGGAGGGGAGCCATGGACAAGGTTCCGATGACCAAGCAGGGCTATTCGGCCCTGAACGACGAACTGAAGCTTCTCAAGAACGACGAACGCCCCGCGGTGATCACGGCCATCGCCGAGGCCCGCGAGCATGGGGATCTGTCGGAAAACGCGGAGTACCACGCCGCGCGCGAGCGCCAGAGCTTCATCGAAGGCCGTATCAAGGAGCTCGAGGGCCTCATCAGCCGGGCCGATGTGATCGATCCGAGCAAGATGAGCGGCACCACCGTCCGCTTCGGCGCCCATGTGAAGCTGGTGGACGAGGATACGGACGAGGAGAAGGCCTACCAGATCGTGGGCGAGACGGAGGCCGATATCGAGCATGGCAAGCTCAACATGAAATCCCCCCTGGCCCGCGCGCTTATCGGCAAGGATGAGGGCGACAGCGTCGAGGTGCAGACCCCTCGCGGCGCACGGAGCTACGAGATCCTGAGCGTCCGCTACGGCTGAGGGCGCCACGCCCGCCACGGGTCCCGGGCTCGACCCGGGACCTCCTCGCTCGCCCGAACGATCCGCGCGCCACTTCCAGCAGACCGCTAGTTCGCGCCAAATCCCCCCCCTCGCGCCCGCATCCTCCCACGTTATTGTGGGCGAAAGGTTGAGAACAATTTGTGAATATCCCGGATCGGCGATGTGCCTTTGCGGTCGCGAGAAGGCTCACCGAAAATTCACTATATGCCTTCCAGAATGTCGTGGGTGGGAGCGGCCGCGCCCTAACGGCCAAGACTGACTTCATCGAGGCCGCGCCCTAACGGCCGCGGCGCTCCACGAAGCAGTCCGCGCCCAGGCTGGCGCAGAGCGCGCGGGCTC
>JBCBWF010000004.1:0-42274 GCA_039817245.1 Pseudomonadota bacterium | reverse complement strand
GCCGCCTATGGCCGCGGCGGCGCCCATGCCACCGTCACGGATGCGAACCTCGTCCTCGGCCGCATCCCGCCGCATCTGCTCGACGGCGCCGTGGCGCTCGACACCGCCGCCGCCCGGCAGGCCATCGAGACCAGCCTCGCCCGCCCCCTCGGCGCCAGCGTCGAGGAGGCCGCCCTCGGCATCCTCGCGCTGGTGGACGAGACCATGACCGGCGCGCTCAAGGTCATGTCCGTCGAGCGCGGCATCGACCCCGCCGGCCTTACCCTCGCGGCCTTCGGCGGCGCGGGTCCGGCCCATGGCGGCCAGCTGATGCGCCTGCTCGGCACCCGCCGGCTCTTCGTGCCGCGCTATCCGGGCATCCTCTGCGCCATCGGGCTGCTCGCCACCGATCTGCGGCACGACTTCGCCGTCACCCGCCTGCAGCGCGCCGGCGCCTACCACCACGCCGCCATCGCCGAGGCCTTCGCCACGCTGGAGGCCGAGGCCGCCGCGCGCCTCGCGGCGGACCGCGTCGCGCCCGAGCGCCGCCACCTCGCCCGGACCGCCGATCTGCGTTACGAGCGCCAGGGGGTCGAGCTCACCGTCCCCTTCCCGGAGGGCCCGGTGGACGCCGCCGCGACCGCCCGGCTGGTGGCGGATTTCCACGCGCTCCACGAGCGCCTCTACAGCTTCGCCTTCCGCGAGGGGCCGGTGGAGATCGTCAATCTCCGCGTCCGCGCCACCGGGCTCGCCGACCATCTCGAGCCGCCCCTCATCGCCGAGGCCCCGCATCCGCGCGCCGAGCCCGCCGGCGAGCGCCCCGCCGCGCTGGCCGATGCCACGCTCCGCCCGGTCCCGGTCTACCGCCGCGAGGCGCTGCTGGCCGGGCACGAGATCGCGGGCCCGGCCATCGTCGACCAGCTCGACGCCACCACCGTGCTCCTGCCCGGCCAGCGCGGCGTCGTCGATCCCCATGCCAACCTCGTCATCTCGGAGGACGCGCCATGAGCCTCGTCGCCGATCCGGGCCGCTCGCCCGCCGAGACGCCGAGCGCCGAGGACCGCGTCGCCCATGAGCTGGTGAAAGGCGCGCTCAACGCCGCGCGCGGCGAGATGGAAGCGCTGATCGCGCGCACCGCCATGTCGCCCTTCATCCGCGAGAAAAAAGATTTCTTTACTGCGTTTCTTAACCCCGCTGGCGAGCTTGTCGTGTCCACCTCGCTCACGCTTGCGGGCAATCTCGTGGACGCCATTCTCGAGGAATATCCCGCCGAGACCATGGAGGATGGCGACCTCTTCTGGTTCAACGACCCCTACGCTTCGCATGGCGCCGTGAGCCACCTACCGGATATGGTGTTCGTGATGCCGGTCTTCGCCGAGGGCCGCCTCATCGCCTTTGCCGAGGCCTGGGGCCATCTCTGGGATATCGGCGGCACGGTCCCCGGCTCCATCAGCCCCATGGCCCAGTCCGCCTTTCATGAAGGGATCATGATTCCGCCGGTCCGGGTGCTCCGAAACGGCGTGCGAAACGAAGAGGTTATCCGCATCTTCACGCGCAACACCCGCTTCCCGGCCATGCTCGAGGGCGACCTCAGCAGCCTTATGGCCGCGTGCGCGCTCGGCAAGAAACGGCTCGAAGAAGCGGTCGCCCGTCACGGCTCGGCAACAGTCGAGGCCGCGATGGAGGCCATGATCCGCCAGTCCGAGGCGGCCATGCGCGGCGAGATCGCGTCCCGCATCCCCGATGGCCGCTGGGCCTTCCGCGACCGGATCGACAGCGACGCCGTCACCGACCGCTCCTACTACGTTGATATCGCTCTCGAAAACTTGGGCGGCGCGATCACCCTCGACTTCACCGCCAGCGACCGCCAGGCCACCGGCCCCATCAATTTCCTGATGGATGCGAGCGTGCCCAAATTCATGCTCGGCCTGTTCCTCACAATGGACGATCCCGCCATCGGCATGAATGGCGGCTTCGAACGCGTGATCGACACGGTGCACACCCGCCCGGGCAGCCTCCTTGCACCTACCTTCCCTGCCCCCCTAGGCCTGCGCTCCCACACCATGCTGCGTGTGAACACGGCCCTCTTCGGCGCGCTCGCACAGGCCACCGGCGGGCAGGCCTCCGCGGCCTCCTGCGTCTACGTGCTCTACTACCTGCGCGGCGAGATGGCCGATGGGCGCGAGACGCTCTGCATCGAGGGGCTCTCAGTCGGCTTCGGCGCGCGGCGTTTCGCGGACGGGATCGATGCGGTCTACTATGTCGCGCAGGAGAATTATCCGGTGGAGTTCGCCGAGATGGAGTTCGGGATCGAGATCGAAGCCTTCTCGATCCACCGCGATTCCGGCGGGCCCGGGCGTCACCGCGGCGGCTGCGGGATCGTGCGCGATGTGCGCGTGCTGTCGGACACTGCCACTCTGGGCCTGCGCATCGACAACTGCCGCCATCCGGCCTTCGGCGTGAACGGCGGCATGAGCGGGCGCGCGGGCCGGGTGATCGTGAACCCGGACGGGCCGGAGCCGCGCTTGCTCGGCACGCTGAGCGACGGCAACCGACTGAAATCAGGCGACCTTCTGCGCATCGTCACCCCGGGCGGCGGCGGCTGGGGCTGCCCGCTCGACCGCCCCGCCGAGGATGTGCTCGGCGATGTGCTGGACGGGTTCGTCTCCGAGACCTCCGCGCGCGAGGACTACGGCGTGGTCCTCACCGCGGATGGCGAGGCGGTGGATGGCCCAGCCACCGAGGCGCTCCGCGGCACCATGCCCCGCCCCACAGCCATGTTCCACCGCGGCGATTATTACGATGCCGAGCAGGATCGCCGCGATGGCCCGGCGGCTTAAGCGGCCCCCCTCAGGCCCCGCCCTCCGGCCATTCGTCGCCCAGAAGCTCCGGTTCGGCATAGTCGAGCAGCCGCTGCCAGTGATGCGCCCGGTCCTCCACGAACAGCGCCTCGGCAATGGCCCGCGCCAGCCGCTCGGCCCCCTCGCCGGCGTGGGGAATGTCGCTCGCGAGATTGCCGAGGCTCGGCTGCGAGGCATGGGTGTAGCATCGGATCCGCCCCAACCCCGCCATCGCCGCCCCCGGCCGCGCCCGGAACCCGAAGCCCGGATCAAGCGCGGGGCAGTCGAGCAACTCCCCCATCGCGCCCTCTCCATCGCCCAGCAGGTCGCGATAGGTGAGGATCGCATGGGCGAGGCCCGCCAGTTCGGGCGCTGCGGCAAGATCGATGGCGAAGCCCGTGCCGAGGATGACGAGATCGGCCTCCACCGCCCCCGCCGTCGTCTCCAGCCGCAGGGCCGCACCGGCCGGGGCAACCGCCGTGATTTCCGCGCCGATGATCAGGCGCACGCCGGCGGCGGCGACGCGCTGCACGGTGTGGCGCGGCGGCGCGATCCGGCTCTCCGTCACATGGCCGAGCCAGCGCAGCCGCTCCGCATCGTCGAGCGCCGCGAAGCCGTGGGCGAAGCCGGGATAGACGGTCTGGCGCATCTTGTTGAGCCGGGGCACCGCGGCGGCCCGACCGATCAGGGTGACCTCGGCGCCCGCCTCCGCCGCCTCCGCCGCATTGTCATACGCCGATGCGGCGAGGCCGATCACCGCAACCCTACGCCCATGAAAGGCTGCAAAATCAATGGGATCGGAGGAGTGGCGCACACGCTCCCCGAGCCATGGCCGGAAGGGCGCCGGCACCCGCGGCCGCGCCTGACCCTCGCGCCCCGTGGCCAGGACGAGCTGGCGACACTGGACCACCTCCTCGGCGCCGCCCGCATGGCGGAGCGTGACGGCGACGAACTCCGCGGCCGGGCGCACATGCTCCACCGCGACGCCGTTCTCCACCGCGGCACCGCTGGCCTGCGCGAACCACTGGAGATAGGCGGCCCAGACCGGACGCGGGATGTGGCCCAGCGCTTCCCATCCCTCCGCCCCGTGCTGCGCCTCGTACCAGGCGCGGAAGGTGAGCGCGGCGATGCCCTGAACGGGGCCCGCCAGATGTTTCGGCGAGCGCAGGCGCTCCATCCGCGCATAGGTGAGCCAGGGCCCCTCCTGCCCCGCCGGGCGCCGGTCCACCTGCCGGATCCGCGCGATCCCGAGGCGGCGGAGCGCGAAGGCCGCGGCAAGCCCGTTCATGCCGCCGCCCACCAGCAGCACATCGAGCGCCGCGCACCCGTCCGGCCCCGTCCGCTCCGGCACCCACGGCGCGGGCGGGTGGTTCAGCCGCGCCAGATCGCGCGCAAGGGCAGCCTCCAATGCCGCAAGGCCGGCAACATCGCTGGCGGGCGGCGCGCTATCGGGCATGCTGGCGGCGGAGTTTGTGGAAAGATCTGAGCATGCGTGCAGCTTATTACGAGCGGACCGGCCCGGCGAGCGCGGTCTTCCAGATCGGCGAGGTCGACACGCCGCGCCCCGGTCCCGGCGAAGTGCTGGTGCGGGTCATGGCCTCGGGGATCAACCCGTCGGACACGAAGAAGCGCGCCGGCTGGATGCGCCCGCCCTGGCGGTTCGAGCGCGTGATCCCGCATAGCGACGGCGCCGGCGTGATCGAGGCGGCGGGCTCGGGCGTGGATCGCACGCGGATCGGCGAGCGTGTCTGGCTCTGGAACGCCCAATGGGGCCGCGCGACCGGCACGGCGGCGGAGTTCGTCGCGCTGCCCGCCGCGCAGGCGGTGCCCCTGCCGGAGAGCGTGTCCTTCATCGAGGGCGCCTGCATCGGCATTCCCGCGCGCACCGGATGGTGTGCCGCGCAATGGGGCAAGCCGGGGCCCGGGCGCCATGTGCTGGTGCAGGGCGGCGCGGGCGCGGTGGGCATCACGGCCGTCGCGGTCGCGGCGGAGGCCGGCGCGGAGGTCATCGCCACCGTCTCGAGCGATGCCAAGGCCACCATGGCCCACAATGCGGGCGCGGCCCATGTGCTCCGCCGCGACCAGCGCGACCTCGTGGACGCCGTCGCCGCCATCACGGCGGGCAAGGGGGTGGACCATATCGTCGAGGTGGATTTCGGCGCGAACTGGCAGGCGGATGCGGATATGCTCGCGCCGGGCGGCACCGTCGCGGCCTATTCGTCCTCGAGCACCCCACGGTTTTCATTCGACTATTACGCCTTCGCCGCCAAGGCCGCGGTGCTGCGTTTCGTGCAGGTCTACCTGCTCGAACCCGAGGAGCGCGCCGCCTGCGAGGCCGGGCTCGCGCCCCTTCTCGCGAGCGGTCGGCTCAAACCGCGGATCGCCGCCTGCCTGCCGCTCGAGGGCATCGCCCGGGCGCATGAGCTGCAGGAGAGCGGCTACCAGATCGGCAACGTGGTGCTCGACCTCGCCCTGGGCCTCCGCCGCCCGATCCTGCGCGCCGACCCGCGCTAGGGGGCAGCCTGTCCCAACCCGCGCACCGGCTTGGCGAACGCTGCCGCGCACGACGCGCTGTGCGCCATCGTGCCAGCGCCGCACCAGTCGCACCGCTCCAGTGAAAATCAGCAGAGCGGGGCCGGTTTGTTCACTTAACGTTCGAAAATCCAGAGCCAAAATGACGTGGGTGGGAGCGGCCGCAAGCACGCATCGACGCGACCGCCCCCCTCCATCTAACGGCCCGCTCCGGAACGCCTCCGGGTTCTGCAGCCGCAGCGCGACCCAGAAGACCAGCGCGAAGATCGGACCGAAGAACGACATCACGGTCGCGATCGTCGAACTCCCCACCGGCTCGCCGAAAACAACTGTGAGCAGAAAGAACGGCACCAGATAGCCCAGCATCAGCCCCGCACCGGCGGTCGTCGCATATCCGGTCCAGCCATGCTGGATGGCGATCCGCAGAAGCGGCAGCACCACGAGCACATGGATCCAGGAGATCAGGATCGAGCCCTGGATCGAGACGAGCACGAAGAGGAGCGGCCCGATCCCATCGCCCACCGTCCGCGGCGGCTTGTCCAGCACCGCAAGGATCGCCTGGCTGACCACCAGCGCCAAGGCCGGAAGCCCGAGAAAGGCGACCGCCAGCGCAATCGCGATCTCCTTGCGGGTCAGCAGCGCCGCGCGCTCCGGCGGCACGCTGAAGGCGGGCAAGCCGAGGTCGCGGCGCATACCCGGCCCGCCCACGGGCTCGACCACGCTCATTGCTGCCCCGCCTCGGCGCGATAGGCCATGTTGATCGCGGTCAGGAGCAGGCCCTGCACCTCCGCCTCGCGCATGCGCGCCTCGGCCACCCTGTCGCCATGGCGCTCGATCAGCGCATGGCCGGTCTTCGCATCGCCCGCATTGATGAAGGCGAGGGCCGCATCGGTCAGGAACTGCTGCCGCAGATCCGGGGCGTCCAGCAGCTCGGCGAGCGCCGCGACGTCATCCGCATCGCCGAGCACAGCCACCTGATAGTAGAGGCGCGAGAGCAGATGGGTCTGGTCGTCACGCTCGGCCAGCGCGTTCACCCGGCGGATCGCCTCCTCCATGTAGTCGCGCGAGAGCCCCCGGGCGCCGGCCCTCTCTGCCTCCTGCGCGAGCTCCATCACCGCGATGATGCGGTTCTCCTCGCGTCGCATCCGCGCCGTCAGATCATGGGCGCGCTCGAAGGCTTCGAGGCGCCCGGCCGTGGCGGCCGCCGAACGCAGCGCATGGTCCACGAGCCGCGGTATCTCGGTCTCGGCGAACGCGGTCTCCTCCACCTCGGCGACGAGGTCCAGCGCCTCCGCCTCGGCCCCTTCGCGGGCATGCCAGTGCGCGAGCCCCATGAGCCCGCCGAGCCGGATCGGCGCGATCTCGATCTCGCGCAGGACCGCCTCGCCCTGCTCCAGCCGCCCTGCGCCGACGAGCTTCACGCCGATGACCTCCAGCGCCTCGGCCCGGCGCTTGGGATCGGGGATCGATCGGGCGATGGTCAGGACATCCTCGGCATCGTCGATCGCGAACCAGCGCACCGCGATGAGGCCGAGATGCTTCGAGCGCAGCGCCGTGTCCTCGACCTCCGCGGCAACCTCCAGGCTGCGTGCATAGAGCCGGTCCGCCTCCGCCTCGTCGCCGCTCCGCCCGACGACCTGCGCGAGAAAGGTCAAGAGGTTCACCCGCGACTCCGCACTGTCGATGCGCTCGATCACCGCGGCGGCGCGCTCGAACAGCATCGCCTCGGTGTATTGCGAGACCAGGATCTCAAGGAGCCGCCGGCGCGCGTCCGGATCGTCCGGCAAGGCCGCCATCTCCGCATCGACGGCATCGAAATAGCCGAGCGCGGCCTCGGGCGATCCTGTCATGGCCAGCGCCTTGGCATAGCGCCCGCGGGCCTCGGCGCGCGCGAACGGGTCTTCGATGATGTCGATGGCGGCGCGCACATCCTCCTGCGAAACCTGATCGGGGAACTGCGCCGCCATGAAGCCGAGCAGCCCCACCTGCCGCCCGTTCGGCACGATCTCGGCCATGAGCGCGCGCGCCCGCTCCGTCTGCCGGGAGCGGAAAAGGTGGTCGAGGATCTGCCCGTATGCCGCGTCGCGCGTGCCGGTATCGGTGATGCTGGCCGCGGTCGCGAGCGCGCGGTCATGCTCCCCGGCGCGCGCCTCGCCCAGGGCGAGGGCCACGAGCGCGGTCTCCAGAAAGGCCCGCTCGGTCAGCTTGGCGAGCACCCGGCGCGCCTCCGCGAGCTTGCCGCTGCCGGCATGCTGCATGGCGATCGCGCTCAACGCGCTGTCCCGCCGGCTGCCCGGCCGCATCGCATCCGCGATGCTCTCGGCGCGGTCGATGTACCGGCTGAAGATCAGCCCGGTGACGAGATCGCTGATCCTGCTCTCGCGGTACTCCTGGTCCGCGATGCGCGCGTAGTCGGCGAGCAGCCAGTCGACCGCGGTGTCCACACAGGCGATGGCGGGTGTCTCGAGGCAGGCCTCGAGCGTCGGGCGCTCGGCGGTCGCGGGCATCGCCAGCGCCAGCGCGCCGAAGGCGGTCGAGGCCGCGAGCGCGATGATCTTGCCTTTCATGGCAGTCGTCCTTTCCCGATGGTCCAGATCCGGCGCGATCCCTATCGGGGCCCTGTTTCGGGCGTGTGTGCGGCTCGGTTTCAATTGTAACGGAGCGGATACGATTGAGACACGGCGGCCCCTCACCGCCCGGCCCGCGTTTCGCTAGACCGGCGGAAGGAGCGGGCGACGAGAGGAGACAGTCGCGATGACGGGTGCACGCCGAACGGGCCTCGCGGCCCTCTGCCTCGCGCTGTGGGTCGCGATGGTGCTCTTGATCGGCATGGCGCCGACCGGCTACGGGGCGCTGGCCTTTCTGCCCGCGGTGGCACTGGTGCTCATCATGGCGCGCCCGCTCTACGCGCTGCTGGCGGACGCGCTCATGGCGGGCGGGGAGCTCGTCGGGCTCGTCCTCTTCGTCGTGGCGCTCCTTCTCGGCGCCGTCGCCGGCGCGCCCGCCTTCGCGTTCTGGCAGCTCTTCCGGCGCGACTGAGCCGGTCGTGCGGCCGGCGGCCCGGCGCGCCCCGAGGCTGGGGGGCTGCACGAACGCCACCCCGATCGCGACGGCAGCCGGGGTGGGCGGGGCCTCGGGGCGCGCCGGGCCTGCGGCCGCGCGCCCGATCAGCGGCGTTTGAGATCGATCCCGAGCCCCGCTTCCGCGGGCCGTTCCATCGGGGCATGCGCGGCCAGGATGGCCTCCAGCCGCGCCCGGACCACGGGCCGCCAGGCCTCCACCCGACGCTGCTCGAGATCGAAACCGATCATCTTCACTTCATTCGTCGCCGAGAGCGCCCCGTCCGCGACGCGCCAGACCCGGTGGAACAGGATGCAGCGCTTGTCGTCCGCCTCCAGAAGCTGCGTGGTCACGCGGATCTCCGTATCGAGCGCCAGCTCGTCCAGATAGCGCACATGGTTCTCGAGGATCACGTATTCATGGCCACCGCGCGCCTGCATGTCCTCCGGCGCGTTCGCCAGCGTCCAGAACCCCCAATTCGCCTGGTCGCAGATGGTGAGGTAATGCGCGATGTTCACATGGCCGAACTCGTCGATCCACTCCGCGCGCACCCGTCCCTCATAGAGCGCGAGCGGTGCTGCGTAGTCGCCGGCCATCTCAGCGCCCCTTCCAGTCCGGCGCGCGCTTCTCGGCGAAGGCGGCCATGCCCTCCGCCGCATCCTCCGAGGCGTAGAGCCCGCCATAGACGGCGAGCCCGCCGCGCATCGCCGCATAGGCTTCGCGGACCGACAGCCCTTCCGCGGCCGCATCGATCTCCTTGATCGCCCGGAGCGACAGGGGTGCGGAGGCCGCCACGCGGGCCGCCAATGCGCGCGCCTCCTCCATCAGCGACGCCGCCGGCACCACCGCGTTCACCAGCCCCCAGCGCGCGAGCTCCTCGGCACCGGCCCGCCGGCCCGTCATCATCAGCTCCATGGCGATGGCGCGCGGCAGCCGGCGCGGCAGCCGGATTGCGCCGCCGGAATCCGCGACGATCCCGAGCCCCGCCTCCGGCAGCCCCGCTTCCGCATGCTCGGCCGCCACGATCAGGTCCGCCGACAGGGCCAGCTCGAACCCGCCGCCGAGCGCCAGCCCGTTCAGCGCCGCGATCACCGGCTTGTCGAGCGCCCAGTACTCGGTCAGCCCTGCGAACCCGCCGATCCCCTGATCCGCATCCGGCGCCTCACCGGCCGCGGCCGCCTTGAGGTCCCAGCCGGCCGAGAAGAAGCGCGCGCCCCCGCCGGTGATGATGCCGACCGAAAGCCCGTCATCCTCCGCCAGCACCTGGAAAGCCGCGCCGAGGGCCCGGCTCGTCGCCGCATCGATCGCGTTCGCCTTGGGGCGGTCGAGCGTGATCTCCAGCACCCGTCCGCTGCGCTCGACCCGCACGCTCTCGCTCGTCATGCCCTGCCCCTCCCCTATGCGCCCAGCGGACGCAGCAGCGCGCGGCTGATGATGTGGCGCTGGATCTCCGAGGTCCCCTCCCAGATCCGCTCCACCCGCGCATCGCGCCAGATCCGCTCCAGCGGCAGATCCTCCATGATCCCCATGCCCCCGCAGATCTGGATCGCCTGATCCGCCACGCGAGCCAGCATCTCCGAGCAGAAGAGCTTGGCCATTGCGCAGTCCTCCGCCGCGGTCGGCGCGTTGTCGTCCACCCGCCGTGCCGTGTCCATCATCAGGAGCTGGCCGAGCCGGATATCGGTCGCCATATCCGCCAACGGAAAGGAGATGCCCTGGAACTTGCCGATGGGCTGGCCGAACTGCTGCCGGTTCGCCGCCCAGTCGAGCGCCACCTCATAGGCCCGCTCCGCCCGCGCCTGACAGGTGGCCGCCACCGTGAGCCGGCCAGGGCCGAGCCAGTCGTTGACGACCGCGAAGCCCTCGCCCTCGCCGCCGACGCGCTGCCAATCGCCGACCCGGGCATCCTCAAAGCGCAGGATGTTGTTGGAGTAGCCGCGCATGCCGACCTGCCGGTAGCCCTCCGCGACCTCGACACCCGGCTGATCGAGATCGACCAGGAAGCAGGTGATACGCTTGCGCGGCCCCTTCGGCGTCGCATCCTCGCCGGTTGCCGCGAAGAGCACGACGAAGTCGGAGCGGTCCGCATTCGAGATGAAGTGCTTCGTGCCGTTCACGATCCAGTCGTCGCCATCGCGCACGGCACGGGTCTTCATGCCCTTGAGATCGGAGCCGGCATCGGGCTCTGTCATCGCGATGCAGTCGCGCTTCGTGCCCTCCATTGCAGGCGTGAGGAAGTGCGCCACCTGCTGCCCCTTACAGGCCGCAAGCAGGTTGCAGGGCCGGCGGACGCATTCGGCCAGCGCCAGCGAGGCGCGCCCCAGCGCCTTCTCCACCAGCGTGAAGGCGACACAGTCGAGCCCGGCGCCGCCGAGATCCTCGGGCATGTTGCAGGCATGCAGGCCGGCCTCGATCGCCTTCTGCCGGATCTCGAGCTCGAGCTCGCGCGGCAGCACGCCGGTGCGCTCGACCAGCGCCTCATGCGGCATGAGCTCGGCCTCGCAGAAGCGCTGCGCCGTCTCCTGCACCATGGTCTGTTCCTCGGTGAGGGCGTAGTCCATCCCCGGCCTCCTCTCGTTCTACTGCCCCGCCAGGCGCAGCGCCGCGCCGGCCGCCCTGGCCGGGCGGGTGAGCACGGCATCGACGGCGAGCACGCCTTGGCGGCCCACCATGATGGGGTTGATCTCGATCTCGGTCGCGGCGGCGGGGCCGGGGCCGGCGAGGCGTGCGATGGCTTCGAGCGCATCGAGCAGCGCCTCGCGGTCTCCGGCCGGGCGGCCGCGCCAGCCCGCGACGCGTTGCGCGACGCGGAGGCTCTCGAAGCAGCGCGCGATGCCGGCACGGTCGAAGGGGGCGGCGAGAAGCGCCCGGTCGCCCCAGAGCTCCGCCTCCACGCCGCCGCCCGCGATCATCATCACCGGCCCGATGGCGGGATCGCGGGTGACGGAGGCCATGATCTCGGCAACCGGCGCAGGCGCCATCGCCTCCACCAGCACCTGCGCGAGTGGGATGTCCGGCGCACGCTCGGCCATATCGGCGCGCATCGCCCGGACGGCCGCGTCCACTTCGGCGGCATCGGCGAGGCCGAGGCGCACGGCACCCGCCTCGGTCTTGTGCAACAGCCGCGGATCGAGCGCCTTGAGCGCAACGGGAAAGCCGATCTCCGCGGCGGCAGCGGCGGCATCGGCGGGTGCTACGACGCGACCGTCGGGAACAGGTACGCCGGCCTCGCGGAGCAACGCCTTGGCGGCCGCCTCGTCCAAGCGCTCCGCCGCCGCCGCCGGGGTCGGGCCGTCCGGCAGGATCAGCCGCTCCGGGCCATCATCCAGCAGGGCTTCGCGCCGCTCGCGCCAGACCACGGCGTGGTCGAGCGCGGCGATGCATTCCTCGAGGCCCTGCATCGGGGCGAGACCGAGGCGGCTCGTCTGTTCCCGCGCTTCCTCCGGGAAGCAGTCGACCAGAGGCGCGAGCTGGAATGCGGCGACGGGCTTGCCGGCGGCCGCGGCCGCAAGCGCCTCCACCTGCGCCGCGTACTCGGCAATGTCCCACATGCCCTCGCGCGGATAATTCTGCACCATCAGCGCGATATCGTAGCCGGCGTCTAGATGTGCCGCGTAGATCGCCTCCTGGCGGGGGCGATCGTTCCAGGCGGCCATCGTCACATCCTGCGGATTGCCGGGCGAGGCGATGGCGGGCAGATGCGTGCGCAGTCGCGCGGCGGTGGCATCGTCCGGCTGCGGCAGCGCGAAGCCCGCCTTGCTGAGATGATCCGCCAGCATGACGCCGGTCGCCCCTGAGGCCGCGGTCACCAGCACGCGGCGCCCGCGCGGCACCTGGCCGGACTGGAAGAGCTTCAGCGTCTCGAAGAAGACCGATTCCGAGGAGGTGGAGACGATCCCGAGGCGCGCCAGCAGCGCTTCCCATGTGGCATCCGCCCCCGCCATGGAGGCCGTATGGGTCGCCGCCGCCTTTGCCCCCTCCGCGGTGCGCCCCAGCTTGAGCGCGACCATTGGCTTGCCGAGCCGCGCGGCCTTGGCAGCGGCGCGCCGGAGGGCAACGATATCGCGGATACCCTCGAAGGCGAGGCCGATGGCGGAGACGCGCGGGTCGTCCAACAGATAATCGGCGCAATCCGCCACGCCGTGCCTGGCCTGGTTGCCGCAGCCGACGAGATGGGTGATCGCGAGGCTCCGGTCGGCGAAGGCCGCGTCGCACAGGATGCCTCCGCCCTGGCTGATCACCGCAACGCCGCTGGCCGCGGGGCGGATGCCGAAATGATCCATGATCGCCGCCATCGGGTCGACGAAGTTGACGATGCCGATCGAGTTGGGGCCGAGCGCGGCCATGGGCCCGAGCGCCTCGGTCAGAGCATCCTGCAGCACAGCGCCTTCCGCGCCCATCTCGGCGAACCCCGCGGCGTTGCAGATCACCGCGCGGCAGCCGCGGTCGCGGAGGGCGGCGATGGCCGGCACCGCCGCCTCGCGCCGGATGGCGATGAAGGCAAGATCGGGCGCTTCGGGCAGGTCCGCCGCGTCTGCGTGGCAGGGATATCCGCCGAGCGTGGCGTGGCGGGGGTTCACGACCCAGGTCTCGCCCGCAAAGCCGAGTTCGCGGTGGTAGCGCAACGCGGCAGCGAGGTTGCTGCCGCCGACAAAGGCCACGCGCTGCGGCCGGAAGATCGCATCGAGACCGTAGTCCGCACCCATCGCCTGAGGCCCTGCTCCATCCCCTGCCGGGCCCGCCCGGCGCAGGCCGAGAGTAGCGCGAGCGCCTGCGCGGGCTCTGGCCTCAGACGACAAGTTTCTGGCAGGTTCCGACAGCATGGAACGGGTCCTCGATATCGTCGTCGCCGATGGCTTTCCGCTGCTCTCGCTCGCCTTCGTCACCGAGCCCCTGCGGCTGGCGAATCGAGAGAGCCCGCGGCCGCTTTTCCGCTGGCGGCTCGTGAGCCCGGACGGGGCGCGGCCGCGTTCTTCGAGCGGGCTCCTGCTCGATATCGATGGCGCGCTGGAGGAGCGGCGGGCCGACATCGTGCTGCTGTTGACCTCTTACCGGCCCGACCGGGTGCATTCCGGCCCGCTCGCCGCCTGGCTCCGCCGGCGCGCGGCGGAGGGGGCGGTGATGGGCTGCGTCGACACCGGCGCGCTGGTCTTCGCCCATGCGGGCCTCCTCGACCGGTACGCCGCCGCGGTGCACCCCGAAGCGATCGACAGCTTCCGCGAGGCGCTCGGCGAGGCGCGTTTCACCGACCGGCTCTTCGACTTCCGGGGCAGTCGCTGCTCCAGCGCCGGCGGGGTCGCGACCTGCGATATGATGCTGGCGCTGATTCGCCATTTCGCGTCCGCCCGGATCGCCGCACGGGTGGCCAAGGTGCTGAACTACCAGCCGCTCACCTCGCCGCGAGGGCCAGGCGCGCTGGGGCGGGACGTGACTGTTCCGGGGATCGACCGGCGCCTTGCGCAGGGGGTCGAGATCATGCTCGCCACGCTCGACGACCCGCTGCCCGTGGCCGAGATCGCGGCACGCGCCGGGCTGCCGGGCTGGCAGCTCCGCCGCCTCTTCCAGCGCCATTTCGGCATGTCAGCACAGGGCTACTACCTGGAGCTCCGGCTCGACCGGGCGCGGAACCTCTTGCGCAACTCCTCGGAGAGCGTCGGCACCGTGGCGCTGATGTGCGGGTTTTCGGCGGGCGAGGCGCTGGCGCGGGCCTATCGCGCGCGCTACGGGGTGGCGCCCAGCCGGGACCGGCGGCTCTGAGCGGCCGGCTCAGGCCCCGGCGCGGCGGCTGGGCCGGGGCGGACGCGGGGCAGCCTCCGGCGCGAATTCCCCGATCGCGGCCTCCTCCTCCGTGACCGTATCGACCGCGATCTCGGGCACCTCGGCGGCAACATCGGGCGCATCCGTCGCGGTCTCGGCAGGCGCCTCGTCGCCCTCCTCGGGCAGGCTGCGGCCGGCACTCAGCGCATCCACCTGCGCGACCAGTTCGGCGAGCATGGCCTCGGTGCCGATAGCGTTGGCGCGGAAGCCGCTCACGGTGACCACCACCAGCCGGCCATTGACCTCCGCGAAGCCGCGCCAGAAGGCGCGCGACAGAAGCGGCAGCGCCGCCTCGTCGAGATCGCGCGCAAGCACCAGCAGCACACCGTCGCGCTCGCGGAGCTCGAGGATCTCCACCTCCTCCACCGCCGCGCCGCGGCCGAGCTGGGCCCGCCCCTCGGGCGTCTCAAGGAACCGCGAGAGCCGGTCGAGGCGGCTCCGCCCCTCGCCCGAGACGGAGACGGTGATCAGACCGGGAAAGCTGCGCTTGAGATGAAGACGGCGGGGCGCGCCATCCGTGCCCGCCTCCACCGTCGCGTCCGGCGTCTCGTCGAGCTCCAGCGCGCAGTCGGTCATCAGCAGAAACGCCGAGCGCTCGGAGAGATCGATGGCGTTGCGCGCGATGCAGGAGCCGTTGCCGGGCCGGATCACCACCTCGCGCCCCCGAGCGGCGATCACCGCGCGATGGGGCGAGGCGGAGACGAGGTGAAAGCCGTCGCGCGCATGGCTGCGGGCCAGTTCCGCCTCGAGGCCGCTCTCGCCGACCTCCAGCATGCAGCCCGAGCCCGACATCGCCACGCCGCCCAGACCGCAGATCAGAGCGCCGCGCAGCGCCGCCGCCCGCAACCGGCGGCCTGCAACCCGACCTGTCCGCCTACACCCCGACACCGCGGAGCTCAGAGATCGGCGTAGACGTGACGCTCGCCGGCAAAACCCGGATGGGTCACCGCCCCGTCCTTGGTCGAGCCGACGAGCTGGGCGTATTTCCAGAGCGCACCGGAGCCGTACAGGGTCTCGCGCGCGGGCTTGGCCTTCCAGGCCTTCAGGCGGTCCTTGAGCTCCTTGGCGCCGAGCTTGACCTTGATGGTGCCCTTCCTGGCGTCGATCTGGATGATGTCCCCGGTCTCGACCAGCGCGATCGGTCCGCCCACCGCCGCTTCCGGCCCCACATGGCCGACGCAGAAGCCGCGGGTCGCGCCGGAGAAGCGCCCGTCGGTTATGAGCGCCACCTTCGAGCCCATGCCCTGGCCGGAGATCGCCGCTGTGGTGGCCAGCATCTCGCGCATGCCGGGCCCGCCGCGCGGCCCCTCGTTGCGGATCACCAGCACCTCGCCCGCCTCGTATTCGCGCGCCTGGACCGCTGCGAAGGCGTCCTCCTCGCATTCGAAGACCCGCGCGGGGCCCTCGAATTTCAGCGTCTTCATGCCCGCCACCTTCACGATGGCCCCCTCGGGCGCGAGGTTGCCCTTGAGGCCGACGACACCGCCCGTCGGCGTGATGGGCTTGTCGACCGGGTGGATCACCTTGCCATCCGCCTCGCCGGCGATGTTGTCGAGGTTCTCGCCCATGGTCCGGCCATTGGCGGTCACGCAGTCGCGATGGATGTAGCCGCCGCGCATGAGTTCCTTCAGCACCACCGCAACACCGCCGACCTCCCAGAGGTCCTTGGCCACATACTTCCCGCCGGGCTTCAGGTCGACGAAGTAGGGCGTATCCTTGAAGATCTCGCAGACATCCTCGAGGTCGAACTTCACCCCCGCCTCATGCGCGATGGCCGGCAGATGCAGCCCGCCATTGGTGGAGCCGCCGGTGCAGGCGATGATGCGCGCCGCGTTCTCGAGCGACTCGCGCGTGACGACATCGCGCGCCCGGATCCCGCTCGCCAGAAGCGCCATCACCGCGCGGCCCGAGGCCTCCGCATAGGCATCGCGGCTCTCATAGGGCGCGGGCGCGCCGGCGGAGTTCAGCAGCGCGAGGCCCAGCGCCTCCGAAACGCAGGCCATGGTGTTCGCCGTGAATTGACCGCCACAGGCCCCGGCAGACGGGCAGGCGACCGCCTCAAGCTTCTCGAGCTCGCAGGAAGACATCTCGCCGGCCTGGTGCTTGCCCACCGCCTCGAACATGTCCTGCACCGTCACGTCGCGCCCCTGGTAGCGCCCCGGCAGGATCGAGCCGCCATAGAGAAAGACCGAGGGCGTGTTGAGCCGCACCATCGCCATCATCATCCCCGGCAGGCTCTTGTCGCAGCCCGCAAGGCCCACGATCGCGTCATAGGCATGGCCGCGCATGGTCAGCTCCACGGTATCGGCGATGGCCTCGCGCGAAGCGAGGGAGGAGCGCATGCCCTCATGGCCCATGGCGATACCGTCGGTGACGGTGATGGTCGTGAACTCGCGCGGCGTGCCCTGCGCTTCCTTCACCCCGAGCTTCACCGCCTGGGCCTGGCGGTTGAGCGCGATGTTGCAGGGCGCCGCCTCGTTCCAGCAGGTCGCAACGCCGACGAAGGGGCGATGGATCTCCGCCTCGGTCAGCCCCATGGCGTAGTAATAGGAGCGGTGCGGCGCGCGCGCAGGCCCCTCGGTGACATGGCGGCTGACGAGCTTCGACTTGTCGAACGGGCGGGCGTCCATCGCTGGCTATCCTCTCGAATTCTTGATCAGGCCCGGTGGGCCGCGCGAGACTATCGGTGCCGGCTCCGCACTTCCAGCCACTGCGACGCCCTCGTTTGGCGCATCCGGGCGCAGATCCTATCTTTACGTTTCCACGAGCCGGAATCCGGCGCCGTTTTGGACAGGACGAAGGAGGAAATCGCCATGACACTCTACCGGACGCCCAGCACCGGGAGCGACCGTCTTCAGCGCTACAGCGCGATCGATCGGCGCACGGGGCCGCAAGACGCCGCCGCCCCGGTGCAGGCACTGCATCGCCGCCAGCGTCCGCTCGAGGAGCCGCGGCGCACCGAGCAGTTTCTCAGAATCGACCGCGGCCAGTCGGCCTGATCGGCGCCGCGCCCGCCCGGCGGTCCCGGCCCGCCCCCGGCAGACCTTCCGGGACCGTCAGGAGGGGCACAAACTGCGTCAGCGCGGGACGATGCGGCCCGAACACAACCTAAGCGGTAAAGTATCCCGTTAGTAAACAACTGTCGGAAATGCGGATTTCCTGAATCTGGACGCGCGCTTCACTTAACGGAATGAGGCGCGACATGGTAAAAATTGTGGCGTGACGTTGATGAAGTGTGCCGATGTCGCCCCGCGTGTTTACCGATGCTCCGGTGCGGTCGGCCGTAGTGAGGAGTGCCGAAATGGCCGAGACCTTCGAGTTGCATATCGCCGCCCGCCCCGCCGCCGAGACCGTTGCCGCCGATCCGGCGCGATGGGAGCGTCTCCTGGCCCTGCCGGGCGCGGTCCTGCGGGGTCTCGCCATGGGAGAGGCCGCCACGCGCGCCGTGGCCCGAGACGCCCACACGCCGCTCGACCGTCCGCGCGCCGAGGCCGCGCGCGCCATCGGAACGCAGCATTTCGGCCTCTGATCCCCCTTCGTCGCGCCGCCGCAGTGTGCTGCGACGCCCACTCTGACGGTCGACCCGGTTAATCCGGGGCCATCCGCTCGACGCGCCCCGCAGGGGCAAGGAGAGCGCAGGACTGCATCGCAGCGCAAAGCGCTGCGATTCCGCTTACGAGGCCCCTTGACGGGCCCTGAACGGCGATGCGCTCAGCCGAGCCCTGCCAGCCGCTCCAGTGCGGCGACGAGACGCCCGCGTTCCGCGCCGGCATTCGCCAACCGCTCGCGCTGCTCGGCGACCACCGCCTCCGGCGCTTTCGCGAGGAAGGTCTCGTTGGCCAGCTTGGCCTCGAGCCCCGCGATCTCCTTCTCGAGCTTCGCGCGCTCCTTGCTCAGCCGGGCCGTCTCGGCCGCCACATCGATCACGCCGGCGAGCGGCAGGTTCACCGCGCAATCCTCCAGCGCCAGCGTCACCGATCCGGCCGGCGCCTGCTCCGCCACCGCCACCTCGGAGAGCCGCGCAAGCCGCTGGATGAGCTGGGCATTGCGCAGAAGCCGCATCGCCGTCGCCGGCGAGTGCCCGGTCAGCACCATCTCGATCTGCGCCCCCGGCGGCACGTTCATCTCCGCGCGGAGCGACCGGATCCCCTCGATCAGCCGGATCGTCCAGCCGATCTCCTCGTCCGAGGCGGGATCGACCAGCGTCTCCGGCAGCGCGGGCCAGGGCGCATGGACGAGCCGCGTCTCGCGCCCGCCCGCATTGGCCCCGATCTGACCCCAGAGCTCCTCCGTGATGAAGGGCATGAGCGGATGAAGCGCGATCAGGATCCGGTCGAGCGCCCAGGCCGCCACCGCCTGCGTCTCCGCCTTCGCCGCGTTGTCCTCCCCGGTCAGGAGCGGCTTGGAGAGCTCCAGATACCAGTCGCAGAACGTCTTCCAGATATGGTCGTAGAGGGCTGTTGCCGCCTCGTTGAAGCGGTAGGCCGCAAGTGCCTCGTCCACCGCCGCCACCGTGCGCACGGTCTCGCCCACGATCCAGCGGTTGACGGGCCGCGTCGCCGAAGCCGGATCGAAGCCCGCCACCGGGTGGCACGCGTTCATCTCGCAGAACCGCGCGGCGTTCCACAGCTTGGTGCCGAAATTGCGGTAGCCGGCCACGCGCGAGACCGCGAGCTTGATGTCCCGCCCCATCGCCGCCATCGAGGTCAGCGTGAAGCGCACCGCATCCGCCCCGTACTCGTCGATCAGCTCCAGCGGGTCGATCACGTTGCCGAGCGACTTCGACATCTTCTTGCCCTGCTCGTCGCGCACCAGCGCGTGAACATAGACCGTATGGAACGGCACTTCGGGCTTGCCGTCGCCGTCCTTCATGAAGTGCAGGCCCATCATCATCATCCGCGCGACCCAGAAGAAGATGATGTCGAAGCCTGTCACCAGCACATCGGTCTTGTAGTAGCGCTTCAGCTCCTCCGTCTCCGCGGGCCAGCCCAGCGTCGAGAACGGCCAGAGAGCGGAGGAGAACCAGGTGTCGAGCACATCCTCGTCGCGCGTCAGCGCCGTTGGCGCGCCATAATGCGCCTCGGCCGCCGCCGCCGCCGCCGCCGCGTCATGCTCGCAGAACGGCGTCCCGTCCGGCCCGTACCAGACCGGCACCTGATGGCCCCACCAGAGCTGGCGGGAGATGCACCAGGGCTGGATGTTGTCGAGCCACTGGAAGTAAGTCTTCTCCCAGTTCTGGGGCATGAAGGCCGTGCGCCCGTCGCGCACCGCCTCCAGCGCGGGGCCGGCCAGCGTCGCCGCATCGCAGAACCACTGGTCGGTCAGATACGGCTCGATCGCCACCTTCGAGCGGTCGCCATGCGGCACCAGATGGGGATGGTCATCGACCCCGTCGAAGAGCGCATGCGCCTCGAAGAGCGCGATGATCCGCGCGCGCGCCTCGTAGCGGTCGAGCCCGTCGAGCGCCATGGCCTCGGGCTCCGGATCCGCACCCTCAAGGAAATCCGCATTGCCCGCCAGATGCATCGCCGCCTTCGTGGTCATCACGTTGACCACGCGCAGGCTTGCCCGCTTGCCGACCTCGAAGTCGTTGAAGTCGTGCGCCGGGGTGATCTTCACCGCACCTGTGCCCTGCTCGGGATCGGCGTATTCGTCGGCGACGATGGGGATGCGCCGGTTCACCAGCGGCAGGATCACGTCCTTGCCGACGAGATGGGCGTAGCGCGCATCCTCCGGATGCACCGCGACGCCGGTATCGCCCAGCATGGTCTCCGGCCGGGTCGTGGCGACCGTTATGTAGTCCCGCGTCTCATGGGCGGTCGGCTTGCCGTCCTCGTCCCAGGCGACCGGCGCTTCATAGGTCGCGCCATCGGCCAGCGGGTAGCGGAACCGCCAGAGCTTGCCGCCGGATTTCGACGGGCGCACCTCCACCTGCTCGACCTCGAGATCGGAGATGGCGGTCTCGAAATGCGGATCCCAGTTCACCAGCCGCTTGTCGCGGTAGATCAGGCCTTCCTTGTAGAGCGCGACGAAGACCTTGAGGACCGCCTCGGAGAGCCCCTCATCCATGGTGAAGCGGGTGCGCGACCAGTCGCAGGAGGCGCCGAGGCGCTTCAGCTGGCCGGTGATCACGCCCTCGCTCTCGGCCTTCTGCTGCCAGACGCGTTCGATGAAGGCATCGCGGCCCATCTCGCGCCGGCCGGCATTGCCTTCCTCGGCGAGGCGGCGCTCGACGACCATCTGCGTGGCGATCCCCGCGTGGTCCGTGCCCGGCTGCCAGAGCACGTCGTGCCCGCGCATGCGGTGCCAGCGCACGAGGATGTCCTGCAGCGTGTTGTTGAGGGCGTGACCCATATGGAGCGAGCCCGTCACATTGGGCGGCGGGATCACGATGCAGAAGGTCTCGGGGGCGGCACCGTTCTCGCTGCGCGCGGCAGCGCCCGCGCGGAAGGCGCCCGAGGTCTCCCAATCGGCATAGATGCGCGCCTCGGCCTCGGCCGCATCGAAGGTCTTGTCCATCTGCCCGGTGCTCCCCGCTGCGCTCGTCCCTCGGCTGTCAGGACGCGTCTCTTAGCGTGGGGGGCGCGGCATTCAAAGGGGCGGTGGCGCGGGTTGTGGGAGCCGGGCGCCGATCAGCCCCGGCCGCGCTCGATCAGGATGCGCTCGACCTCGTCCTCGATCATGCGCTGCACGTTCTCCGAGATGTTGAGCCCGATCTCGCCCTCGGTCAGTTCCTCGCGCAGGACGCGGCGGATGATGGCCTCGAGCGTGCCGATATCGGGAAGCGTTGCCGCCGCGGCGGGTGCCGCCGGCAAGCCTTCCGGCACGCCGGGAGGCGGAGAGGGATCCGCATCCACCGATCTCGCCGGCGCGGCCGCTTCGGGCTCGGGCGCTTCAGGCTCTGCGGCCTCGGGAACATCCGGGACGGCCGCGAGCACCTCGGCCTTCGTCGTCTCAAGCACCGGTGTGTCCAGCGCGAGGACGGGCGGCTCGACCTCCTCCTCCGCACGCTCGGGCTCCGCCGGCTGGGCGGGCACTTCCGGCAAGGGCTCAGTCTCGGGTTGGGGCTCGGGTTGGGGCTCGGGTTGGGGCTCGGCGGCGACGGGCTCGGGCTTGAGCTCCGGCTCCGGCTCCGGCTCCGGCTCCGGCTCGAGCACGGGCGCCGCACTCACGGTGTCAGATGTGCCGGGCGGCGGCGCCACGACCGGCTCAGGCGCGCTGGCGGGTTCTTCGGCGGCCGATTCCGGCGGGCTCTCCACCACCTCGGAGGGCGCAGACGACGGAGAACTCGGGTCATCGCCCGGCGGTGGCGTCACCTTGAGGGCGGCCATCAGGCGCTCGGCCCGCGAGGGTCCCGAGCTGGGCTCCGCGCGGCGCGGCGGTTCCGGCACCCGCCTGCCCCTCGGCCGCGGCGCGGGCTGTGCAGGTCGTGCCGCTTCCGGCTCTGGCGCTGCCGGCTCCGCGGGTGCTGGCGGAGCGGACTGCGCAGGGGCGGACTGCGCAGGGGCGGGCGGCGCAGGGGCGGGCGGCGCGACCGCAACCGGCTCTGCGACAGGGGGCTCGGCCCGCGGCGGCGCGGCTTCGGGTCGCTCTGCCGCCGGCCCCTCCGTCGGCGCGGGGGCGGCCGGCGTCGGCGGAGCGGCCGCGGGTTCGTCGAGGATCATCAGGCCGGTGAGCGCCAGCGGCTCGTCGACCGGCGGGCTCGGCGGCGCCTCCGCAACCGGCTGCGGCGCTGGCACAGGCTGCTCTGCCGCGGGCGCCGCCTCCGCGACCGGCTCGGCGCGCTCCGAGGCAGGCGGCGCGGCTGCCGGGTCGGCGGTGGCCGGGCGCGCGGGAAAGCTCGCAACCGGTTCCGCCGATGTCTCCGCTGCGGGCGCGGGCTCAGCAGCGCTCACCGGCGCCGGCGCCTCGGCAACGGAGGCCGGTGGCGCCTCGGGCGGTTGGATCGCGGTTGCAGGTTCGGGGCTGTTGGCGGCGATGGCGGTCGGTTCTGTCGGCGCACGAAGAGCGTCGTCGGGCGGGGCCACGCCCTCTCGGCCCGAACGCATGATCCGCCGGATGGACAACAGCACGTCATCCATCGACCGGCGCTCGTCTTCCTCGCCCGTCCCCGTCTCCGACATCGCCTTCCCCCTTGCGACCGCAGGCGCCCCGACGCTTGCAGCCCTCGTCTGCGCCGCGAAACCGGCGCTCGTCGTCCGCCGGACCCGTCCCCGCCGGCTACGCGCCGCGGCTCAGGGGCGCCATTCCTTCCGCCAGACCGTGTCCTCCGACACATCGTACCCGAAGTTGCGGGTGCGGACAGTCTCGTAATAGCTCTCCGCCGCGCCACCCCCGACATCGAGCCCCAGATGTTCGATCGTGAGCATCCCGATCGAGGCGAGAATGCTGTAGACCGCCACCACCTCGTCGCGCCGCCGAGAGACGAGATCGGACTCCGCGCTGATCACATCCGCTTCCGCGTCCAGCACGTCGAGCGTGGTCCGCGCCCCGACCTTGGCTTCCTCGCGCACACCTTCGAAGGCGAGCTGGGCCGCCTCGACCTCCAGCTTGCCCGCCTCGATCGAGGCGCGCGCCACGTTCAGCGACGCATAGGCCGTGCCCACATTCTCCACCGCGGTCCGCTCGGCAGAGACGATATTGGCCTCGTCTCCCTCAACATTCGCTTGCGCCTCGCGGATGTTCGAGTAGTTGAAGCCGCCGGTGTAGAACGGGATCGTGACGTTGAGGCCGATCGTTGCGTTCTCCTCGGCGTCCGCGCTGTCGCGGATCGTGTCGAACCGCGAGGCGGAGGCGACGAGATCGACCTGCGGCAGCAGCGCGCCGATCGCGGTCCGCACATCGAAGCCGGACGCTTCGCGCTCGAGCCGCGCGGCGATCAGGGCCGGATCGTTCACGAGCGCGATCGCCACCGCCTCCTCGATTGTTGCCGGGATCTCCGGCAGCGGCGGCTGAGGCTGCAGATCGCCCGGGCGCACGCCGACCGCGCGCAGATACGCCTCCCGCGAGGAGGCGAGAGCGCCGCGGGCAGCGGCCAGCGATGACCGCGACGCGGCGACGGCGGCCCGCGCCTGCTCCACGTCGGTGCGCGTCACTTCGCCCACCTCGAAGCGTTCCCGCGCGGCCCGCAGCTGCTCGGAGAGCACGCGCAGGTTCTTGATGCCGAGCTGGACGAACTGCGCGTCGCGCAGCACATCCTCATGCGCCGTGACCGCGCCCAGCAGCACCGACTGCTCGGTGCTCTTGTTGGTGGCTTCCTGCGCGGTGATCCGGGTCTCCGCGGCCGCCGTGGCGTTCTCGACCTGGCCGCCGGTGTAGAGCGCCTGGGTGATCGTCAGCGACACATCCGTCGGGAACTCGAGCGTGTTGAAGTTGTCGTATTGCAGGTCGAGACCGAGCGCGGCCGAGACCGTGGGGCGGTTGCCGGAGCGGGCCTGCACCGCGTTTTCCGAAGCGATCTTCAGCGAGGCATCGGCGCTCGCGAGATCGGGGCTGTTTCGATAGGCGGTGACGAGCGAGTCGGCGAGGCTCTGGGCCGCGGCATCCAACGGCGCCTGCGCGACCATCAGGGTTGCGGCGAACGCCAGCGCGGCGCTCCGGGAGCGAATAGCGGTCACAGTCGTGTCCCCTCGTTCGTGGAACGCGCGACCGGGACGGATGCCCCGGCCATGGCGTCCCCTAGAATTCAAAGGCTTCGTTCTTGGCGAAGCCGGGCAGCACCGGCGCGCTGGCATCGAACACCCAACGCTCCGAGATCGCCGTTCCGGCCCGCGTCAGCACCCGGCAGCGTCCCACCGGCCCCTCGGCGAAGATGGCGACGAGCCGGCCGCCATCCTTGAGCTGGTCGCTGAGCGCGACCGGCAGCGTCTCCACCGCCCCGTTTACGAAAATCACGTCGTAGGGGCCGTGGGCCGCATCGCCCTCGGACGGATCGCCCGCGGAGACCGCGGCGTTCACCACCTCGAGCGCATCGAGCATTTCCTGCGCGGTCCCCCGCAGCGTGTCGTCCGGCTCGATCGCGACCACGGCCTCGGCGAGGCGGGCGATCACGGCGGTGGAGTAGCCGCAGGCCGGCGCCAGATCGAGCACGAGATCGCCGGGGCCGATCCGCGCGGCCTCCAGCATCTTGGCGAAGGTGCGCGGGGCGAGGAGCGCCCGCCCGCCCCCGAGCGCGATCTCCGCATCCGCATAGGCCGTCTCGCGGCGCGCAGCGGGTACGAAACGCTCGCGCGGAGCCCAGAGCAACGCCTCGATGATCTGGTACCGCGTGACATCGGACGGCCGCACCTGCGTGTCGACCATGGCTCGGCGCGCTGCGTCGAAATCGATCATGGTTACGTTCTGTCCAAGATGTCGCTTCCTCAGTTATTTGCTGTCTGCCACAGCGTTTCTGGCTCTGCAATGCGCGGCACCCCGTCGCTCGGCGACAGGGGGCGAAGCGGCTCGCGCCTGATGCAGCAAAGGCGCAGCGCTCCCTTGCCAAGTGGTTTTCGCGCGACTAGACACACAGCCCACCGTCGGGCGGCAGAGTTCCGCCATACGGGCCATGGCGACGTGGCGGAGTGGTTACGCAGAGGACTGCAAATCCTTGCACGCCGGTTCGATTCCGGCCGTCGCCTCCAGCCTTCCTTCCGGATCTCCCCGCAGGCCGCGTCCGATCGCTGTGCTCTGCCCGAACTGTACGCAGCAGTCCGCAATCTCTGACGGTATTTGAGCAAGATTTGCCGGATTTCGGGGTTGGCCAGTGCCGGACAGCATGTTTAGCTCTCCCAGAAACCGTCAATAACAAAGACTGTGTGGGAGACTATCATGGCGAAACTGATGATGACCGGGCGCGGCCTGCACCCGATGGCGGAGCGTGTCGCCGACGCGTTCCGCAAAGGCCGCATGAACCGCCGCGAGTACATGGCCTCGATGATGGGCCTCGGCGTCACGGCTGCGGGTGCCTATACGCTTGGCGGCATCGCGGCGCCGAGCCGGGCGCTTGCGTCCGAGCCCGTGAAGGGCGGCTCGTTGCGCGTTGGCATGCTTATCAAGGCCTTCAAGGACCCGCGCGCCTTCGACTGGTCCGAACTCGGCAACGTGGCGCGCCAGGTCAACGAGCACGCGGTGCGCTGGACGAAGGACTACACCTTCGAGGGCAAGCTCGTCGAAAGCTGGGAAGTTTCTGACGACGCGACCGAATACACGCTGAACCTGCGCCAGGGCGTGACCTGGTCGAACGGCGACGCCTTCGGCTCCGAGGACATGGCCCACAACATCACCCGCTGGTGCGAGGCCGGGGTGGAGGGCAACTCCATGGCCTCGCGCATGGGCGGCCTCGTGGACCCGGACACCAAGATGATCCGGTCGGACGCGATGGAGATCGTCGACGCCAACACCGTGAAGCTGAAGCTGCCGAGCGCGGATATCAGCCTGATCGCCGGCATGGCGGACTATCCTGCCCTGATCGTGCACCGCAGCTATGACGGCTCGGAGGATCCGTTCGAGACCCTCGGCATCCATACCGGCCCGTTCGAGCTGGTGGAGTACGAGGCGAATGTGCGCGCGCGCGTCCAGCGCTCCTCGCATCCCTGGTGGGGCGGCGAAGTGTGGCTCGACGAGGTGGTCTGGACCGATCTCGGCACCGACCCCACCGCCGAGATCGCGGCCTTCGAGTCCGAAGAGATCGACACCTCCTACGAGATCAAGTCGGACAGCCTCGACCAGATCCGCTCTGTCGGCATCCCGATCAGCGAGATTTCGACCGGCGCCACGATCGTCATCCGCATGAACGTGGACAACCCGCCCTACGACAACCAGAAGGTCCGCCAGGCCATGCAGGCGGGCGTGGACAACAAGGTGGTCCTGCAGCTCGGCTACAACGATGCCGGCGCCGAGGCGGCCAACCACCATGTGGGCCCGATGCACATCGAATATGCCGATATCGGCCCGCATGTGCGCGACGTCGAGAAGGCCAAGGCCCTGATGACCGAGGCCGGCCATATGGACACCGAGTTCGAGCTCATCTCCATCGACGACGACTGGCGGCGCAACACCACCGATGCGGTTGCCGCCCAGCTCCGCGATGCGGGCTTCAACATCAAGCGCACCGTGATCCCGGGCTCGACCTTCTGGAACGACTGGGCGAAGTACCCGTTCTCGTCGACCAACTGGAACCCGCGCCCGCTCGGCGTGCAGGTGCTGAACCTGGCCTACCGTTCCGGCGTGCCGTGGAACGAGACCGCGCTGGCCAACGCCGAGTTCGACGGCCTGCTCGACGATGCGCTGGCCACCCCGGACCCGGATGCCCGCCGCGAGATCATGGTCAAGCTCGAGACGATCCTGCGCGACGAGGGTGTCATCATCCAGCCCTACTGGCGCTCGGTCTACCGCGCGTCGATGGACTACGTGAAGGGCAACGACGCCCACCAGGCCTTCGAGCAGCACTACGACATCGTCTGGCTGGAGAGCTGAGGCACAGGCCCGCTCAACCAGGCCGCGCCGTTCCGGCGGCGCGGCTGCCATGCCTGCCCGTAGCGCCCTGATGCATCGCAGTTTCCGCGTCGCGCCGGGCCCCGCCGCTCAAGGCATCCGCAGGATCTGCGCAGTACCGGAGAGTCGCCCATGACCATGTTTATCCTGCGCCGCATCGGCACGATGCTGGTGACGATGTTCGCCCTCACCTTCGTCGTCTTCTACCTTGTGAACCTTCCGGGGAACCTGGAGAAGATCGCCAAGACCGAAGGCAACATGCGGATGACCGATGCCGAGGTTCAGGCCTGGCTCGACGCGGAAGGCTACGGGCGGCCCTTCTTCACCCGCTATGCCGAATGGGTGACCAACACCGTGCAGGGCGACATGGGCTATAGCCGCGTCTTCCGCGAGCCCGTGGCGGAGGTTGTGGGCGAGCGGCTCTACTACACCGGCATCCTGATGTTCTGGGTGATGATCGTGATGGTGCCGGGGGCACTCATCATCGGCGTGCTTGCGGGCATGCGGGAAGGATCTCCACTCGACCGAAGTTTGTCCGTCGGATCCATCGCATCGACATCTGCACCAGAATACGTCACCGGCATCATCTTCGTTGTGATCTTCTCGTCGGCGCTCGGCATCTTCAAGGGCATCGCGTCGACGCGAACGATCACCTTCGAGAACTTCACCCTGCCGGTGCTCACGATGGCGATCTACGGCATGGGCTATATCGCGCGCATGACCCGGGCCTCCATGGCCGAGGTGATGACCTCGCAATACATCCGCACCGCCACGCTGAAGGGCATGGATTTCCGGATGGTCGTGCTGAAGCACGCGCTCCGAAACGCGCTGATTGCGCCCTTCACGGTCATCATGCTGCAGTTCCCCTGGCTGCTGACCGGCGTCGTCGTCGTGGAGACGATGTTCAACTTCAAGGGCTTCGGCTGGACGTTGGTGCAGGCCGCCGGGAACAACGACATCGAGCTCCTGCTCGCGATCTCCTGGATCGCGGTGATCATCGTGCTCGCCACCCAGCTGATCAGCGATATCGGCTACGCCTTCCTCAACCCGCGCATCCGCGTGAGCTGACCGGTCCGGACAACAAGAACATAACGGGGAGAGCGTCATGCCGGCCGAAACTCTTGGCACACTCGACATCCTTCTGCAGATCCTGCAGCGCTTCATGCCGGTCTGGATCGCGCTCGCGGTCACCATGGGCGGGGGCTACTTCATCCGCGACCGGCTCGGCCAGTTCGGCCGGCTCTACGGCTCGCGCATCGGGCTCGTGGGGCTCGGGATCGTGCTCTTCTGGGTCTTCACCGCGATCTTCGCCGATCTGATCGCGGTCACCGGTCCGGTCGATCAGCTCAGCTTCACCGCCAAGAAGGCCGTGCCCGGCACCATCGACGCCGAGAAAGGCGTGGTCCTGCTGCTCGGCGGGGACAATCTCGCGCGCGATATCTTCAGCCGCGTCGTCTACGGCAGCCGGATCGTGCTGATCATCGCGCCCACCGCGACGCTGATCGCCTATATGGTCGGCTCCACCCTGGGCCTGCCGGCGGGCTACTACACGGGCTTTGTGGACACCGCGATGAGCTTTCTGGCCAATCTCGTGCTGGCCTTCCCGGTGATCCTGCTCTTCTACCTGCTCGTCACACCGGAGGTGCGCGAGCCGGTGATGGTCGATCTGCTCCTGTTCGACCTGCCCTGGTCGATCCCGATCGCGATGTCGGCGATCTTCTTCCTCTTCCCCATCGTGTTCCTCTGCCTCCTCTGGTTCACGAAATACGAGAAGAACAAGCAGCGGCTGCAGGTCTATCTGGGCGTGACGCTGGTGCTCGGGATCTGGGTCTATCTCGGCCTCGTGTTCAACGCCGACCCCACGGGCCTCCTCTCCATGGACCCCAACGAGCTCAACGTGTTCGCGGCGGTGGTCTTCGTCTCCTCCCCGGCCGTCTTCCGCGTCGTCCGCGGGCTCACCATGGACATCAAGACGCGGGACTATGTGGCCGCGGCCCAGACCCGCGGCGAGCGGCCCTGGTACATCATGCTCTGGGAGATCCTGCCCAATGCGCGCGGGCCCCTGATCGTCGATTTCTGCCTGCGCATCGGCTACACGACGATCCTGCTCGGCACCCTCGGCTTCTTCGGCCTCGGCCTGCAGCCCGAGAGCCCGGACTGGGGCACCATGATCAACCACGGTCGCTCTTTCGTCCGCCTCGCCAGCACGGCCCATATCGCGCTCTTCCCCGCCCTCGCCCTGATGAGCCTCGTCCTCGGCCTCAACCTCCTGGCGGACGGCATGCGCGAAGAAAGCCTGAAGGACTGACGCTGACGGGAGTTCCCGCGCGCCCGCACCCATCCTCCGCACTGACGGATCGAAAGGAGCCAGCCATGACCGAGCCCATCCTAGAGATCGAGGACCTCAACATCTCGTTCTACACCCGCAAGGGCGAGATCCCGGCGGTCATGGACTTCTCCATGAAGGTCATGCCCGGGGAGACCATGGGGCTGGTGGGCGAGTCCGGTTGCGGCAAGTCCACCGTCTCGCTCGGCATCATGCGGTACCTGGGCAAGAACGGGCGCATCAAGTCCGGGAGCATCAAGTTCAAGGGCCGCGACATGGCCGAGATGTCGGAGGACGAATTGCGCGGCCTGCGCGGCTCCCAGATCTCCATGGTCTATCAGGAGCCGATGGCCTCGCTGAACCCCGCGCTCAAGATCGGCCAGCAGCTCACCGAGGTGCTGACCATCCATGAGGAGATCTCCGAGGAGGATGCCGCCAAGCGCGCCGCCGAGATGGTCGGCGCCGTGCGCCTGCCGGACCCGGACCGGATCATGGGCGCCTATCCCCACCAGCTCTCGGGCGGCCAGCAGCAGCGCATCGTGATCGCCATGGCGCTGCTGTCGCGCCCCTCCCTCCTGCTCCTCGACGAGCCGACCACGGCGCTCGACGTCACGGTCGAGGCCGGGATCGTGGAGCTCGTGAAGGATCTCGCCCGCGAGATGGGCACCTCGATGATCTTCGTCAGCCACAACCTCGGCCTGATCCTCGAGACCTGCGACCGCATCACGGTGATGTATTCGGGCGAGGCGGTCGAGGAGGGCGACATCAACACCGTCTTCAACCGCATGCGCCACCCCTATACCCGGGGGCTGCTGCGCTCGATCCCGGTGCCGGGGGCGGACAAGTTCTCCAGGCCGCTGGTCGCGATCCCGGGCCAGCTCCCCCTGCCCCATGAGCGGCCGAAGGGCTGCAATTTCGGCCCGCGCTGCGCGCATTTCCGCGACAATGTCTGCAACAGCCACGAGATCCGGATGCACCCCGTCGGCAGCGAGGCGGACCGGCACCGCTCCCGCTGCGAGCGCATCGACGACATCGAGTGGAACGCTGAAGTGGATGCCGGCGAGATCGGCGAGCCGGTGGTGCCCGGCGACGTGGTGCTCTCGGTGGACAAGCTGAAGAAGCACTATTCGGTCTCGACGGGCATGTTCGGCGGCGGCGACACGCGCACGGTGAAGGCCAACGAGGAGCTGACCTTCGACGCGCGCGAGGCGGAGACGGTGGCGATCGTGGGCGAGTCCGGTTGCGGCAAATCCACTTTCGCCAAGGTGCTCATGGGGCTGGAGACGGCGACAGAGGGCAAGGTCACGCTCGGCAATCTCGACCTCGCAAACACGGCTGTTGAGGCGCGCGGGCCTTCGACCGTGAGCCAGGTGCAGATGGTCTTCCAGAACCCGTTCGATACGCTGAACCCCTCCATGACCATCGGGGATCAGATCGTGCGCGTGCTCGAGATGTTCGAGATCGGCGAGAGCGATGCCGATCGCGAGGAGCGGATGCTCGAGCTTCTCGACCTCGTGAAGCTGCCGCGCGAATTCGCCAAGCGCATGCCGCGCCAGCTCTCCGGCGGACAGAAGCAGCGGATCGGCATCGCCCGTGCCTTCGCCGGGCGGCCGAAACTGGTGGTGGCGGATGAGCCGGTCTCCGCGCTCGATGTGTCGGTGCAGGCGGCGGTGACGAAGCTGCTCACGGATATCCAGCGCGAGAGCCGCACCACGATGCTGTTCATCTCCCACGATCTCGGGGTGGTGCGCTATCTCGCGGACCGGGTGGTGGTGATGTATCTTGGCGAGATCATGGAGCAGGGCCCGACCGAGGAGATCTTCGCGCCGCCCTACCACCCCTACACCGAGGCGCTGCTCTCCGCGGTACCGGTCGCGGACACCCATGTGAAGAAGCGCCATGTGGTGCTCGAGGGCGAGCTGCCCTCGCCGCTGAACCGGCCCCAGGGCTGCCCCTTCCAGACCCGCTGTCAGTATGTGATGCCGGGCACATGCGACAAACCGCTGCCGGAACGCCGCTTCGGTGAGGGCCATGTCGTGCGCTGCCACCTGCCCGCGGAGGAGCTGGAGAAGATGGAACCGGTCATCGTCGTGGACACCGCACCAACGGCCGCCGAGTAGTTTCGAACGGACGGGCAATCGGGAGCCGGTCGGCGCTATCGGCGGGCGCTGGCTGTGGTTGTGCGATCCTCGCTCCCGCTCCCTCCCGCGTCAGGTTAGCTTATGAGGGATGAACATAAGGAGAACGCCCTGCGTCGAATGCATCTCTGATGGCAACACGCTCGCCGATCCGGGTCGACTGACGCTGAGCGTGTTCCGCTAATGTTCACATTCGCCGGCTAACCTGACGCGGGAGGGAGCGGGAGCGCATCAGTCAATGCTTGCCACGCCGGTTGCCAGCGAGAGGGCGCAAGTGCACCCGCCGGGAAAGTGCCCTGTCCTCACCCGGCGCTGCGGTGGCGAAAAGCGTGCGCCGCCCCGTCCCTGGCACCGCTTCAGCGCCCTGCCCCGGGCCGGCGCTGCTGCTCGCCGCCGAAGGCCATCACGATCCGATCCATGGCGGCGAACAGGATCTCCACCGAGTAGCCCGCGATGAAGGCCAGCGCGATCGGGGTTATTCCGGCCAGGCCCTCCGGCACCGTCTCCTCCGTGAGGATCAGCCCCACCGCCACCCCGGAGAGCGCGCCCAGCGGCAATCGGATCATGTAGTTCAGGATGTTCTCGCTCTGCAGCGTGAGCCGCCTCAGCTCGCGGGAGAAGGCCCGCAGCACGAAGGCCGCCGTTCCCAGCAGCCCGTAGAGCGCCGGCAGCAGATAGGCGTTGTAGAAGACGATCTGCGACTTCGCCTGCTGCAGCACGTAGAACCGCTCCGCCGGCTGGCGTGCGGCCTGGCGGCTGCGCCATGCCTCCATCTGGCGCTCCCAGACCGCCAGTTCCGCCTCGTCGACGCTGAGCCAGCTGGACGGGCGCTCGGGTTGTGTGTCGTTCTCCGCCTGCGGCAGCAGCTCCGAGATCACCTGGAACTGCGCGTTCACCTGATGCTCGAGCCGCGTGCGCAACAGCTCCTTCACCTTCAGTTCCGCAAGCGTCTTATCGCGCTCGCGGCTGAGCTCGGTGCGTTGCGAATCGAGCGCGCCGAGCTGTTCCACCGGCGTGCCCGGTTGCTTCATCTGCGCCCCGATCGCAGCAATCTGGGTGGTGAGCCCGGTCTCGGTGCGCAACAGCGTCTCGATCTGCGCCTCCGTCCCGGTCATCTCCTGATAGAGACGATCGAAGGAGCTGCTGCTGTCCTGGAGGCGGACCAGTTCGTTCTGCTTCGAGATCAGGAAGTACAGGAACACCGCCCCCAGGAGCGCGATGATGAGCGTGTAGACAAAGCCGAAGCGCTTGCTCGCCGCGATTGTCTCGGTGCTCACGCCATCGAAGGCCGCACTCATCTCACGATAGGCATTGAGAAAGCGCTGCTCGAGTTCCAGCGTCCAGCCATCGGTGCCGTGGTAGTGGATCGCCTCGGTGACCACGCTGATATGCTCGGGGCGCAGATCCAGGCCACGCTCCACGCCGTAGGACAGGAGCTCCTGGGCATTCTGGATGAGGCCGCCGACAACGCGGTTAAAGCCCGCGCGGCTCGTCTGGGCCTCGAAGACGGTGTCCTGCACCATCTCGCCGAGGACCTGAGCGGCCTCCTCCTCGACGATGGCCTCGTGGGGTGCCTCGTGCGGCGCCTCAGTCGCTGGGGCCTCAGGAGGAAGCGCTTGCTGCGCGACGGCCGCGTCAGGCTCCGTCGCCGCCGCGCTGCCTCCGTCGGCCGGCTCGTTTTCCGCCCGTCCCGGCTCCGGGGCCGTCTCCTCTGTGGGCGGTCGGGCCTCCATGCGCGCCGTCTCCGCGGCATCGTCGGCGGTGCGACCGCCCGGCTGTCGCGTCTCCTCCGTCATCCGAAGCCCTCATTCAAGTTCTTCAATAAATCTGGACATCTATGGTGCTATCTTACAGTAGCGCAGCACAATCCCGGAGGGTTGCCCCTGCGTCGCTCCACGCAGGCCTGTGGCGGTCCCGACACGTCGAGCGCGCGCAAATGGGCGTCACAACCCCGCAAATCCGTGCGGAAACGGGGTGGATTGCGCGTACAGACGTCCCGTTTGCAGACTCCTTGCAATACGATCTGCATCCGGATGGTTATCGGGACGCGGCGACGCGACTTAACCCGGCGGCTCCGCCGTCGGTTACTGTCGATCCCGGCCCGCCGCCACGAGACGCGCCGCAGACCGCGCGGCGGCGCAAGGCACGGCAACGACCGGGAGGATGACGGGATGTTCGGGATCGGCTTGAAATTCGGTTTTGGCGAAGAGATCGAAGCGCTGCGCGAGACCGTGCACCGCTTCGCGCAGGAGCGCATCGCGCCGCGGGCCGACGAGATCGATCGCTCCAACGAGTTTCCCGCCGAACTCTGGGCCGAGATGGGCGCGCTCGGCCTTCTCGGCATCACGGTGCCGGAAGAATTCGGCGGCGCCGGCATGGGCTATCTCGCGCACACCGTGGCGGTGGAGGAGATCAGCCGGGCCTCGGCCTCCGTCGGGCTCAGCTACGGCGCGCATTCGAACCTCTGCGTGAACCAGATCAAGCTGAATGGCACGCCCGAACAACGGGCGAAGTACCTGCCACAGCTCGTTTCCGGCGCTCATGTCGGCGCGCTGGCGATGTCGGAGCCGGGGTCGGGCTCGGATGTCGTCTCGATGAAGCTGCATGCGGCCAAGCGCAATGACCGGTACGTTCTGAACGGCAACAAGTTCTGGATCACCAACGGGCCGGACGCGAATGTCCTCGTGGTCTACGCCAAGACCGATCCGGAGGCCGGGCCGCGGGGCATCACGGCCTTTCTCATCGAGAAGGGGATGGCCGGTTTCTCCACCGCGCAGAAGCTCGACAAGCTCGGCATGCGCGGCTCCAACACCTGCGAGCTGGTCTTCGAAGACTGCGAGGTGCCCTTCGAGAACGTGCTCGGCGAGGAGGGCCGGGGCGTCGCGGTGCTGATGTCCGGGCTCGACTATGAGCGGGTCGTGCTGTCCGGCGGTCCGCTGGGGATCATGGCGGCTGCGATGGATGTCGTTATGCCCTATGTCCATGAACGTAAACAGTTTGGTCAGCCCATCGGGGAGTTCCAGCTTATGCAGGGCAAGCTTGCGGATATGTACACGGAGATGAATGCCTCGCGCGCCTATGTCTACGCGGTCGCGGCCGCCTGCGACCGGGGCGAGACAACGCGACAGGATGCGGCAGGGTGCCTGCTCTACAGCTCCGAGCGCGCCGTCAAGGTCGCGCTGGAGGCCATCCAGGCGCTCGGCGGCAACGGCTACATCAACGACTATCCGGCCGGCAGGCTGCTGCGCGACGCCAAGCTCTACGAGATCGGGGCGGGCACGCAGGAGATCCGTCGCATGCTGATCGGGCGCGAGATCTTCAAGGAGACAGCGTGATGTGGAGGGCTCTCTCTTGGTTGGCGGGCCCGCTCCTGGCGCTGATGTTCGTGCAGACCGGGGCGCAGGCGTCGCCGGCGGACTATCCGGCCTGTCGCGATTTGGCAAACACGATCAGGGCGTTGCGGGCCTGTGCACCCCTGCGCGACGAGGTGTCGCGCTGCCAGGCAGCGCGCGCCGGCGGCGGGGTGGACCAGCCGGCAGTCTGCCTGCGCGAGGCGCTGGACGACTGGGCCGCTGTACTCGTGGCGGAAGAGCGGCGGCTGACCCGGGGCCCCGCGCCACGTCCCGACTACACGGAGTGGCGCGCGGGGCTGGCCAGGCTCTGCCGCGATCCCGAGCAGATCCGCATCTCCGCCGAGCGCTTCGGCGCGCCGCATGCCAATTTCGAGGCGGTGCAATGCGAGCTGCGACGGACGCTGCGCCGGCTGCAGGATGCCTCCTCCCGCCTTAAGGGCTTCCGCTGACAGACGGTCGAGCGCGCTCGGACGGACCCTTGGCGCTTGGTCCGAGCGCGCAGCGTTAATCTTTCGACCGGCAGCGATTAAGTGAATCGAACCGCCCCTAGGCATGACCGGAGGCCGGCGGTTGCCCGCCCGCCGGCATGCACTGGATACGCAGCGACAATGCATAGCGCGGCGCCCCTGAGAACGAACATCGAAGGTTCAGCGCGCAATCTGACGCGACAGTTTTCGCGACCGCGATCGCTCCCACCCACGACATTTTGCGCAACGGAGGGTGAACGGCGGGTAACCCTGTCCGTTTTTCCGACGATTGGTTCGAAGCAGGCGGTCGTTCGCACAATGTTGAGGACATCGCGCGAACAATGTCGTGGGAGGGAGCGATCGCAGCCGGCTCAACGCGAACAGAAACCGCATCGGCCACACGTGCTGCGCCCTGGCGGGATGGCCCGGCGGGCGGGACTGCGCTAGCCATGGGGCGAGGGCGACGGCCGGTGCGCCCGGATGCGCAAGTGGGGAGCCCGCGGTGAGCCAGATCCAGAGCCAGATCCAGACCCGGTCACCCGGCTTTGCCGAGAATGCCCGCGCCTTCGAGGCGGCACTGGCGCCGGTGCGCGCCGCAGCCGAACATGCGCTGGCGGGCGGCGGCGCGGAGGCGCGCGCGCGCCATGAGGCCCGCGGCAAGCTTGCGCCACGGACGCGGGTGGAGCGCCTGCTCGATCCCGGCTCGCCCTTTCTGGAAGTGGGCCTCTTCGCCGCTCACGGGATGTATGACGGCGAGGCGCCCGCAGCCGGTGTCATCGCCGGCGTGGGTCTCGTGCAGGGGCGCGCCTGCATGATCGTGGCCAACGACGCCACGGTGAAGGGCGGCAGCTACTTCCCCGTCACCGTGAAAAAGCATCTGCGCGCACAGGAGATCGCCGAGGCGAACCGCCTGCCCTGCCTCTATCTCGTGGACAGCGGCGGCGCGAACCTGCCGCGCCAGGACGAGGTGTTCCCCGACCGGGACCATTTCGGGCGCATCTTCTACAATCAGGCGCGGATGTCCGCCGCCGGCATCGCGCAGATCGCGGTGGTGATGGGCTCCTGCACTGCCGGCGGCGCCTATGTGCCGGCGATGTCGGACGAGGCGATCATCGTGCGCGAGCAGGGAACGATCTTCCTGGCGGGCCCGCCGTTGGTGAAGGCGGCCACGGGCGAAGTGGTGTCGGCCGAGGCGCTTGGCGGCGGGGACGTGCATACCCGCCTCTCAGGCGTGGCGGACCATCTGGCGGAGGACGACACCCATGCATTGTCGCTCGCGCGCCGGGCGGTGGCCAATCTCGGCGGGCCCGCGACGGCGCTGCCCGTGGGCGAAGCGCCGGCCTACGACCCCGCGGAGATCGCCGGTATCCTGCCCCCCGACACGCGGGTTCCCTACGATGTGCGCGAGGTGATCGCGCGGCTGGTGGACGGCTCGCGCTTCGACCCCTTCAAGGCGCGGTTCGGGGAGACGCTGGTCTGCGGCTTTGCCGAGATCCTGGGCCAGCGGGTGGGGATCGTGGCCAACAACGGCATTCTCTACTCGGAGAGCGCCGTTAAGGGGGCGCATTTCGTGGAGCTCTGCTGCCTGCGGAAGATCCCGCTCCTGTTCTTGCAGAACATCACCGGCTTCATGGTGGGCAAGCGCTACGAAAACGAGGGGATCGCGCGGCATGGCGCGAAGCTGGTTACGGCGGTGGCCTGCGCGGAGGTGCCGAAGCTGACGCTGATTATCGGCGGTTCGTTCGGTGCGGGAAATTACGGGATGTGCGGACGGGCCTACAGTCCGCGCTTTCTGTGGAGCTGGCCGAACAGCCGGATCTCGGTGATGGGGGGCTTCCAGGCGGCCGGCGTGTTGGCGACGCTGCGCCGCGACGGGATCGAGCGGAAGGGGGGCAGCTGGTCGGCGGAGGAGGAGGCCACGTTCCGCGCACCGATCGAGGCGCAATTCGAGGAACAGTCCCATCCGCTCTACGCCTCCGCGCGGCTCTGGGACGACGGGATCCTGGAGCCGGCGCGTACGCGCGAGGCCCTGGGGCTCTCGCTGATGACGAGCCTGGCGGAACCGGTGGCCGAGACGCGGTTCGGCGTGTTCCGGATGTGAAGGGCGCGCACATTCTCGCCCCATCGGCGGCTATACTGGGCGGCGGAGCGGAGGAGAGCGCGATGGTGCGGCGGCTGATCGGAGATCTGACGGAGCGCATGGGCCGCGGTCTCGGCGAGATCGAATGGCTCGTGCCCGCGATGCCGGAACTCCCGACCCTCGGCCTCGTGCGGGAGGTGGAGATCACCGTCTATCTCTTCCACCACTCGCCGGACCCGGAGGATTACGGGTTCATCTTCGACTTCGAGCGGTTCATGGCAGAGAGCCAGCGAGGCCTCTTTGCGCGGCCGGTGCTTAAGGTGTGGGCCGGGCGGCGGGACTTCGCGCGGCCGGCCTTCGCGCGCGCGCTCCGCGAGAGCTTCGCCGTGGAGTTTGCGCATATGCAGGAGGCGCTGCGCGACGAACCGGCGCCGAAGAAGGAGACGGGCGGGGGCTGGTTCGCGCTCGATCTCGGCCTCGGGCTTTCGGCTCTGGCAGGCGTGGGCTGGATCCAGACGCTGGTGCTTTATCTCGCCGTCTCCACTGGGCGGGCGGCCTGGGCGGAGGTGCGACGGATGCTGGGCAGCCTCGTCGATCGCGGCGGGGACGAGGCGAAGCGGATCGCCGAGCTCGAGGCGCGGATCGAGGAGAAGAAGGCGGTGATCGATGCGGCGCTCCGCGATATCGAGATCGCCCTGCACCGCGAGCTCTGGGTGCATGCCTGGCGGGGCCAGCCGCCAGGGCCGATGACGGGCATGGACCCGCAGGCCTGGCCGCTGCCGGCGTTCGTGCGCGACCATCTCGAGGACCGCGAGACGCGCTCGTGGTGGTGAGCGCGCGCATGAGCGTCCACCAAGGCGACATCACCGCGCTGGCGGTGGATGCGATCGTGAACGCCGCCAATGCAAGCCTGCTCGGCGGCGGCGGGGTGGACGGGGCGATCCACCGCGCGGCCGGACCGGAGCTCCTGGCGGCATGCCGCTGGCTCGGCGGCTGCGAGACGGGCGATGCGAAGATCACCGCCGGCTACGCCCTGCCCGCGCGCCATGTGATCCACACCGTCGGCCCGGTCTGGCAGGGCGGCGACGCGGGCGAGGATGCGGCGCTGGCCTCCTGCTACCGCCGCGCGCTGGTCGTGGGCTTCCACGCCGGCTGCCGGCGCTTCGCCTTTCCGGCAATCTCGACGGGCGTCTACGGCTTTCCTCCGGAGCGCGCGGCGCCGATCGCGGTGATGGCCGTGGCGGGCGCGCTTGCGGAAGAGGAGGGACTGGGAGAGGTGATCTTCTGCTGTTTCTCGGCTGCGAGCGCTGCGCTCCACCGCGCGGCCATCGATGGCCTAAGGGCATAGAACGCCGTCGGGTCGGCTCAACCCTGTGCGGCCGCTCCCACCCACGACATCGTGTGGGCAAGATGTCGAACATTTGATGAACATCATGGCGGTTCTGGCCGCGTAGAACAATAGCAGTGAGACTTACACGACTTTCATACATCGTTGCGCAAAATGACGTGGGAGGGAGCGGCCGCAAGGGTCGAGAGAGCGACGAGCACAGCGCTCTTATGGTCCGGGCCGAATGCGCCCTACCGGGCCCGACGCCTCTGCCAGCCACGCGCGCTATCGGGTCCTTCGGAACCGCCCTACGATCCCATGTGCTGGCACTTGCGGGACGGTCAGGGCCCCAAAGATCAGTTCCGCAGGGCCAGCGCTCTTGGGCGACCGTCCATGCGCGTCGCCGACACACCGGTCCTCAGGCTGCCCGGATCTGGTTCCGAAACGCGGCGGGTGCGATCCCGAACCTCGTGGAGAACAGCCCGGTCATATGCTGCTGGGAGGAGAAGCCGCATGCGAGCGAGATCTCCGAAATGCTCTTTTCCCCGGTCATCAGAGCGAAGCGCGCCGCTTCCAGCCGACGGCGTATCAGCGCCTGATAAGGGCTCTCTCCGGCCGCGTTCTTGAATGCCTTCACAAACCGTGCCCGCGACAGCCCTGCGAGCCCGGCCAGATCGCGGAGTCCGATTGGCTCGGCGAGATGCGCGTCCATGTAATACAGGATCTCCTCGACCGTGCGTTTCGAGAGCGCGCCCACCTCGCGCCTCCGGTTGACCTCGGCGTCGAAGTACCGATCCAGGGCATCCACGAGGGCGCAGCCGAGAGTGTCGAGAAATAGCGGCTCAGGCGCTCTGGCAGACAGGCCACCGCGTACGATCTGCGTCAGCAGATCGCCGATTTCGCGCTTCTTGTGGAAGGATCGATGAAGTCGGCGAAGATCGTTGCGTCCGGGCCCCCGCCGGTCCGGATCGTAACCGAGCGAGGCATCGGCCAGCACCACCTCACCCCAGTGCCCGCCGCGAAAGGAGTGCATTCGCGCTGCCGCTCCCGGCAGGCCGACGATGAACTCGCCGGCCTGGGCCTTCATCGCCAGCTCGCCCTCGCCGACATCGATGGAGCCCACCTTCCGCGACATTGCCATGTAGATGGCGAGGCCCTCATGGCGCGTGTGCTCATAGACGCCCGGAGGCGCACCCCAGACCAGGGCGACGCGCGCCGTCAGTTCGCTCAGATTGGCGCGGCAGGACGAGCGCATCGGGCGCGGCGTCGGGAAGCAGGCGAACGGGTCGCTCCAGACACCGTCTCGCAGCGTTGCGTCGTTAGCGTTCATCGGGTGTCGCCACCGCGACCTTCGGTTCGTTCATACAACCGATGTGGCACAGCCGTAACGGGCGCGCAACGCACACCACGTTATGGAGCGTTCACGCTTTTCGCCCAGATGAGGGCAGCGAGACCGGTGCCGCGGCCTGTGCTCGGCGCGGCCGATGCCAGAGGGGTGGATTACCCTCTTTCCGCGGTGGAGCGGGCTCGTTCGTCCCGCCCCGATTGCCAGATCAGGGGATCTGGATCGTGATGAGATACATGACGAGGGACAGGATCTTGCCGGCGACCACGTTCTCCGCCTCGTAGGGGCCGATGCGCTGGCGGTATTCCTCGACCGCGAGGCGGTTGTACTCGTTGCCCCAGACCGGCATTTCGCTCCCGCCATGGCCCTTCACCGGGGCGCGCCCGTCGATGATCCGGTAGGCGCGCTCGAAGGGGAAATGCCCGTCATTGCCGGCGGAGAGAACGGTGAGGTCGGCCGGCGCCACCGTGAGGATGGAGGCGAGCGGGCCCTCCCCCTTGCCATCCGTTCCGTGGCAGACGGCGCATTGCTGCGCGAATTCGCGTTCGCCCGCGGCAACGAGCCGGTCCGAGCCGAGGGCCTGACCGGGCAGGCAGGTTGCGGCACCGGCGAGGAGGAGGGTGGCGGAGATGGTGGAGAGGCGCATTGCGGGTTCCTTGCTTGGCGTCGGGCCGGCTGGGCGGCGGGAGACCGGCGGCGGAGCCCGCGGCCGGTCCGCTCCACCCTCTCGCCCCCGCACCGGGCGGGCCATGACGCACGTCAAGCCCGGAGCGGAACCGGAGGCTGGCGCCGCCGCGTTCAATCTGCCATGCAGGCGATAGGGGACGAGCCGGAGACCGCCGGGCCGATGATCAGAAAGCTCCTTGTCGCCAATCGCGGGGAGATCGCGCTGCGCATCGCGCGAACCGCCCGACGCATGGGCATTGCCACCGTCGCCGTGCACTCCGAGGCGGATACGGCGGCACCGCATGTGCGCCACGCGGACGAGGCGGTGCTGATCGGGCCGGCCGCGGCGAGCGAGAGCTATCTGCGCGGGGCGCATCTTCTGGAAGCGGCGGCGCAGACCGGGGCGGATGCAATCCATCCGGGCTACGGCTTTCTCTCCGAGAACCCGGAATTCGCCGAGGCGGTGGCCGCGGCGGGGCGGATCTGGGTGGGCCCGCCGGCCTCGGCGATCCGCGCGATGGGGCTGAAGGATGCGGCCAAGCGGCTGATGGAGGAGGCCGGCGTGCCGGTGACGCCCGGCTATCACGGCGCCGAGCAGGACCCCGCCTTCCTGGCCGAGCGCGCCGCCGAGATCGGCTTTCCGGTGCTGGTCAAGGCCTCTGCCGGCGGCGGCGGCAAAGGCATGCGGCGCGTGGACGACCCGCGCGACTTCGAGGAGGCGCTGGCCCGCGCGCGCTCGGAAGCCGCGGCGAGCTTCGGCGACGACCGGGTGCTGGTGGAGCGCTTCGTGCTCAACCCCCGCCATATCGAGGTGCAGGTGTTCGCGGACCGCCACGGGCGGATCGTCCATCTCTATGAGCGCGACTGCTCGGCCCAGCGGCGGCATCAGAAGGTGATCGAGGAGGCGCCCGCACCCGGGATGACTGAGGCGCTACGCAGCGCGATGTGCGAGGCCGCGATCCGCGCAGCCGCGGCGGTGCACTATGAGGGCGCGGGCACGGTGGAGTTCATCGTGGACGGGCTCGCCATGGCGCAGGGGCGGGCGGACTGCTTCTTCTTCATGGAGATGAACACGCGGCTTCAGGTGGAGCATCCGGTGAGCGAGGCCGTGACGGGGGTGGATCTCGTCGAATGGCAGCTCCGCGTGGCCGCCGGGGAGCCGCTGCCGCGCAGCCAGACCGAGATCGCCCTTTCGGGCCATGCGGTGGAGGCGCGGATCTATGCGGAGGATCCGGCGCGGGACTTCATGCCGGCGACGGGGCGGCTCGAGGCGCTGCGGCTGCCGGCGGACGCGCCGGCGCTCGGCATCCGGGTGGATAGCGGTGTGGCGGAGGGCGGTACGGTCACGCCCCATTACGACCCGATGATCGCGAAGCTTATCGCCCATGCGCCGGATCGCGAGGCGGCCTTTGCCCGGCTCGCCGAGGCGCTGGCGGGCAGCCATATCGCGGGGCTGGAGAGCAATCTCGCCTTTCTCGACCGGCTGGTGGTCGATGCGGATATGCGCGAGGGGCGGATCGATACGGGCCTCATCGGGCGGCGGGGCGAGGGGCTGACCGGGGAGCCCGCGGCCGAAGCGCTGGAGCTGGCGCTGGCCGGGGCGGCGATCGCGGGGCTCCTGGCGCGTGCGGGCGAGGCGCTGACGGGCTGGCGCGCCTGGGGCCGGGGCTGGAGCCGGCTGCGGCTTATGGCGGGCGGCGCGGTGCATGATGTGGCGCTGGCGCCCGGCGCGGCCGGAGCGCTGGAGGCGGAGACGGCGCTTGGCACCGTGGTCTTCCGCGCGCATGCGCTCGGCGCCGCGCGCTGGCAGGTGCAGACGGGCGCGGAGAGCCTCGTGGTGCATCTGCATACCGGAAGCGACACCGCGGGG
>JBCBWF010000006.1:0-41850 GCA_039817245.1 Pseudomonadota bacterium | reverse complement strand
GTCTTTTCGCGAACGCCAGCGGCTTCCAGCATACGTGTCACACGCTCGGTCGGCTGGGCGCCTTTGGCGATCCATGCTTCGATCTTTTCAACGTCCATTTTCACGCGGTCTTCGCTGTCTTTCGGCAGCAGCGGGTTGTATGTGCCCAGCTTCTCGATGAAGCGGCCGTCGCGCGGCATCCGGCTGTCGGCCGCCACGATGCGGTAGAACGGGCGCTTCTTCGAGCCGCCCCGGGCGAGCCTGATCTTGATCGACATAGTCTTCGGTCTCCTTCGATGGGTACGGGCCCGCAGCGCGGGCTATTCCTGCAGCGTTCGGTGGTGGCGGATCACTTCGTCGACGATGAACCGCATGAACTTCTTGGTGAAATCCGGGTCGAGGCCCGCCTCGTCCGAGAGCTGGCCGAGGCGCGCGATCTGGGCGGCCTCGCGCGCGGGATCGGCCGGGGGCAGGTCGTGCCGGGCCTTCAGCTGCCCGACCTTCTGGGTGCACTTGAACCGCTCGGCCAGGGTGTGGACGAGGATCGCGTCGAGATTGTCGATGGAGTGGCGCAGCTCCGCGAGAATCGCGGCGGCACGCGCCGTCTCGCCGGCGCCTCCGGCCTGATCTGACACGTCGTCGCTCACACGGTCTCTCCCAGTTCGGCGGCCTCGCCCGCGGCGGCGGCGCCGGGTGCCGGGGCGAAGCGGTAGACGTCGCGCTCGCGCCCGTCCGGGAAGGTCTCGCGGGCGATCACCGTGGCGCCGAGGCTCTGGGCCAGGCGATGCGCGGGCCGGTTCTCGTCGCGGATATGCGTCTCGACCGAGGGCCAGCCGAGCGAGTTGACTGCGAAGGCGATGATGGCGCGCGAGGCCTCCTGCGCGAGCCCCGCCCCGCGCGAGCCCGGCAGCAGCCACCAGGTCAGCTCATGGCGCGGCCAGCCCTCGGGATGCCAGAGCCCGGTGGCGCCGACGACCTGCCCGTCGTCCCGCCGCACCAGCATCCAGAGGCCGAAACCCTTGAGTTGCCAGTGGCCTATGTCCTCTGCCAGCCGGCGCCAGACCTGGTCGGGGCGCAGCGGCCCCCCGCTCCAGGCGGAGGCGTCGGCATTGGTGAAATAGGCCATATAGGCGTTGAGATCGCGCGCCTCGGGGGGCCGCAGGGTCAGCCGCTCCGTGGCCAGGGTGGGGAAACGCTTCATTGGGCAAGCTCCGCTGGGGCGGGATGGCGGTGGACATCCATCGGCCCGTAGCTCGGATGGGTGTAGGTGTATTCGAACTTGGCGCCGAGCCGTTTGCCGAGCGCCAGCGAGCGGGTGTTCTTGGGGTCGATCAGGCTGATCGCGGTCGTCCAGCCCAGCACCTCATAGGCGTAGCGGCGCGAGGCGAGGGCGGCCTCATGGGCGATCCCGCGGCCCTCCGCGGCCTCCATCACCGTCCAGCCGATCTCGGGCTCGGGCCAGCCCTCCGGGCACCAGCAGCCCACATGGCCGCAATAGAGCCCGGTGCCCTTCTCCTCCACCGCCCAGAAGCCGTAGCCGCGGAAGACCCAGTGGCCGATGATGCCGGCGAGGGCGCGCCAGACCAGGTCGCGCTGCATCGGCCCGCCCACGAAGCGCGAGCGCTCGGTGGCGAAGAACGCGGCTTCGTGCTCGAAATCCGCCTCCCGCGGCGCGCGCAGGATCAGCCGTTCGGTCTCCACGGTCGGGATCTCGATCATGGCGCGCACTCCGCCGGCGCGGGGTGGCGGTAGACGAGGCAGGGCGCCTCGCCTTCGTCCGGGGGCGGGCGGGCCGCCTCGGGGTCGCGCACCGCGCCGAGCCGTTCGGCGAGTGCAATGGAGCGGGCATTGCCGGGGTTGATATAGCTGACGGCGGTGGGCCAGCCGAGCGTCCCGTAGGCATAGGCGCGCACGGCGGAGGCGGCCTCGAAGCCGATCCCGCGCCCCTCCGCTCCGGCCCAGAGGAGCCAGCCGATCTCCTTCTCGGGCCAGGGCTCGGGATACCAGCAGCCCACATAGCCGAGGCTTTCGTCGGAGCCGCGCTCGATCACGGCCCAGCTGCCGAAGCCGCGGAGCACCCAGTGGCCGATCTCCATGGCGAAGGCCTGCCAGGCGCGCTCGCGCGTGCCGTTGCCGCCCACGAAACGCGCGCGGTCGGAGGCGAAGAAGGCGACATAGGCCTCGGCATCCGCCGGCGACGGCGCGCGCAGGAACAGCCGTTCGGTCTCGAGCGTGGGGATCTCGACGGCAAAATGGCTCATGCCGGTCTCCGGTGGCGCCAGATGCCGACGCCGTGGGCAGCGCTTGCGGCGTCGTCGATCGCCGCGCCGAGGCGCCGGGCGACCGCGGCCGAGGCGGCGTTGCCGGCATCTACGCAGCTGACGAAGCTCTCGAAGAGCCCGGCGCCATAGGCCCGCGCGGCCCCGGCGGCCTCGGTCGCATAGCCCCGGCCGCGGGCTTCGGGTGCCAGGATCCAGCCGAGCTCGGGCTCCGGATCGTCCCATTCGAGCCCGAGATGCACGAAGCCGAGCAGCGCGCCGTCCTCACGCCGCTCGACCGCCCAGACGCCATGCCCGTGGAGCAGCCAGCCGGCGGTGTAGACGCAGAAGGATTCCCAAGCGGTCTCCGCATCGAAGGGGCCGCCGAATTGGGCGGCATCCTCGCTCGCATAGATCTCGGTCCAGAGCGGCAGATCGCCGATCTCCGCCGCACGCAGCACCAGCCGCTCGGTCTCGAGCCGGGGCAGGGGCGCGCGATGGCGTGCCGCCGCCGCCGCGGCCGCGCCCTCGGGCGCCTCGGTGCAGCGCGGGGCGATCATTTCTTCTTGCCGAAGCCCGGCAGGCCGCCGAGGCCCGGGGGCAGGGCGGCCCCCGGAGGCCCGCCGCCGAGGCCGGGCAGGCCGGGGGGCAGTTGCGGCATCGCGCCCGGCGCCGCGGCGCCGGGGGGCAACCCGCCCTTGCCCATCATCTGGCCGAGCATGCCGCGCATGCCCTTCTTGCCGCCCATCTTGCCCATCTTTTTCATCATGTCCGCCATCTGGCGGTGCATCTTGAGCAGCTTGTTGACGTCCGAGACCTCCATGCCGGAGCCCTTGGCCACGCGCTTCTTTCGGCTGGCGGCCATCAGCTCCGGGCGCTTGCGCTCGTCCTTGGTCATGGACTGGATGATGGCGATCTGCCGGCGGATCACCTTGTCGTCCATATTGGCGCCCTCGAGCTGCTTCGAGAGCTTCCCCATGCCCGGCATCATGCCCATAATGCCCTGCATGCCGCCGAGCTTGAGCATCTGCTCGAGCTGCGTGGCGAGGTCGTTCATGTCGAAGCGGCCCTTCTGGAAGCGCTTCATCATGCGCTCGGCGGCTTCGGCCTCCAGCGTCTCCTGCGCCTTCTCGACGAGGCTGACGATGTCGCCCATGCCGAGGATGCGCCCGGCGACACGCTCGGGGTGGAACTCCTCCAGCGCGTCCATTTTCTCGCCGAGGCCGACGAACTTGATGGGCTTGCCGGTCACCGCGCGCATGGAGAGCGCGGCACCGCCGCGCCCGTCGCCATCCATCCGCGTGAGGATCACGCCGGAGACGCCGATACGCCCGTCGAAATTCTCGGCCGTGTTCACCGCGTCCTGGCCCGTGAGGCCGTCGACGACCAGCAGCGTCTCGCGCGGCTTGGCCTCGTCGCGCACCGCCTCCACCTCGGCCATCAGCTCGTCGTCGATGGAGAGCCGGCCGGCGGTGTCCAGCATCACCACGTCGTAGCCGCCGAGCGAGGCCTGGGTCTTGGCGCGCTTGGCGATCTGCACCGGGGTCTGGCCGCCCTGGATCGGCAGCGTGTCCACGCCGATCTGGCCGCCGAGCACCGCGAGCTGCTCCATGGCGGCGGGGCGGCGGGTGTCGAGGCTGGCCATGAGCACGCGCTTGCCGTCGCGCTCCTTCAGCCGCTTGGCGAGCTTGCCGGTGGTGGTGGTCTTGCCCGAGCCCTGCAGGCCGACCATCATCAGCGTCGCGGGCGGGTTGTCGATCTTGAGCGCGGCCGGCTCCGGCTCGTCGCCCGCGAGCACGCGCACCATCTCGTCATGCACGATCTTGACGACCTGCTGACCGGGCGTGACGGATTTCAGCACCGCCTGGCCGGTGGCCTTCTCGCCCACGGCCTTGATGAAGTTGCGCGCGACGGGGAGCGAGACATCCGCCTCCAGCAGGGCCACGCGGACTTCGCGAAGCGCGGTCTGTACATCCGCCTCCGTCAGCGCGCCCTTGCCGGTCAGCTTTTCGAGCGCGCCGCTGAGGCGGTCTGACAGCGCTTCGAACATGCTCATGGTCCCTTCTGCGCCGCACGGCATGGCGGCAACGAATAAAGCGCCGGTGGGCGAATCCTCGCTAACCGGCGGTGGAGGCTCAGCTACGGACTGCCGCGCGCCCTGTCAAGCCGGTGGGTTAGCGGTGCCGGGGCGCAGAGACTGCCGCAGCGCCGGCACGGAGGGCAGGATCGACCAGAGCACGAGGGCGAGGAAGTAGGCGGCCTCCGGGACGATCTTCAGCCAGTTGGCCGCGATGATCCCGGCGATCATGATCGCATGCGCAAGCACCGCCCAGGCGAGCGAGAGCGCCACGCCCGCGCCGCGCGCGCGCCCATCGGCCAGGAGCCGCCAGTAGACGAACGCCGCCGCCGGCAGGAAGAGCACGACCGCGGTGAGAAGCCCCGGATTGTACGCGCCCGCCGAGAGCCCCGCCGCGATGTGGGAGACCGCGTTCACCAGCACGATCCCCGCCATCGCCAGCGTGGGGAACACATGCGCCGGCCCGGCCCAGATCGCCAGCGCCGCCACCAGCCAGACCAGCGCGGTGTTGATCACGAAGACCGCCGCTTCGGTGAGCGGCCCCTCCGCGCCGGGATCCGCGCCGAGCGCTTCCAGCAGAAGCGCGTTCACCGAGCCCCGGAAGGCGTAGATCTCGCCGTAGAGGTCGATCCAGTGCTCCTCGAACTGGTGCGCGATGTAGGCGATGAGCAGGCCGAGCGCCATCAGCCGCACGCTCTCCGCCGCGCCCCGCCCGCGAAACGCCAGCGCTGCGAAGACCAGGAAGGGCGCCATGAAGGTGCCGAGCTTCATCCAGCCGAGCAGCAGGAACGCATGCTGGCCGACCGGCACCCAGAGCATCGCGAAGGCGAGCGCGAGGCAGGCCAGCGCCGCCGGGCTGGGGTCGCGAATGGGCACCACCGGGCTCAGGCGGGCGCCGCCGACGGTGTCCAGGCCCGGTCGCGCACCGGCAGATGGACGATGGCCGAGAAGATGCCGAGCGCGATCGCGATGTACCACACCATGTCGTAGGTGCCGGTCATGTCGTAGACCCGCCCGCCCAGCCAGACGCCGAGGAACGAGCCCACCTGGTGGCCGACGAAGACGATGCCGTAGAGCGTGCCCAACGCGCGCGTGCCGAACATCGTGGCCACCAGCGCGGTGGTGAGCGGCACGGTCGAGAGCCACAGCACGCCCATCGACATGGAGAAGATGACGACGGTGAGCGGTGTCGGCGGGACCGAGATGAAGACCAGGATGACCACGGCCCGGAGCGCATAGATCGCCGACAGGATCCAGGGCTTGGGATAGCGCGCTCCGAGCTGGCCGGCCAGCAAGGTGCCGACGACATTGGCGAACCCGATGATCGAGAGCGTCGCGGCCCCGAGCGTGACCGAGCCGCAGACCTCCGCCACATAGGTGGGGAAATGCGCGGCGATGAAGGCCACATGGAAGCCGCAGACAAAGAAGCCCATGGTCAGGAGCACATAGCTCGAATGGCCGAAGGCGCGGCGGAGCATCTCCTGCATCGGCACCGCCGGCTCGGGCTGGCTGCCGGCCGGGATCTCGGCCTTCAGGAACGGGATGCAGGCGGCGATGGGCAGGAGCAGCAGCGTCATCAGCACCATGGTGCCCTGCCAGCCATAGGCCTCGGTGGTCAGACCCGCGATCACCGGCAGCACCATCTGGCCGAGCGCTCCGAGTGCCGCGGTGAGCGCGAGAGCCTTGGAGCGCTTCTCCTCCGGCGTCGCGCGGCCGACGACGGAGAGCACGAGCCCGAAGGCCGTGCCCGCCACGCCCATGCCCACCAGCACGCCGGCGCCCAGATGCTGCATCCAGGGCAGGAAGCCGACCGTGGAGAGCGCCATGCCGGCGATGTAGATCGCGAGCCCGATCCAGAGCGCGCGCCGGTCCCCCAGCCTGTCCGCGATCATGCCGAAGAACGGCTGCGCGAGGCCCCACACGATGTTCTGGATCGCCAGCGACAGCGAGAAGACCTCGCGCGGCCAGTTATATTCCAGCGAGATCGGCTCGAGCACGACGCCGAAGATCGATCGCACGCCGAAGCTCAGCGACAGCACGACGGCGCCGGCGAGGATGATCGTGTTCGTGGGCGACAGGCGGGCCATGGCGGTTCTCCCCGTGATTGCGCCGACTGTGCGGGGGCGCCGAGGCCGGCGCAAACCAGTTTTTGTTGCGTGACGCTCAAGCGTTGCTGATGCGAAGAGGCCAGCCTCCGGGCTGACGGCGCGCCGAGCCGGCTCCCCCATGCGGAAGTTTTTGGCCTCGCCTGCGCCCATGCGGCATAAGACGGGCGGAGGACGCCGCGCAGCGCGGGGCAGCGATCGGGGGGGAGGCGATGCCGGACGGGCCGATGAGCCGCTACCGCGCCCTCGTGGCGGAGGGCACGATCAACGCCGACTCCGCGCAGCGCGCGGCGGTGGAGAAGCTGCAACTCCTGCATATGCGCCTTGGCGACTACGAGCCCTCGCGCGGCAAGACCGTGGCGCTCGGCTGGCTCGGCTTCGGCAAGAAGGCCGCGAAGGCGAACACGCCGCTGACGGGGCTCTACCTCTATGGCGGCGTCGGGCGCGGAAAATCCATGCTGATGGACCTGTTCTTTGCCGGTGCCCCGGTTCCGCGCAAGCGCCGGGTGCATTTCCACGCCTTCATGCGCGAGGTGCATGTGGGCGTGCACATCGCGCGCGAGTCGAACGTGCAGGACCCGATCCAGCCGGTGGCGGAGGAGATCGCGGAGGGCGCCTGGCTCCTCTGTTTCGACGAGTTCCAGGTGAGCGACATCACCGATGCGATGATCCTGGGCCGGCTCTTCGAGGCGCTGTTCGCCCGCGGCGTGGTGGTGGTGGCGACCTCGAACCGCCCGCCGGACGATCTCTACAAGGACGGGCTGAACCGCGCCCTCTTCCTGCCCTTCATCGCCCTGCTGAAGGAGCGGCTGGACGTGGTGGAGCTCGATGCCGGGACCGACTACCGCCGGAACGACGACGCGGCCACGCGCTACTTCCATCCGCTGGGTGCGGCGGCGCGCGCGGCGATGGACGCAGCCTGGGTGCGCGAGACGGAGGGTGAGCACGCGGCGCCCCTCACGCTCTCCATGCATGGCCGGCGCGTGCCCATCGCCGCGGCGACGGAGGAGGCCGGCCGCGCCGATTTCGAGACGCTCTGCGAGCGCCCGCTCGGCGCCTCGGACTATCTGGCGATCGCGGAGCGGTTCTCGGTCTTCTTCCTCGACGACGTGCCGCGCCTCTCCTGGGCGCAGAACAACGAGGCGAAGCGGTTCGTCACGCTGATCGATGCGTTCTACGAGGCGCGGACCCGGCTCTATCTTTCGGCCGACGGCCTGCCGGATGCGCTCTACACCGAGGGCAAGGGCGCCTTCGAATTCGCCCGCACCGCCTCGCGCCTCTCGGAGATGGCGAGCGGGCGCCACGAGACCGAGCGCGCCTGAGCGCCCGGCGGGCCGGCTTCAGACCGCGCGCGAGCCGCTCGGCGGTGCCGGGAAGTCTCCGAGGACCGGATACTGCACGGTCAGATGGATCTGGCAGCGCCGCCCCTCCAGCCCTTCGCGCTTCAGGTCCTCGGCGAAGCGGTCGATCTCGCGCACGAGATCGATGCAGCCAGCGCTGCCGGCAACGGTCCCTCCGTGGATGAAGAAGCCGCCGCGGCTATGCGTGATGGTCGTGGGAAAGGGGTGGATCGAGAGCCGGTACCGTCCCCAGGACCGCTCGAAGCCCGGCATCAGATAGGTGTTGGCGAGATTGTCGTCGAGCTCGTCGGGACGCACCCAATAGACGCCCACCGGGATCGGCCCCTTGCCGCGCACCCGTTGGCGCGCGGGACTGTAATCGAACCGCCCATTGATCGGCGTCCCGGAGACGGCCGGGTAGGTGTAGGTCCGCGAGCCGCCCGTGAAGTGCAGATTGCTGCCGTCGAAGGACAGCGCGAAGCGGCCACACATGGGGAAGGACGGGCTGTAGCGCTCGCTGCTGTAGTCGGTCATCGCGGTGGTCTCCCTCTTGCTCCGGCGCCCGATGAGCGCCTTGACGTAAGGGGAGACTACCGTCTGGGTTGTGCCCGCGGCGTGATGATGCTCACCCCGCCGGCCAGAACGGCCGCTAGAGCTGCCGCTCCACCATCAGCTTCTTGATCTCCGCGATCGCCTTGGCGGGGTTCAGCCCCTTCGGACAGGTGCTCGCGCAGTTCATGATGGTGTGGCAGCGGTAGAGGCGGAACGGGTCCTCCAGATCGTCGAGCCGCTCGCCGGTCGCCTCGTCGCGGCTGTCGATGATCCAGCGATAGGCATGGAGCAGCGTCGCCGGGCCCAGATACCGGTCGCCGTTCCACCAGTAGCTCGGGCAGGAGGTCGAGCAGCAGGCGCACATCACGCATTCGTAGAGCCCGTCGAGCTTCGCGCGATCCGCCTCGGACTGGCGCCACTCGGTCGCGGGCTCGGGCGTCTCGGTCTCCAGCCAAGGCTTGATCGACGCATGCTGGGCGTACCAGTGGGTGAGGTCCGGCACGAGGTCCTTCACCACCGGCATGTGCGGCAGGGGATAGACCTTCACATCGCCCTTGATCTCATCCATCCCGCGCAGGCAGGCGAGCGTGTTCGTGCCGTCGATATTCATCGCGCAGGACCCGCAGATCCCCTCGCGGCAGGAGCGGCGGAAGGTCAGCGTCGGGTCGATCTCGTTCTTGATCTTGATGAGGGCGTCCAGAACCATCGGTCCGCAATTGTCGAGATCCACCTGATAGGTGTCGACGCGCGGGTTCTCCGTGTCGTCCGGGTTCCACCGGTAGATGCGGAAGGCCTTGAGGTTGGTCGCGCCCTCCGGTGCCGGCCAGCTCTTGCCGACGGTGACGCGGGAGTTTTTCGGCAGGGTGAGTTCGACCATGGCGCACCTCGTTGCTGCAACGCGTCAGAGATGGACCATGCGCCGGTGGCGCGAAAGCGGGCAAGGGGTCGCGGTTACGGGTCGGACGCCGCCGATTGCCCCTCGTGCGCGATCGCGCGCGGGGCGCCCCTCAGTCCGGCGCCGCCGCGTAGGCGAGCCCGAAGCGGATCTTGTGATGGTCCGACCCGGCGCGCTCCAGCCTGTTGGCGCCGGTGAGGGCGACATCGTTGGTGATGGCATAGTCGAGCTCGGAGCCGCTCGCCTGCGTCGACGCACCGCTGGAAAAAATCGTGCCGGCAACCGGTTGGATATCGGCCGGCGCGCAGTTGAAGTCACCCGCCAGCACCCAGCCGCTGTGCAGCCGCTCGTGCAGCAGGGAGATGACACCCCGGGTATAGGCCGCGGCGAAGCCGGAATTGCCGGAGGGGGCGTGGATCGAGCAGAGCCAGGGCCACATCGCGTGGCGGTCGAGCTGGACGCAGAGCACCGGGCGGATCCCGTGCGGCGTGGAGATCGACTTGTCCATCGCTCTCAGAATGTCGTGATGCGACAGCACGAAGACCCGCGCGCGGATCCGCTCGCCGAAGCTCGCATGCTGCGTGGCGATGGCCAGCGAGCAGCGCGAATTGGCCTGCATGTTCTCGACATCCGGCGTGCGGAGCGTCTTGCCCCATCTCAGATGCGTGACGAGGAAGGGTGCGGCACCGGGCACTTTCGACTGGAGCCATCCCTGGCGGACGTAGAAGTTCGCGCCTTCCAGATCGGGCCGCATCTCGGTGTGGATCGAGCCCGGAAGATCTCCGGTCTCCTGCAGGGAGTAGGAGCCCACATTGTGCTGGAAGAGCCCGTCCCAGCGCGGGGAGCCGCGCATGTTCCAAGCGATGATATCGCCGTTGAAGGTTGCCGCCATCGCCGCCTCCGTCGTGGTCCCCACCGCCGCAGCTGGAATGCTGTGAGCGCCACCCTAGCCGGGTGACCCAAGGGACGCCGTAAGCATCGTCACAGAGCTTGTGGGCGCGCCGCTCGCGCGGCGATCACGGCCGGGTGGCGATGAAGAGGCGTTCGCCGCGGTTGAGCGCGTAGCGCGAGACATCCGGCTCGACGGCCGGGAATTCGGTGAGGGCGAGACCGGCGGCAGCGATACGCTCGCGCAGGTCGCGGCCATAGAAGCGCCGGTGATCGGGGTCGCCATAAGCGGCCTGCCGCGCCTCGGGCGTGACCAGCGAGCGGTCCTCATAGGTTTCGTCCCACCCCTCGATCATCGGCACGGTGAGCAGGGCGCGGCCGCCCGGCGCGAGGACGCGGGCGATCTCGGCGAGGGCCGCGCGGTCGTCCACATGCTCGAGCACATGGTTGGCGATCAGAAGGTCGACCGAGCCCGTCTCCAGCGCCATCGCGGTGATGTCGATCTGGAGGTCGAAGCGGTCGTTCAGATCGGCGCTGCGGTAGTGCGCGCCGGCGGCCGCGAACCAGGCCCGCGCCCAGGGTTCGGCGGCGAAATGGATCACACGCGTACCGGGGACAATGGCCGCCGCGCGATCGAGCCAGAGGCGCATCAGGCGATGGCGCGGCCGGCTGTCGCAGGAGGGGCACCATGTCTCCAGCTTGAAGCGCACGGGGCTGAACGGGCCCGCATAGCCGCAGATCGGGCAGTGGCGTGGCGTGGTGCGGCCGAGGGCTTCGGCAAACCAGAGCGCGGCCTTCTCGACGCGATGCGTGTGCATCTGCACGATCTCGGCCGCGCTGCGCTTCCCCGCCGGCGCATCGGTCGGCGGTGTGATCTTGCGTTCCGGCCGCTCCTGCACGCCGTTTCCTCCTGGCGCCGGGCGTCTCGCCTGGGCGGCGCGGTCGAACCCTGCGCCGGTCAGCGCTCGGGGTATTTCTCCTTGAACCGCGTGATCTTGCCGATCAGGTTGCCCGTCGCCAAGGTCAGAAGGCCCGCGCCGATGGCCGCGAAGGCGAAGCTCTTCGCCATCTCGACCGGCACGCGTTCCCACAGATCGGGCGCAGGGAAAAGGGTCTCGATGGCCAGCGCCCAGAAGGCAGCCATGAAACCGGCGGCCACGGCAGCGACCGGGACCGTGATCCGCCTGTCCGCCCCGGCCTTGGCGGCCTGCACGGCGATGAAGCTGGCGATTGCGATGGAGACGAGGATACCGCTCATGGAACACTCCGTCGGGGTTGCGGCCCGCCAGGCGCGGGCATGCTTGCCGCGCGCGGCGTCACCAGCCCGCATCGCGGCAGTGATGCGAGCGTAACGCGAACACGCTGCGCCGCGGAGCCTTCGTGCCGCGGGCAATCGTCACGGGCCGACCGCGCGACGGCCATTCAACGTGCTGGCCGCGTTGCACGGAGGCTGGGGAATGCGGCCGCTCCCACCCCCGTCATTCTGGGCGCCAGTGTCTGAACGTCTCGTAAGCACCACCAGCCGCATGCGCGCCGCCGAAGCAGAGCGCGTTCACCACATGTTCTGCATTAGCGTACAACAATGTCGTGGGTAGGCGCGGGCGCAGGGATGCGCAGATCCGGTCGAGCCGCGCTAGGCTGCGGGCTTGCTGGCAAGGAAGATCCGTTCGCCCGGCAGCAGGCTGTAGCGCACGCAATCCGCCGGCTCCGTGGTCACTTCGTCGAGCGTGAAGCCCGCCGCGCGCACCCGGTCGCGAAAGTCCCGCCCGAAGCGGCGGACATGATCGCGCTGGCCGAAATGCTTCAGCCGATCGAACTCGGTCGTCACCTCCGGGTTCTCGTAGGTGTGTTCCCAGCCCTCGACGATGGGGATCATCAGGAACGCCGTGCCGCCCGGCGCGAGCACGCGGAAGATCTCGGCCAGCGCCTTCGTGTCGTCCACATGCTCGAGCACATGACCGCAGACGATGCAGTCGAAGCTGTCGTCCTCGAACTGCATCGCCTCGATATTCACCACCATGTCGCCGAGGGTGGGGTCGATATCCGCGCGGACATAGCGCCCGCTCGAGAGCGGCTCGAGAAAGCGGGTGACCGAGGGCTCGGCCGCGAAATGGAGCGTGCGCGCTCCTTCCGCCACCGGCTTCGCACGATCGAAGTAGATCTTGAGGAAGCGGTGGCGCTCCATCGAGAGGCAGTTCTCGCAGGTCACGTCATAGCCCACCACGTCGCCGCCGCCGCCGGGGCGGAACGGCCCCACATAGCCGCAGCAGGGACATTCGCGAATGGCGATATGGCGCAGTGTCGGCAGCGGCTCGATATAGCCGGCCACGCGGCGGATGCCCTGGGCGAGGACCCGCCGGAGCTTTTCCTTCGGCGTCCGTTCGATCTTCGGAATCATGTGAGGCCCCCCTCGATGCGATCCGATGCTGAGAGGGGTCTCTTAGCGCAGCCGCGCAATCAGTACACCCGCGCCTTCGGTGCGATCCGGGCGAGCGGGATCCCGCCCATGTTCTCGCCAGTCAGCGGCTCGGTGTGCACATGGCGGTAGCCGAGGGTCGTCTCGCCCGTATCCGAGACCCAGGCGAGCGAGTGCTTGCGCCAGTTCTCGTCGTCGCGCGCGCTGAAATCCTCCCGCGCATGGGCGCCGCGGCTCTCTGTGCGGGCCTCGGCGCAATAGACGGTGGCCAGCGCGTTGGGCAGCAGGTTGGACAGCTCCAGCGTCTCCATGAGATCGGAGTTCCAGATCATGGACCGGTCGGTCACCGAGACATCGTCGAACAGGCTGTCCACCTTGCTGACCCGCGCGCAACCGGACTTCAGCGTCTCGGCGGTGCGGAACACCGCAGCGTCCTCCTGCATCGCGCGCTGCAGGCTGAGGCGGAGCGAGGCCGTACCGACGGCGCCCTTGGCGTGGCGGAGCTTGTCGAACCGGTCCATCGCCTTCTCGACGGAGGCCTCGTTGAGCTCCGGCACCGAAGCGCCGCGGTCCACCACCTGGCCCGCGCGGATCGCGGCGGCGCGGCCGAAGACCACGAGGTCGATCAGCGAGTTCGAGCCGAGACGGTTGGCGCCGTGCACGCTGGCGCAGCCCGCCTCGCCCACGGCCATGAGGCCCGGCGCAATCCGGTCGTCGTCGCCATTCGCGGGGGCGAGCACCTCGCCCCAGTAGTTCGTGGGGATGCCGCCCATGTTGTAGTGCACCGTCGGCAGCACCGGGATCGGGTCGCGCGTGACATCGACGCCGGCGAAGATCCGGGCGCTCTCCGAGATACCGGGCAGCCGCTCGGCCAGCGTCTCCGGCGGCAGGTGGTTGAGGTGGAGATGGATGTGGTCCCCCTCTTTGCCCACGCCGCGGCCCTCGCGGATCTCCATGGTCATGCAGCGCGAGACCACGTCGCGGCTGGCCAGATCCTTGTAGGTGGGCGCATAGCGCTCCATGAACCGCTCGCCCTGCGCGTTGGTCAGGTATCCGCCCTCGCCGCGCGCGCCCTCGGTGATGAGGCAGCCCGCGCCGTAGATGCCGGTCGGGTGGAACTGCACGAACTCCATGTCCTGCAGCGGCAGGCCGGCGCGGGCGATCATGCCCCCGCCGTCGCCCGTGCAGGTATGGGCCGATGTGGCGGAGAAATAGGCGCGCCCGTAGCCGCCTGTGGCCAGCACCACCATCTTCGCGGCGAAGCGGTGGATGCTCCCGTCCTCGAGGTTCCAGGCGATCACGCCCTGGCAGACCCCGTCATTCGACATCACCAGATCCGTCGCGAAGTACTCGATGAAGAATTCCGCGTTGTGCTTCAGGGACTGGCCGTAGAGCGTGTGCAGGATCGCGTGGCCCGTGCGGTCGGCCGCAGCGCAGGTGCGCTGCACAGGCGGGCCCTCGCCAAACTCGGTGGTGTGCCCGCCGAAGGGGCGCTGGTAGATCGTGCCCTCCCCGGTGCGCGAGAAGGGCACGCCGTAATGCTCCAGCTCGTAGACGGCCTTGGGCGCCTCGCGGGCGAGATACTCCATCGCGTCGCTGTCGCCGAGCCAGTCCGACCCCTTGACGGTGTCGTACATGTGCCATTGCCAGTGGTCGGGGCCCATATTGCCGAGGCTCGCGGCGATGCCGCCCTGTGCTGCCACGGTGTGGCTGCGGGTGGGGAAGACCTTGGTGATGCAGGCTGTCTTGAGGCCCTGCTCGGCCATGCCGAGGGTGGCGCGCAGCCCGGCGCCGCCGGCGCCCACCACCACCACGTCGTACTTATGGTCCACGTAAGTGTATGCCGACATGCGTCCGTCCTCGTGTTGTCCTGCCTGGCGTCACTGCCGGGTGGGGTCGTTCAGCCCGTGAAGGCGATCTTCAGCACCGCGAAGACCCCGGCGAGGCCGCCTGCGCCGCAGAGGAGCGCGATGCCGATCTGCAGGCCCGCAAGCCAGCCCTTGTCATGCACATAGTCCTGGATGACGACCTGCAGCCCCTGCCAGAGGTGGTGAAAGGTCACAGCGATCATCAACACGGCCACGAGCGCGTGAAAGGGCTGGGCGTAGAGCGCCAGCACCGCCTCGCGCCCCTCGCCGAGCGCGCCCGCGAAGGGCACCACGAAGAGCAGCGTGAGCGGCACGAGCGCGATGGAGGAGATCCGGATCGTCCACCAGTGATGCGCGCCCTCATGGGCGGAGCCGAGATAGGCGGCGCGGGCGCGGGGGGTGCGGAAGCTCATGCTGTCCCTCCTCAGGCGATCAGGATGACGAGAAGGGTGAGCACCGCGGTGGCCCCGATCACGACGAGGCCGGACTGGCGGACCTGCTCGAGCGCGAAGCCGCGGCCGGTATCCCACCAGAGGTGCCGGATGCCGTTCAGCGAGTGGTAGATCAGCGCGGCAAGCGAGCCCAGCATCACCAGATCGCCGACGAAGCTCGTCATCAGCCCGTCGACGAAGGCGAAATACTCGTCAGAGGTCGCCGCCGCCATGAACCACCAGACGCCGAGCAGCGCGCCGAGGGTCAGCCCCACCCCGGTGATGCGGTGAAAGATCGACATCGCGGAATGGAGCTGCGGCTTGTAGATCGTCAGATGCGGCGACAGCGGTCGGCTGCCGCGGTTCACGTCGGCCATGGCGGCTCCTCCAGCGGGAACGATTTCCATCCCGCGAGTGATAGCCCCGGGCCCGCGAGCGGGCCAGCCTCCAATTGCCGCACGTGCTCACAACTGCGCGCATGGTCGCCGCGACGGACGACGCCGGCGCCCCCGGCTGGCGCCGCCGCGGCCGGTCAGTCGCGGGTGAGAACCGCCTCCACATGGTCCGCGACTGTGCCCGCCATATCGATCGCGGCGGGTTGGCCGGCGGTCATCGCGAAGGTCGGCACCGCGCGCATGGAGCCGGCGATGAAGCGCGCCAGCCGCAGCGGCTGGAAGCAGGGCATGAGCCGCCCCTCGGCCGCCTCGCGCTCGAGCCGCGTGCAGAGCTGGCGCTCCGTGTCAGAGAGGCGCTGGCGCACCGTCACGCCAAGTTCGTCCTGCCGCGCGCCGAGCTCGGTTGCCGCGCGCGAGATGAGGCAACCGGGCGGCAGGTCCGGTTCGGACCGGCTGGCCAGGCCCAGCAGCATCTGGCGCAGCGCGGTGCCGAAATCCGGCGCTTCCAGGTCGGCAAGAAGCGCATCCTCGATCTCGCGGCCGTAGCGGTGAAAGGCGAGCCGGAACATCGACTCCTTGGTGCCAAACGCGTTGTAGAGGCTGCCGCGTCGCAGCCCCGTGGCGGCCTCGAGATCTGTGATCGAGGAGCCCTCATACCCTTTGTCCCAGAACACGGTCATCAGGTCCCGCAGAGCCAGATCCGTCGAAAATCCTTTGGTTCCAGGCATTTGCAGATTTCCTTCTGGCCTGACACAAAGTGGGCAGCAAAATGTAAGTATGGGCTATGCGGGGGCCGACCAAGATTAAACGATCAATAAAGACGGCAATTCCGCGCTGCGGAAAATCGTCCTGCATCGCAACGGAAGGGTGCTCGGCAGAAGGGTCCGAGTGAAAACGATTGCGCCCCGGCCATACACCCCTCCCGGCCCCGATCCCGCGAAAATCGAGGGCGCTGCCCTGAAGCGCAGCGCCAGAGCCAATGTACAAGCGCGGCAGTCTCGTATTCAGGGCCAGCGTCGACCGCGTCGCGGATGGCGGCTCCGTGGCCGTCTGACCTAAGGGCAGCTTTGGGCTGAAGAATCGGTCAAGGACAACGCGGGACGATCAACGGGCGCGCTGCAGCATTTTTCGGGCATTTCATGCGGTTTTCGCGCGAATCCGCCCCTCTGGATCGGTTGACGGCATCGCAACAAGCCTGTCTCACTGGTTGAAATCAAACCGGACAGGGAGACAACCGGTCATGAAGCGCGTTCTTGCAGCGGCCCTTGCCGTCCTCGCCACGCCCGCCCTGGCGGCCGATCTCGATATCTGCGTCGAAGGGGCCTACCCGCCGTTCTCCGAAACCACCGCCTCGGGCGAGGTCGTCGGCTTCGACGTCGACATCGCCAATGCCCTCTGCGCTACCATGGGCAAGAGCTGCACGTTGGTGCAGAGCGAGTGGGACGGCATCATCCCCGCGCTGATCGAGAACAAGTGCGATGCGATCATCGCCTCGATGTCGATCACCGAGGACCGCAAGAAGGTGATCGACTTCTCCGAGAAGTACTACCAGACGCCGGCCAAGTTCATCGCTGCCAAGGATGCCGGCCTGGAGGACACGCCCGCGGGTCTCGCCGGAAAGGTGGTGGGCGTGCAGCGCGGCACCACGCATCAGCAGTTTATGGAAGGCGAGTTCGCAGATGTGGAGCTGCGGCTCTATGGCACGCAGGACGAGGCCTATCTCGACCTGCAGTCCGGCCGCATCGACGCCATCGTCGCCGACTCGGTCGCTATGAGCCAGGGCTTCCTCGCCACCGAGGCGGGCGAGGGCTACGCGTTCTTCGGCAAGGACTACTCGATCCCGAAATATCACGGCGAGGGCGCCGGCATCGGCGTGCGCCAGAGCGACACCGAGCTCCGCGACGCCTTTACCAAGGCGATCGAAGCGATCCGCGCCGATGGCAGCTATGACGCGATCGCCAGGAAGTACTTCGACTTCGACATCTACGGCGCCGGCACGTGAGGCTGCCCGCGCGCGGCTCGGCGACCGCGGTGACGGCATGACAGGGGCGCGTCGGGGAGCGCATCGATGAGCGCGCTCATCGAATACGCGCCGCTCCTCGGCCAGGGGGCGATGGTCACCATCGCCCTCGCGCTTCTCTCGCTGGTGCTCGCCACTGTCCTCGGTGCCCTCGGCGCCGCCGCCAAGATCGGCGGGCACTGGACGGCGGACTGGACGGCGCGCGGCTACACCACGGTGGTCCGCGGGGTGCCGGACCTCGTCCTCATCATGCTCATCTATTTCGGCGGCCAGCGGCTCATCAACACGGCCGCGACGGCCCTCGGCTTCGATGGCGGTATCGAGATCTCGAAGTTCGCCGCCGGGGTCTTCGCCATCGGCTTCATCTACGGCGCCTACCTCACCGAGACCTTTCGCGGGGCCTGGGCCGCGGTGCCGAAAGGGCAGGGTGAGGCGGCCCAGGCCCTCGGCCTCGGCCGTCTCGCGCGCATCCGTCTGGTGATGATCCCGCAACTCGTGCGCTTCGCGATCTCGGGGTATTCCAATGTCTGGATGGTGCTGGTGAAATCCACCGCGGTGGTCTCGGTGATCGGCCTCGCCGATCTGGTGGGGCTGGCGGACAAGGCCGGCAAATCCACGCGCCAGCAGTTCTGGTTCTACCTCGCGGTCCTGCTGGTCTACCTGCTCATCACCATTGTGTCGGAACGCGTGCTGGAGCGCGTCCGGGCGCGGGTGAACCGGGGGATCCCGGCATGAAGCTGGAACTGGCGCTCGAGAACTGGGAGATGTTCGCCGAGGGCGTCTGGGTGACGCTGCACCTCACAGCGCTGTCGCTCGCCGTCGGCTTTCTCATCGCGCTGCCGGCGGCGCTGGCGCTCCATCGCGGCTCGCGCTTCGCACCGGCGGTCTCCGGCTTCGTCTATCTCTTTCGCGGCACGCCGCTCCTGGTGCAGGCCTATCTCATCTATTACGGGCTCGCGCAGTTCGAATGGGTGCGGGCCGGGCCCTGGTGGGTGATCCTGCGCGAGGCCTGGTGGTGCGCGCTCATCGCCTTCTCGCTCAACTCCGCGGCCTATCAGACGGAGATCCTGCGCGGTGCCTTCGCCACCATACCGCGGGGCGAGCTCGAGGGCGCGCGCGCGCTCGGGCTTCCGGAGCGGCTGGTGACCTGGCTCGTGCTGCTGCCATCCTCGCTCCGCCGCGCCCTGCCGCAATACGGCAACGAGACGGTGTTCATGCTGCACGGCTCCGTGGTGGCGAGCGTGATCACGCTGCAGGACATCCTCGGCGCGGGGCGGACGCTCAATGCGCGGTACTACCTTGCCTATGAGGGGCTCGTGACGGCCGCGATCCTCTATATGGCTCTGACCTTCGCGCTGGTCGGGATTTTCCGGCTGATCGAGCGGCGCTATCTGCGCCATCTCAACATCCCGGCGGCACAGACCCCGGCGCGTACCGGTCTCGCCACCGTCGGCGCGCCGGCTCTCGCTTCGGCTGCGCGCTAGGGCCGGCCTCCGGAGCCGATCAGGGAGGTCCCGGGTCAAGCCCGGGACACCCGGAGACCTTCGCGCCATCAAGCCGCCGCTGCGGGAACGGGGCGGGCAAGGAGCGTCGTCGAACAACCGGGCGCGCCGGCGAGGCCGGGACCACGGCTCGACGAACCCGAAGGGTGAGGAGAGCGCGGAATGCATCGCGGCGCAGAGCGCCGCGATACCGTTTGGGAGGAGGCTGGTCGGGGGCGCTTAGAGTTGCGCCTCGAAGAAGTCCTTAACGTCCTCCTCGACATAACCGAGCGAGCCCGAGGTCATGTAGTCGAGCTGGATCTGGAACACCCGCGTCGCGTCCGCATCGCGCAGCGCATAGTCGAACCAGATCGGGATCGCGAGCTTCGTCATCAGCCGCACATCGTCCGGCGTGATGCGCGCGATCTTCGTGCCGTCCGCCTCGAAGAGCGCCCAGGCCTCCTGATCCGCCGCCTGGATGCGGGCGTGGTGGATGTCCGAATAGGCCTGCACCTCCACCTCGACGAGATGCTTCATCTCGGGGCTAAGCGCCTGCCAGGCCGGCATCGCCACCGTCAGATCCATCAGATCCACCGGCTGATAGACCGACATGTAGCCCGCCGGGCCCATCGCGATGTAGTTGGTGACCTTGCTGAAGCCGTAGGCGTAGTTCGCCGAGGGGCCCACGAAATCCGCCACATCGATCTCGCCGCGCTCGAAGGCGCCGAAGATCTCCGAGCCCGGCAGCGTCACCGTCTTCGCACCCAGCGCCTGGAAGAAATCCGCGACCATGCCGCCGGGCGTGCGCATCGTGATGCCCTTGAAGTCGTTGAAGTAACGCAGCGGCTTCTTGGAGTGAATGATGTTCGGGCCGTGATGGATGGGGCCGACGAAGAAGAGGCCGTGGCGCGAATAGATCTCGCGCGCGATCTCGAGGCCGCCGAGGCCGTAGTAGAACACGTCGAACTCGTGCGGCGCGCGCATCGCCATCGGATAGCTCGAGAGGAACGCGCCCGCCGGCGTCATCCGCGTCGCATAGATCGTAAAGGGATTGGCCGCCTCGATGCGCCCTTCCTTAAGCCCCTCATAGACCTCGAAATCGCCGACCAGGTCGCCGGACTTGTACCCCTCGAAGGCAAGTTCGCCCCCCGACTTCTCGACGATCGAGGCGGTCCATTCCATGAAGGCGTCGAGGCCGACGCCGCCGGCCCATGTGGTCTGCACCCGCCAGGTCGTGGTCTGGCCCTGTGCGGTCGCGATGGCGGGAGCAGCCAGGGCTGCAGGTGCTGCAAGCGCCGCGGCACCGAGAAACTGCCGCCGGCTCGCGCTGTTCGCCTTGGTCGTCTTTGTCATTGCGTTGATCCCCCGTTCATCGCGATGCAAAAAGTTAACTGCGACCGTCTGATGCGATAATGCGGCAGTTCTGAGGCTTTAACGCCCAGATTTTCACCTGGTGGATCAGTCCTGCTCGCCCTGTCGCATCGCGGCCGTTCCCGCGGATGCGGAACCGTCGCAAGGCGCGTCAGCGTGGCATCAGCGCCCAGTAATCCAAGTCGAGGACAACGCCGTCGGCATAGCGACCGTTCGCATCCTTCAGCGGAAAATCGGCAGCGGCACGGTTTTTTGTTGCAACGAGGCGCAGGCGCAGCGCGCCGATGCTCGGCTCCGGCGTCTCGGCGCGCTCGAGGATTTCGGACCAGGCATAGAGCGTGTCGCCCGCGAAACAGGGCGCGGCATGGCTCCCGGCATTGATCGCCACGATCGCCTGGGCGTTGGCGAGACCGTTAAAGCTGAGTGCGCGTGCCATGGATATGACGTGGCCGCCATAAATGAGGCGGGGCTCGCCGCCCCGTGCGGCCGGGTCGAAATGCACCTTGGCGGTGTTCTGCCAGAGGCGCGTGGCCATCATGTGCTCGGCTTCCTCGAACAGGCAGCCATCCACATGATCGATCCGCTCGCCGACCGCATAGTCGTTCCAGAGATAGGGGCTGCCGGCCGCCGCGCGGTCGTAGCCGCGGAAGTGCAGGCCGTAGGGCAGGTACAGCTCCTCCGGGGTCACGGCCGGCGCAAGCTCCGGCACCACCGGTTCGGGCGCCGGCGTGCCGGGGTCGCGCTTGTTAACCATTACCCAGCGCACATAGCGCAGCACTGGCCTGCCACGCTGGTTGGTTCCCGTGGTGCGCACCCAGACGATGCCGGTGCGCCCGTTCGAGTTCTCCCGCACCCCGATGACCTCGGAGACGGAGGAGAGCGTGTCGCCCGGATAGACCGGGGCGAGGAACCGCCCTTCCGCATAGCCGAGATTGGCCACGGCGTTCAGCGAGACATCGGGCACCGTCTTGCCGAACACGGTGTGGAAGGCGGCGAGATCCTCGATCGGGCTCTTCGGCAGGCCGCAGCCCTGCGCGAACACGTCCGAGGCGTAGAGCGCGAAGCGCGTGGGGTAGAGCGCGGTGTAGAGCGCGCGGTCGCCCTCGGTCAGCGTGCGCGGCGTGGCATGCACCAGCCGGTCGCCCACGGCATAGTCCTCGAAGAAACGCCCCGGGCTCGTCTTGCCCGGCGCGCGCACGGCCGTATCGCTCATCCCCTCGGTCTCCCCTCTCAGGCTCCGCTCTGCCCGCGATGCGGCTCAGCCGCCCCGGAAGGGCGAGACGCCGAGCCAGGTATGCGCACCGATCAGCACCACGAAGGCGACGACGCTGACGCCCGCATGCATAAGGTTCGCCTTCATCCCCGTCGGCTCCGGCTTCGGCCCCTTTCCGTCGCGCTTGTTGATGAGGATCATCGCCACGACCGCCCAGGCCAGCAGCCCGCCGAAGAGCACGATCCCGGCCACATGCCCGTTGACCAGGAGATGCCCCACCGCCCAGGCCTTGAAGCCGGAGAGCTGCGGGTGGCGCACCCAGTGGCGCATATGCCCGGCGAACCCGCCCGCGAAGAACAGCACCACTGCCACGACCATGAGCAGGTTGTTCAGATGCACCGCCCAGGGCGCATACCAGAGCTCGATATAGTCGGCCTGCTGGTATCCGATCGTCATCAGCAAGACCGAGAGCACGAGGAGGCCGGTCATGAGCAGCCGCGTCGGTCCCAGGCCGAGCCGCTCCTCGAGTTCGGCGCGGCGCGCGGGTGCGAAGGCTTTGAAGAGATGGGCGGCCCACCACAGGGCGAGGCCGAGGATCAGGAGCAGCATGGACGTTCTCCGGCTGTGGGGCCGGCACGACCGCGCCGGCGGCATTGCGGGACCGATCAGATGGTCCGATCAGGCCACGCTGCCAGCCGCCATCGGCGTCTCGATGGCCGCCTCCAGCGCGGCGATCGCGTTGGCGCGCGCCAGCAGCCTGCGGGCGGCGGCAGCGTGGAGGTTTTCCACGATCTTGCCGTCCAGCACCGCGACGCCTTCGCCCGACTCCGCCGCTGCCTCATAGGCTGCGAGCTGCCGTTGCGCCAGCGCGACCGCATCGGCCGAGGGCGCGAAGACGCGGTTGGCCGTGGCGAGCTGCGCCGGGTGGATCAGCGTCTTGCCGTCCATCCCCAGCGAGCGGCCCTGTTCGCATTCCTCCTGCAGCCCCTCGGCGTCGCGAAACGCGTTGTAGACCCCGTCGAGCACCACGCGGTCATGGACGCGCGCGGCCAGCACGCAGGCGGTGAGGGCACCGATCACCGGCATGCGGTCGGCGCGGAACTCCGCCTGCATATCGGTCACCAGGTCGTTGGTGCCCATCACCAGCACCGAGAGGCGCGGATGCGCGGCGATCTCGTTCGCCGCCACGATGCCGCGCGGCGTCTCCATCATCGCCCAGAGCGCCAGACCCGCCGGTGCGCCGGCCGCGTCGAGCTTGGCTGCGGCCTCGTCCAGCATCGCCGCGCTCTCGACCTTGGGCAGCAGCACCGCATCGAGGGTGCCGCTGGCCTTCGCGGCCGCGGCGAGATCCGCCTCGCCCCAGGGCGTGTCCGCGCCGTTGACGCGCAGGACCACCTCGCGCGGCGCGAAACCGCCTTTGGCGATCTCCGCCATCACCAGCGCGCGGGCGGCGACCTTCTCGGCCGGCGCCACCGCGTCCTCCAGGTCGAGCAGCAGCACATCGGCGGGCAGGCTTCGCGCCTTTTCCAGCGCTCGGGCATTGGAGCCGGGCATGTAGAGCGCCGAACGGCGCGGGCGGGCCATGTCTGCCAAGATCTGCCTCCCGTCTCTTTGCGAAAGTTGCGCAGCCGTTCTATTTCGCGGCGCAGCATCGCGCAAGCGGCGATCCGTCCCGATCCTGCGCACTTCATGCGTGCGCCCTGTTGCCTCTCAGGGCTTTGCAGCGCCCGGGACCGCGCTGCCTTCATGCAACGCTAACCTGCACCTGCGCACTCTTCCCCGATGGACCGCTCCGAGGGAAGGGCGGCCGGGGCGGCGCAGCAGGCGGCGCTCCTTTTTGGGGAGGCGAGGCGGAATGCCGCGCCGGCCAATTCCGCATTCGTCTCGGCAAGTCGGCCGCGAAGGGCCGGGAAAGGAAGCGTGCGTTATGAAAACGATGCTGGTCACGGCAGCGCTGGGCGCTGCACTGCTGGCTTCGCCGGCTTGGGGGCAGGGCATGCTCTGCGGCGTGCGGGCCGATATCGTCGCCGAGCTCGAGGCACGGTTCGGCGAGACCCGCCGCTCCTACGGGTTCTCGCGAAGCCAGGGGGTCTTCGAGGTTTTCGCCTCCGAGGACGGTAGCTGGACCATCATTCTGACCCGTCCGGGCGGCACCGCCTGCCTGATGGCCTCGGGCGAGGCCTTCGAGGCGGAGAAGCCGAGCGCGCCGGAAAGCCCGGCCTGATCGCCGGGCCGCGGGTACGGCGATCGTCGGGCGCGCCGCCGCACCCGCCCGGTCCCGCGCCCGCCCGGTCCCGCACCCGAGGCCCGTGACCGGGCCGAAACCCGTCGCCGATCCGCGCGCGGCCCGGCCCGTCAGACCCTCCCGGATCCGTGATGGCCGCGCTCCGCGCAGGCTTCCGAGATCCGGCAATGCTTGCCAATCCGCGCCGAATGGTGCACTGCGCTCGGACTCGATCCGGCACGGTCCCGGCCGCTCGGCGGCGGTCGAACTCCCCGCAGGACCAGTGCAATCAGGGAGGCAGGCATGGCACGGAAAAAGATCGCGCTGATCGGCGCAGGTCAGATCGGCGGCACTCTGGCGCATCTCGCCGCGCTCAAGGAGCTGGGCGACGTGGTGCTCTTCGACATCGCCGAGGGCACGCCGCAGGGCAAGGCGCTCGACATCGCGGAGAGCGGGCCGGTGGATCGGTTCGACGCGGTCATGCGCGGCACCAACGATTACGCCGACATCGCCGGCGCCGATGTGTGCATCGTGACCGCGGGCGTGCCGCGCAAGCCCGGCATGAGCCGCGACGACCTGCTCGGCATCAACCTCAAGGTCATGAAGGCCGTCGGCGAGGGTATCGCCAAGAACGCGCCGGATGCCTTCGTCATCTGCATCACCAACCCGCTCGACGCGATGGTCTGGGCGCTGCGCGAATATTCGGGCCTGCCGCGCGAGAAGGTCGTGGGCATGGCCGGGGTGCTGGACAGCGCGCGCTTCCGCCATTTCCTCGCCGAGGAGTTCCAGGTCTCCGTCAAGGACGTCACCGCCTTCGTGCTCGGCGGCCATGGGGACACCATGGTGCCGCTCACCCGCTACTCCACCGTGGCCGGCATTCCGCTGCCGGATCTCGTGAAGATGGGCTGGACCACGCAGGAGCGGCTGGATGCGATCGTGCAGCGTACGCGCGACGGCGGCGCCGAGATCGTGGGCCTCCTGAAGACCGGCTCCGCCTTCTACGCGCCCGCCGCCTCCGCGATCGAGATGGCCGAATCCTACCTGAAGGACCAGCGCCGGCTGCTGCCGGCCGCGGCCTGGGTGGACGGCGCCTACGGCCTCAAGGGCCTCTATGTGGGCGTGCCGACGGTGATCGGCGCGGCCGGCATCGAGAAGGTGGTCGAGATCGAACTCGATAAGCCCGAACAGGCGATGCTCGACAAGTCGATCGAGGCCGTCCGCGGTCTCGTCGCCGCCTGCCGCGGCATCGACGAGGGCCTCGGCGCCTGATGATCCCGTTGGGTGCGCCCCGGGGGCGCACCCGCCCCACGCTGCCTACTGAGCGGAAGCCGTCGCGGTCGCGTCGAATCGCGCGCGGACCTGCTCGATCACCGCCTCTTCGTCGCCCCACAGATAGAGCCCCGCCGCCGGCACCGTGATCGTGGCCTGCGCGAGCGTGCTGTATTCCATGTTGTCCCTCGGCTTGCCCGCCGGGAAGAGATGCGCAACCGAGGCCGCGGCCGCGAAATCGGCGGGCGTGTCCAGGGTCAGCGTGAGCCAGGCGCGCCACGCCCCATGCTCGGCCGACTGCAGGAAGCGCCCCTCGCCATCCTCCGGCAGCGTGGAATAGGTCGTCACCGGCGGCACGGGCGGCGGCGGGCAGCCCTCATCCTCCGGGCCGCCGCCGGGCAGGAACGCGATGCCCGTGCCCTCCGGCAGATGCGCCACCGCCTGCGGCGCCATGCCCACCACCACGACACGCCCGAGATTCGCCCCGCGCGAGAGCTGCAGCGACCAGAGCGTCCGATGCCGCGCGGCGAGCACCAGCAGCACCGGCTGATCCGTCTGCGGCACGAACACGTCCACCATGCCGAACTGCAGCGGCGAGAGGTCCGGCAGCGGCTCCGGCGCGCGGCTGAGCGCTCCCAGAAGGTCGTCCTGCCCCGGCAGCGCCTGGAAGAGCGCGCCGACGGACGGCGCCTCGCCGCCGCTTCCCTCGAGCGCATTCGCCAGCGCCGCGGTCGGGTCCGGCTTCTCGGTCGCCGCGCTGGCCAGCGTGATCGCCACCTCGCCCGCGCCGCCGGCATAGAGCGGCACCGCCATCTCGGGCAGCGGCGCGTCGAGCTCCACCAGCATCACCCGCTCGCCCTCGCGCACCGGCGAGACCGCGCAGCCGGCGGCGGGCACGCTCACCATGCGGCTCGGCGTGTGAAGCGCGATTCGCGGATCGTAGCGGCGCACCGCGTCGCCGAGCCAGAAGGTCTCCACCGGCGAGCCGTGCACGCCTGTGCCCGGCTTGGCGACCAGACCGGAGGGCGAGCCGAAAACCTCGCCCGTCCAGTCCTCGGGCCGCGCACCGGCGCGCTCGGCCTCCTTCTGCATGCGAAACGCCTCCACCGGGCCGGGCCCGGCCTCGTCCAGCGGCAGCTCGCTCACGGCGGGCACCGAGGCCCCGCCGGAAAGGCCCGCAAACTCAGGCTCGGCGCCCTGATAGTGGAACTGCGTCAAATAGACGAGCGCCCCGATCACGGCGGCAATTCCCACAAAGATCCGCATGGGACCCCCCTCGCTTTCGCGCAGCCGGATGCCGCACGCCTCGCCCCTATAGCAGTGACAGGTAAGCCGGGCAGAAACAGGGCCGGATAACGGAAGGATTCCTGCGAGGCGCCCTGCCTGCGCCCCCTTCCTGCCGAAGCCGCCCGCTGCGCGCGCGCATGTCCTGTTGCGGCACGCGGGAGGGCGGGCTAGGAAGAACGTGTTTCCGGTTCCTGCCCGAACGCGCTCGCCCCGGGGCGCGTTGCGGGGGCCGCACTGCTGCGGGCGAACCCGCCCGTCCGACCTTTCGGGCGACCCCGCCCAACCGAGCTTTCGGGCGTGGCGCCCGGTTCCAGGAGGCCGAGCAGGCGATGAATATCCACGAATACCAGGCCAAGCAGATTCTGAAGGAATACGGCGCCCCGGTCTCGCGCGGCATCCCCGTGCTGAATGCCGGCGATGCGCGCAAGGCCGTGGAGGAGCTCGGCGGCCCGGTCTGGGTGGTGAAGGCGCAGATCCATGCAGGCGGCCGCGGCAAGGGCAGCTTCAAGGAAGCCGCCGCCGGAGAGAAAGGCGGCGTGCGGATCGCGAAGTCCGAGGACGAGGCGGTGGGCTTCGTCGAGCAGATGCTCGGCAACACGCTCGTGACGCACCAGACCGGCGGCGCCGGCAAGCAGGTCAACCGCATCTATCTCGAGGAAGGCGCGGCGATCGAGAAGGAGTTCTACCTCTCGCTCCTCGTCGACCGCGAGACCTCGCAGATCTCGTTCATCGCCTCGACCGAGGGCGGCATGGATATCGAGGAGGTCGCCGCCGAGACGCCGGAGAAGATCGTGACCTTCTCCGTCGATCCGGCCACCGGCGTCTCGCCCTATCACGGCCGCAAGGTCGCGAAGGCGCTCGGCCTCGAGGGCCAGGGGGCGAAGGACTGCGTGAAGCTCGTCGACACCCTCTACCGCATGTTCGTGGAGAAGGACTGCGCGCTCGTGGAGATCAACCCGCTGATCCTCACCGCCGAGGGCCGGCTGGTCTGCCTCGACTGCAAGATGAACTTCGATTCGAACGCGCTCTACCGCCAGCGCGCGGTGATGGAGCTGCGCGACGAGACGGAGGAGGACGAGAAGGAACTCGCCGCCTCCAAGTTCGACCTCAACTACATCGCCCTCGACGGCGAGATCGGCTGCATGGTCAACGGCGCCGGCCTCGCGATGGCGACGATGGACATCATCAAGCTCTACGGCTCGGAGCCGGCCAACTTCCTCGATGTGGGCGGCGGCGCCACCAAGGAGAAGGTGACCGAGGCCTTCAAGATCATCACCTCCGACCCGCAGGTGAAGGGCATCCTGGTCAACATCTTCGGCGGCATTATGCGCTGCGACGTGATCGCGGAGGGCGTGATCGCCGCGGTCAAGGATGTCGGCCTGAAGGTCCCTCTGGTCGTCCGGCTCGAAGGCACGAATGTCGAGCTCGGCAAGGAGATCATCAACAGTTCCGGGCTGGATGTGATCGCGGCCGACAACCTCGCGGACGCGGCCGAGAAGATCGTGAAGGCGGTCAAGGGCTGATGGCCGTGGCCCCGGAACGCGCCATCGTCGAGCTGAGCGAGACCGCCGCCAAGAACGGCTATCTCGTGCTGCGCGGGGTGGACTGGGTGCCGGAGGCCGTGATCGGCGGCTCCAACAAGGCGTCGGCCGCCGAACAGCTCCTGACCGTCGCGTTCTCCGACGGCGAGGCGACGGAAAGCGATATCGCCGGGGACAAGATGATGCTCCGCGCCCGCGGGGCGGTGCGGAAGTTCTACGAGGCCGCGGGCCTGAAGGCGGGAGACAAGGTGCTGGTCGAGCGCACTGGCCCCTTCGAGATCCGGATCTCGCCCGCCGGGGCCGAGGCGGCACCCGCACCCGCAACCGAGGCTCCGAAGCCGGCGCCCGCCGCGCCGCCGCCCCCGCAAGAGGTGGCCGCCGAGCCGAAACCGGCCCCGGTAAAGCCCGAGCCCGCGAAAGCCGAGCCCGCCAAGACCGAGCCAGCCAAGACCGAGCCCGCCAAGACCGAGCCCACGAAGCCCGAGCCAGCCAAGGCCAAGGCAAAGCCCGCCGCGAAACCGGCCCCGGCTGCATCGGCCGCGGAGGCGCGCCTGCGCGCCTGCCCGCTCTGCCTGAGCCCGCGGCGCAAGTCGCTCGGCGAGTACAGCCGGCGCGGATGGATCGTGGCCGAGTGCCGCGACTGCGGGTTCGTCTATCTCTCCAACCCGCCGGCCGGCGACGCGCTGGAGGCCGAGGAGCATGCCTGGGAGGAGAGCTCCGCCGGCGAGGAGACGCGGCGCAAGGCGGCCGCTCCGCTCGTCTACCAGCTCGACTATGCCACGCGCTGGCGCAACGCGCTCTTCCGCCCCGACGAGATGGGCCAGTTCAAGTCCTGGTTCGGCAGCGGCGGCAACATCCTCGATGTGGGCTGCGCCGATGGCACGCGCGTCCGGCCGCCCTTCGTCCCCTTCGGCATCGAGGTCTCCAAGGCGCTCGCCGCGAAGGCCGACGCCCATATGCGCGCGCATGGCGGCTACTGCGTGCAGGGCACGGGCGCGGAAAAGATCGCCGAGTTTCCCGAGGCGCATTTCGACGGGATCGTGATGCGCAGTTATCTCGAGCACGAGACGGAGCCGCGCCGCGCGCTGGCGGCTGCGCGCCGCGCGATGAAGCCCTCGGGCAAGATCTACGTGAAAGTGCCCAATTATGGGTCGATCAACCGTTGGGTCATGGGCCGAAACTGGTGCGGATTCCGCCATCCCGATCACGTGAACTACTTCACGCCCGCCTCGCTTGAGAGCATGGTGAGGAAGGAGGGGTTCGGGATGCGCATCCTCAACAGGTTCAATCTGATCCTGGACGACAATATTCACGCGCTCCTGCGCCGCATCTGAACGGAGGCGATCATGGCGGGTGCGGCTGAGACGGCGGTTCTTCTGACGGAGCTGGGCAGCGTCTGGACGCTGACGGGCGCTGCGGCGGTGCTCGTAGCGACGCTCGTGATGGGCTTCGGCCTCATCTCCGGTCTGCGCCCTTTCGCGGCCTTCGCGATCAGCGTGGCGGCCATCTCGCTCGGCATCGTGTTCCTCTGCCTCAGCGTCTTCGCGCTCGGCCATGTGGGCAACGGGGTCGCGGCGCCGCGGCCGGCGGCGCTCGGCTTCCTCGCCTTCGCGGTACTCGGGCTCTACGCGATTTTCGTGTCCCTCATCGGAGGGGTGCTCGGCTGGACCGGGCTCGCGGTGCTGCGCGCGGCCGGCGCGCCCCCGAGCCGCTGAGCGCGCGCCTGTCGCGCGCTCCCGACCGATACCGTAACCGCTCCGCCTGCGAGCCCCTGCCGACCAGCCCGCGCCTTCGCGCCGACCCGCATCACCGATCGACCCCCGCAACCGCTGCGCGCCGCCGAGCCCAGGCGCCGGCCACCCGACCAAGAGCAACAAAGGAGACGCCGATGGCCGTTCTCGTCAACGAAAACACCAAGGTCATCTGCCAGGGCCTGACCGGGAGCCAGGGAACCTTCCACACCGAGCAGGCCGTGGCCTATGGCACCCAGATGGTGGGCGGCGTGACCCCCGGAAAAGGCGGCACCACGCATATCGGCCTGCCGGTCTTCGACACGGTCGGCGAGGCCGTGGAGCGCACCGGCGCCGATGCGAGCGTGATCTACGTGCCGCCCCCCTTCGCGGGGGATGCGATCCTCGAGGCGATCGATGCCGAAGTGCCGCTGATCGTCTGCATCACCGAGGGGATCCCGGTGATGGACATGATGAAGGTCAAGCGCGCGCTCGAGGGATCGAAGTCGCGGCTGATCGGGCCGAACTGCCCGGGCGTGATCACGCCGGATGCGTGCAAGATCGGCATCATGCCGGGGCATATCCACAAGCGCGGCAGCATCGGCATCGTCTCGCGCTCGGGCACGCTGACCTATGAGGCGGTGGCGCAGACCACGGCGGCGGGGCTCGGCCAGTCCACGTGCATCGGGATCGGCGGCGACCCGATCAAGGGGACCGAGCATATCGACGCGCTGGAGCTTTTGCTCGGCGATCCGGAGACCGAGGCGATCATCATGATCGGCGAGATCGGCGGCTCGGCGGAGGAGCTGGCGGCGGAGTTCATCGGTGCCGAGAAGAAGGCCGGGCGCGGCAAGCCCTGCGCGGGCTTCATCGCCGGGCGCACGGCCCCTCCCGGGCGGCGCATGGGTCATGCGGGCGCGATCATCTCCGGCGGCAAGGGCGGCGCCGAGGACAAGATCGCGGCCATGGAGGCCAACGGCATCGTGGTGGCGGACAGCCCGGCCGGCCTCGGCCAGGCGCTGCTGAAGGCGATGGGCCGCTAAACCAGGCGCCTCCCAAGCGGCGTCGCGGCGCTGGCGCGCCGCGACCGGTTTCTTGCGCTCTTTCCCTGCATGCGCCGGGAAAGAGCCGAGTCGCCCAGCCGCGACCGTGGAGCTCTTTGGCCGTGGAACGAGCCCGTGTCGGGCGGGCACGGCGTCGGGCATCGCGGCGGGCACGAGGCCCGACCGGCGGTGCCGGCAGGCGGCAATTCGGTACACCGCGCGCGAATTCGGAACAGCGTCCCACTGTCACGTCGTTTTGGGGGCGCGGAGGGTGGCCTGCCCTGCGACAAGGGCGTATGTGATGGAAGAGTGAGACGAGCCTCCGACTGCCGGGACCGCGTACCGGATCCGGCCGCCCATCTGCCAAAGAGGACCCGATGGCCAAGGATGCGAACGAGAACGCCCCCCTCCACGCAACGTCCTTCCTGCAAGGCCACAACCAGGTCTATGTCGAGCAGCTCTATGCGCGATGGGTGGCGGATGCGGCCTCGGTGGATCCGAGCTGGTCTGCGTATTTCGAAAGCCTGAGGGACGATCCGGGCGCGGTGCGCGAGGAGGCGGCCGGCGCGCCCTGGGCCCGGTCGGACTGGCCGCCGACGGCCAATGGCGAGCTTGTCGCGGCGCTGGACGGGCAGTGGGACGAGGTGCCCGACCCCAAGAGCGCTGCCAAGAAGATCGCCGCCAAGGCCAAGGCGGAGGGCAAGCCGCTCTCCGAGGAGGCGCTGCGCGCCGCGGTGCTCGATAGCATCCGCGCCATCATGTATATCCGCTCCTTCCGCTCGCGCGGGCATCTGGGCGCCGATCTCGATCCGCTGCGCCTCACGGGGCGCGTGCATCACCCGGAATTCGAGCCCTCCTTCTTCGGTTTCGCGGAGAAGGATCTCGACCGGCCGATCTTCATCAACAAGGTGCTCGGGCTCGACACCGCGACGATGCGCGAGATCTCGGCGCTCCTGAAGCGCACCTATCAGGGGACCTTCGCGCTCCAGTTCATGCATCTGCAGGACCCCGAGCCGAAAGCCTGGCTGCAGCAGCGCATCGAGGGCTTCGGCAAGGAGATCCACTTCACGCAGAACGGCCGGCGCGCGATCCTCAACAAGCTCATCGAGGCGGAGGGGATCGAGAAGTACCTGCATGTGAAATACACCGGCACCAAGCGCTTCGGCCTCGATGGCGGCGAGGCGCTGGTGCCGGCGATGGAGCAGATAATCAAGCGCGGCGGCGCGCTCGGTGCGAAGGAGATCGTGATCGGCATGCCCCATCGGGGCCGGCTGAACGTGCTCGCCAATGTGATGGCCAAGCCCTACCGCGCGATCTTCAACGAGTTCCAGGGCGGCAGCTTCAAGCCGGAGGAGGTCGAGGGCTCGGGCGATGTGAAGTACCATCTCGGTGCGAGTTCGGATCGCGAGTTCGACGGCAACACGGTGCATCTCTCGCTCACCGCGAACCCCAGCCATCTGGAGGCCGTGAACCCGGTGGTGATCGGCAAGGCGCGCGCCAAGCAGGACCAGCTCGGCAAGGACCGCACCTCGGTCATCCCGGTGCTGCTGCACGGCGATGCGGCCTTCGCGGGCCAGGGCGTGGTGGCGGAGTGTTTCGGGCTCTCCGGCCTCAAGGGCCACCGCACGGGCGGCACGATCCATGTGATCGTCAACAACCAGATCGGCTTCACCACGGCGCCGCACCACTCGCGCTCCAGCCCCTATCCGACCGATATCGCGAAGATGGTGGACTGCCCGATCTTCCACGTGAACGGCGACGATCCCGAAGCGGTGGTGCATGCCGCCAAGGTCGCCACCGAGTTCCGCCAGAAGTTCGAGCGCGATGTGGTGATCGACATCTTCTGCTACCGCCGGTTCGGCCATAACGAAGGCGACGAGCCGATGTTTACGCAGCCGCTGATGTACACGGCGATCAAGAAGCAGAAATCCACCCTGCAGCTCTATACCGAGCGGCTGGTGGCGGACGGGCTGATCGACGAGGGCGAGGTCGAGGACGCCAAGGCGAAGTTCCAGTCCTACCTCGCGGACGAGTTCGAGGCCGGCAAGGACTACAAGCCGAACAAGGCGGACTGGCTGGACGGTCGCTGGCAGGGCCTCGGGCCCGGCGAGGGCGAGTATCAGCGCGGCCAGACCGCCGTGCAGCACGAGATCCTGCGCCGCGTCGGCCAGTCGCTCACCCGGCTGCCGGAGGGCTTCAAGCCGCACCGCACGATCAGCCGGATCCTCGACGCCAAGGCCAATATGATCGAGACCGGCGAGGGGATCGACTGGGCGACCGCCGAGGCGCTGGCCTTCGGCACGCTCCTGACCGAGGGGTACAAGGTGCGCCTCGCGGGGCAGGATTCGGTGCGCGGCACCTTCTCCCAGCGCCATTCGGGCATCACCGACCAGGCCACCGAAGAGCGCTACTTCCCGCTCAAGCATATCGAGCCGGGGCAGGCGGAGTTCGAGGTGATCGACTCGATGCTCTCGGAGTATGCGGTGCTCGGCTTCGAATACGGCTACTCGCTCTCCGAGCCCAAGGCGCTGGTGCTCTGGGAGGCGCAGTTCGGCGATTTCGCCAACGGTGCGCAGATCATGATCGATCAGTTCATCTCGTCGGGCGAGCGCAAATGGCTGCGCATGTCGGGCCTCGTGCTGCTGCTGCCGCATGGCTATGAGGGGCAGGGGCCCGAGCACTCCTCGGCGCGCCTCGAGCGCTTCCTGCAGATGTCGGCGGAGGACAACTGGATCGTGGCCAATGTCACGACGCCGGCGAACTACTTCCACATCCTGCGCCGCCAGCTCCATCGCAGCTTCCGCAAGCCGCTGGTGCTGATGACGCCGAAATCGCTGCTGCGCCACAAGCGCTGCGTCTCCAAGCTCTCGGAACTGGCGGAAGGGTCGAGCTTCCACCGCGTGCTCTGGGACGACGCGGAGATGGGCAACACGGATCTGAAGCTGGCCGCGGACGACAAGATCCGCCGGGTCGTGCTCTGCTCCGGCAAGGTCTATTACGACGTTCTGGAGAAGCGGGACGCGGAGGGGCTGGAGGACGTCTACATCATGCGCCTCGAGCAGTTCTATCCGTTCCCCGCGCTCAGCCTCACGCGCGAGCTCGCGCGGTTCCCGAACGCGGACATGGTCTGGTGCCAGGAGGAACCGAAAAACCAGGGCGGCTGGTTCTTCGTGGAGCCGAATATCGAATGGGTGCTCGAGCGGATCGGGGCCAAGACCACGCGGCCGAACTATGCGGGCCGGCCGGCCTCGGCGTCGCCGGCGACGGGGCTCGCGAGCCAGCACAGGGCCGAGCAGGACGCGCTGGTCGCGGCGGCGCTGGGCATCGGCGGGAAGTAACGCCCCGCTGAGGGCCAAGGGACGGGGATGACAGGCGATGACGATGGAAGTGCGCGTACCGACGCTGGGCGAATCGGTGACGGAGGCCACGGTGGCGACCTGGTTCAAGAAGCCGGGCGACGCGGTGTCGGTGGATGAGGTTCTCTGCGAGCTCGAGACCGACAAGGTGAGCGTGGAGGTGCCGGCGCCCGCCGCGGGCACGCTCGGCGCGCTGGTGGCCGAGGAGGGGGCGACCGTCGGTGTCGATGCGCTGCTCGCCACGATCGAGGACGGCCCCGGTGCAGGCGTTGCGTCGGGCATGGCGGCGGGCGTGGCCGCGAACGGGGGCGCGTCCTCCCCGGCAGCCGCTGCGCCGGCCGCACCCTCGGTCCCGCCCACCCGCCCGGACGCGCCCCCTGCCGCGACCGGCGGCGCGAGCGTCGACGTGGTGGTGCCGACGCTCGGCGAATCGGTGACCGAGGCGACGGTGGCGACCTGGTTCAAGGCCGTGGGCGACGCGGTGGCGGCCGACGAGGTGCTCTGCGAGCTCGAGACGGACAAGGTGAGCGTGGAGGTGCCCGCCCCCGCCGCCGGCACGCTGAGCGAGATCGTGGCGCAGCAGGGCCAGACGGTGGGCCTCGGGGCGCTGCTGGCGAAGATCGGTGCCGGGGCCGGCGGGGCCGTCGCGGCGCCCGCACCGGCCGCCGCTGCGCCGGCAGCCGCTGTCGCCACCGGGATCGAGCACGCGCCCTCCGCGAAGAAGGCCATGGCCGAGGCCGGGCTCAGCCCCGCCGAGGTCGACGGCAGCGGGCGCGACGGCCGGATCATGAAGGAGGATGTGGCCCGCGCCGCGGCCGCCCCGCGCGCCGCGCGCCCGCCGGTACCCGCGCCGGCACCCGCCGCGCCCGCCGAGGACGGTGCGCGCGAGAAGCGCGTGAAGATGACGCGTCTCCGCCAGACCATCGCGCGCCGTCTGAAGGAGGCGCAGAACACTGCCGCGATGCTCACCACCTACAACGAGGTGGACATGACCGCGGTGATGGATATCCGCAAGGAGTACAAGGAGGTCTTCGAGAAGAAGCACGGCGTGAAGCTCGGCTTCATGAGCTTCTTCGTGAAGGCCTGCTGCCATGCGCTGAAGGAGATCCCCGCCGTCAACGGCGAGATCGACGGCGACGAGCTGGTCTACAAGCAGTACTGCCATGTGGGCGTCGCCGTCGGCACGCCGCAGGGCCTGGTGGTGCCGGTGGTGCGCGATGCCGATGCCATGAGCTTCGCCGCGATCGAGAAGAAGATCGCGGAGTACGGCGTCAAGGCGCGCGACGGCAAGCTCTCCATGGCGGAGATGCAGGGCGGCACCTTCACCATCTCCAATGGCGGGGTCTATGGCTCGCTGATGTCGAGCCCGATCCTGAACCCGCCGCAGTCCGGCATCCTCGGCATGCACAAGATCCAGCAGCGCCCGATGGTGATCGACGGGCAGATCGTGGCGCGGCCGATGATGTATCTGGCGCTGAGCTACGATCACCGGATCATCGACGGCAAGGAGGCGGTGACCTTCCTCGTGCGCGTGAAGGACGGTCTCGAGGACCCGCGCCGGCTGCTGATGGATCTCTGAGCCGGGGCGGCGGAGCGAAAGGACAGGGCGGCGATGAGCATCGAGTTCCTGCTGACCGCGCTGGTGGTGGTGGTCGCGCCCGGAACCGGGGTGGTCTACACGGTCGCCACCGGGCTGGCATGCGGGCGCGCTGCCAGCATCGCCGCGGCCTTCGGCTGCACGCTGGGGATCGTGCCGGCGATGCTCGCCTCGATCCTCGGCCTCGCGGCGGTGCTGCATGCGAGCGCGCTGCTCTTCCAGGCGATCAAGATCGCGGGCGTGCTCTATCTCCTCTATCTCGCCTGGCAGACGCTGCGCGAGAGCGGGCCGATCGCGCTCGACGGGCGGGCCGAGGCGCGCGGCTATCTGCGGATCGCGCGCACGGGCATGCTGATCAACGTGCTGAACCCGAAGCTCTCGATCTTCTTCATGGCGTTCCTGCCGCAGTTCGTGGATCCGGCGGCGGGCTCGGTGACAGCGCAGATGCTGGGGCTCGGCGCGGTCTTCATGGCGATGACCTTTGCGGTCTTCGTGCTCTACGGGGCCTTTGCGGCGCTGCTCGGTGAGCGGGTGCTGCGCCGCCCGGGGGTGCTTGTCTGGGTGCGGCGGAGCGTGGCGGCCGCCTTCGCGGGCTTCGGCCTGCGGCTAGCGCTGGCGGAGCGCTGAATGGCGCTCGAGCTGCAGGTTCTGGGCCTCTCGGTGCTGCTGGCGATGGTGCAGCTCCTGCTCTTCGCGGTGCCGGCGAACCGGGAGGTGGGCACGGTCTGGCTCGCGGGGCCGCGGGACGGGGAGATGCCCGCGCCGCTCTCGGCGCGCACGGCGCGGCTGCAGCGCGCCTTCCAGAACCATATCGAAGGGCTCGCCTTCTTCACGCCCGCGGTGGTCGTCGTCGTGCTCGGCGGGGCGTCGAGCGGGTTCACCGGGGCGGCTGCGGTGGTCTATCTCCTCGCGCGCATTGCCTATCTGCCCTGCTACTGGGCCGGGATCCCGTGGCTGCGCTCGGCGGTCTGGGGGGTGGCCATGGGCGCGACGCTGGCCATGCTGCTCGCCGCGCTTCTCGGCGGCCCGGTCGCGGAGGCGGGTGGATCGGCAGGAGCGGGTGGCTGATGGCGGCCCTGCCCGGACGCGACAACCGTATCGCGACGCGCGCCTTCGACTGGCTCGCCGGCGCCCTCACCATCACCGGCGAGAGCTTCGAGGAGCGCGTGGTCGAGCGCGCCCTCAAGATCCAGATCGGCTTTCTGCTCTTTCTCGCGCTGGTCGCGCCCTTCGGCGGCATGGAGCTTGGCGCGGAGCTCTCGCTCTTTCTGCTCGCGCAGGCAGCGCTCACCCGGCTGGCGCTCATCCGCGTGCGGGCGCGCGACATGTTTCTCGGCGGCGGTCTCTACCTCGTGCTGGCCGTTGTCACTTTCGTCGAGGCGAAGCGCTACAGCGGCTTCGTCGGAGCGGTCTTTGCGCTCGAGGCGGTGCTGAGCCTCGTGGCCACTTGGTACATCTTCGTGCTCCTGCGCGATGCGCGCGGGAAGGAGAGGGAAGGAAAAACGGATGGCTGACTACGACGTGATCGTGATCGGAGGGGGTCCGGGCGGCTATGTCTGCGCCATCCGCGCCGCGCAGCACGGGCTGAAGGTGGGCTGCGTGGAAGGGCGCGGCACGCTGGGCGGCACCTGCCTCAATGTCGGCTGCATCCCGTCCAAGGCGATGCTGCATGCCTCCGAGCTGCTGCACGAGGCCGAGGGCAACTTCGCCACCATGGGCATCCGCGCGCGCGAGATCGAAGTCGATATCCCGCAGATGCTCAAATACAAGCAGAACGCTATCGACCAGAACACCTCCGGGATCGAATTCCTGTTCAAGAAGAACAAGATCGACTACATCCGCGGTTGGGGCGAGATCGTGAACCCGGGCCAGGTGCGCGTCGGCGAAGAGGTGCACACCACCAGGAACATCGTGATCGCGACCGGCTCGGAGCCGTCCTCGCTGCCGGGCGTGGAGGTCGACGAGAAGCGCGTCGTGACCTCCACCGGCGCGCTGGAGTTGACGGCGGTGCCGAAGCGCATGGTGGTGATCGGCGGCGGGGTGATCGGGCTCGAGCTCGGCTCCGTCTGGTCCCGCCTCGGCGCCGAGGTGACCGTGATCGAGTTCCTCGACCAGATCATCCCGGGCAATGACGAGGAAATCCGCCGGCAGTTCCAGAAGATCCTCACCAAGCAGGGCATGAAGTTCGTGATGGGCGCGGCCGTGCAGGGGGTGGAGAAGGGCAACGCGCTGAAGGTGGCCTACACGCTGCGCAAGGACGACAGCGCCCATGAGGCGGAGGCCGATGTGGTGCTGCTCGCCACCGGCCGGCGGCCCTACACCGCGGGGCTCGGGCTCGACAGGCTGGGCGTGGAGATGACCGAGCGCGGGCAGGTGAAGACCAATGCGCATCTGGCCACGAACGTGCCTGGCGTCTACGCGATCGGCGATGTGGTGACGGGCCCGATGCTCGCCCACAAGGCCGAGGACGAGGGCGTCTCCGTGGCCGACACCATCGCCGGCAAGCACGGCCATGTGAACTACGCCGTCATCCCGGGCGTGATCTACACCGCGCCGGAGGTGGCGAGCGTCGGCCACACGGAAGAGGCGCTGAAGGAGGCCGGGATCGCCTACAAGGTGGGCAAGTTCCCGTTCCTCGCCAATGGCCGCGCGAAGGCCAATCTGGTGGCGGACGGTTTCGTGAAGTTGCTGGCGGACAAGACGACCGACCGTATCCTGGGGGCGCATATCATCGGCCCCGGCGCGGGCGATCTGATCCACGAGGTCTGCATGGCCATGGAGTTCGGTGCGTCGGCCGAGGATCTCGCCATGACCTGCCATGCGCATCCGACCTATTCCGAGGCGGTGCGCGAGGCGGCGCTGGCCTGCGGCATGGGCGCCATCCACGCGTAAGGCGCCGGGGGGCGCGGGGGCGCGTCCGCGACCCGGCCGCTCAGCGCCGTTCAGGGAATGTCAGAGCGGCATCGCAGCGCTTCGCGCCGCGATCGGTTCTACCGCCCGCAAACCGCCGCTGGCGCTTTGCGGGCCGTGGGCCAAGCCGCACCGCCGCCGCGCCATCACAATCGCTGCGGGAGCGATATTGGGCTCGACCGCGGCAGCAAACCGGGTAGCCTCCGCGCCAAGCGCAACCAGGAAGGGGACAGGCGATGGTCAAGCTGCTCGGCATCTCGGGCTCGCTCCGGCGGGAGAGTTTCAACACCAAGCTCGTGCGCGAGGCGGCACGGGCCTTCGGCGAGGCGGAGTTCGCGCTGGCGGATCTGAACCTTCCGCTCTTCAACGAGGATGTGGAGGCCGAGGGCGTTCCCGCGCCGGTGACCGTGCTGATGGACCAGATCGCGGCGGCTGATGCCATCGTCCTCTGCACGCCGGAATACAACAAGGCGCCGCCGGGGGTGCTGAAGAACGCGCTCGACTGGGTGAGCCGGCGCAAGCCCATGCCGACCATGGGCAAGCCCGTGGCGGTGCTCTCGGCGACCGCCGGGCTCGCGGGCGGGGAGCGTTCCACCGCGGCGCTCTATCTCATGCTCGTGCCCTTCGGCGTGAAGATGGTGTTCCAGCCGGAGGTCTTCGTCGGGCGCGCCGGCACGAAGTTCGGCGAGGACGGCCGGCTCTCCGACGAGGCGACCTTTGGCTTCGTGGAGAAGAAGATGGCGGCGCTGCGCGAGGCGATCGGCTGAGGCCTGCGCTGATCGCGTCTCGGTGCCGCCCGCCGCGGGGCCCGGGCTGGACCCGGGACCTCCTTGAGCGTCGTCACCGGCGCGGTGGCCCGATCAGCGAGGGCGCCGGGCGCGGGGATGCGCCGCGGCATAGGCCGCCTCCAGCCGGCCCGGATCCACGGCCGTGTAGACCTGCGTGCTCGAGAGCGAGGCGTGACCCAGCAGCGTCTGGATCGCGCGCAGATCCCCGCCGGCGGCGAGGAGCTGCGTGGCGAAGGCGTGGCGCAGCGCATGGGGCGTGGCGCTCGCCGGCAGGCCGAGGGCGGCGCGTGCCTCGGCCATCGCCGCCTCCAGCGTGCCCGCATCGAGCGCCCCGCCCCGCACTCCGAGAAAGAGCGCATCCTCCGGCCCCGGCGCGTGGGGACAGAGGGCGCGGTATCGCTCCACCGCCTCCGCCGCCACCGCCAGCACCGGCACCTCGCGCGGCTTGGCGCCCTTGCCGAGCACGCGCAGGCTCGTCCCCAGCGGCGCGTCGCGCTGGCGGAGCCCCAGCGCCTCGGAGATGCGCAACCCCGCCCCCCAGATCAGCGTGAGCGCCGCCGCATCGCGCGCCCGCACCCAGGGCGCGCGCTCGGCCGAGACGGTCTCGAGAATCGCGAAGGCGTCCCCGGCCGCCACGGGCCGGGGCAGGCCGCGCGCGACCTTAGGCGAGCGGAGCACGAGGACGGCAGCGTTCGCCACCCCCTCCGCCTCCTCCAGCCAGGCGAAGAAGCCGCGGATCGCGGCGAGATCCCGCGCCAGCGCCCGGGCCGAGAGCCCGCGCATCCGCTCGCCCGCCATCCAGGCGCGGAAGTCCGAGACCGTCAACGCCCCCAGCGCCGCGCGCCCCATGGGCCCGGCCCTGTGCCGCGCCATGAAGCCGAGAAAGCGCCGCAGCGCAGCGCCATAGGCGGTCTGCGTCAGCGCGCTCCGGCCGCGGGTGGCGCCGAGATGAGCGATCCAGCGCTGGGCGAGCGCCTCGGCCTCTGCCGAGAGCAGCGTCTCGCCGCCACCGCTCATCCCGGCCCCATCTCCGGCGCGCCCAGATGCCGCTCGGCGAGCCCCGCCACCACACGCGCGAAGAAGGCGAGCAACTCCGTGCCCTGCTCGGGCGAGAACCGCTCGGGATCCGCGGCCCCCAGCGCCAGGAGCCCCACGCCCGTGGAGAGATCGAGCCGCATCAGCGCCTCCGAGCCCAGATCGGCCCGGTCGTAGATCAGCGTCGCCTCCCGCGGCGCCGGTCGCAGCAACACGCCCCGCGCCGCCGCCTTGGCCGGGTCCGGCGCATCCACCGCGCAGTACTGCTCCACCATCCCGCGGGGCAGGACGATCACGCCCCGCCCGCCGGGGCCGAGCCTGTCCGCCTCCGCCACATGGTCCACATCCGCCTCGATGCAGAGCCGCGCGATCTCGATGGCGAAGCGCCCCGGCGCCTCCTCCGTCAGCGCGCCGGCGAAACCGGCCAGATCCTGCGCCGCCATCAGGCGCAGCACGGCCTCGTGCACCGAGCGGGTGGAGGCGACGTTCTCGTAGGCCGCCGCGATCACCGAGCGGTTGGTATGGACGAGCTTGGCGAGCCTCTCCTCCATCCGCTCCACCAGCTTGTCGCGCAGATCCACCACATTGCGGTCGAGCGGTCCCGTGGCGCGGATCAGCGCGCGCATCACCGCATCGTCGCCCAGCACCAGCTCCGGCTCGGCCAGCAGCAGGGCGCGCACCAGCTCGCGCTCCTCCGCATCCAGGCTGACCGGGGCGCCCCCTGCGCCGTGCTCCATCCCCCGTCCCCCGCTCAGGCCAGGATCGTCTGGCCGGTCTTGGCCCAGTCGGCCAGGAAGGCGGCGAGGCCCTTGTCCGTCAGCGGATGATCGGCGAGCTTCTTCAGCACGCCCGGCGGCAGGGTGGCGACATCCGCCCCGATCTTGGCGGCCTCGGCCACATGGTTCACGCTGCGGATGGACGCGGCGAGAATCTCCGTCTTGAAGTGGTAGTTGTCGTAGATCTGGCGGATTTCGGCGATCAGCTCCATACCGTCGAGCCCGATATCGTCGAGCCGGCCGATGAAGGGCGAGATGAAGCTGGCCCCGGCCTTTGCGGCCAGCAGCGCCTGGTTCGCGGTGAAGCAGAGAGTGACATTGACCATCCGTCCCTCGTCCGAGAGCGTCTTGCAGGCGCGCAGCCCCGCCCAGGTCAGCGGCACCTTGACCGCGATGTTGGGCGCGATGGCGGCGAGCTTGCGGCCCTCGGCGATCATGGCGTCCGCCTCGGTCGCGGTCACCTCGGCGGAAACCGGGCCCTCGACCACCGTGCAGATCTCCCGGGTGACCTCGATGAAATCCCGCCCGGATTTGTGGATGAGCGAGGGGTTGGTGGTCACCCCGTCGACCATGCCGGTGGCGGCCAGCTCGCGGATCTCCGCGATATCCGCGGTGTCGACGAAGAACTTCATGGGGGATCCTTTCTACCCGTGCCGATACGGCCTCGCGGCGGTTTGGCCGGACCCTAGCCCAAGCGCCCGCGGCCGGCCAAGCCGGGATCGGGGCGGCGCGTGCGGAAGGGGGCCGGCATGGGCGGATCTGTGACCCGCCCGTCGCCCGGCCGGCGCGCGGATGCGCCGGCGCCGCAGCCCGAGCCCGCCGCGCGCGAGACGCTGCCGCTCGGCCCGGGCGACCGGGTGGGCGTGATGCTGCCCATGCCCTTCGAGGGCCCGCTCGACTACCGCGTGGCCGAGGGCGCCTCGCTGGTGCCGGGCAGCTTCGTCAGCGTCGCCCTCGGCAGCCGGCGCGCGACCGGCGTGGTCTGGGGGCCCGGCAGCGGCGATG